>CP129473.1:0-345884 GCA_030583745.1 Candidatus Paceibacterota bacterium
TCTTTGAGTCAAGCGGGCTTTCTAAAAAGGAAGCACTGGACGGCATTAACAAACTCAAAGCCGAAGGCAAGCTCTCGTGGCAGGACGTCGACCGTCTTAAAAAGCGTCTCTAGTTTTTTAAAATCTTAATAAAATTATGACTAAAGCAAAATATGTTGACGGGTTTGTGTTATCAGTTCCTAAGAAAAATACCGATAAGTACAAAAAAATGGCACAAGAGGCCAGTAAAGTTTGGAAGAGATTCGGCGCGCTTGATTATAAAGAGTGTATGATAGATGATGTAAAGCCGAAATTTGTAACTTTTACATTTCCTAGAATGGCGAAGACAAAGCCCGGTGAAGCTGTTTGGTTTTCTTTTATAGTCTATAAATCCCGCCGGCACCGCGACGCGGTGAATAAAAAGGTTATGGCGTATTTTGACAAAAAATACAGCAAAAAAGATATGGCGATGCCTTTTGATATGAAGCGCTTTGCTTACGGAGGGTTTGAGGTTGTAGTGGGTGACTAAAATATGGATTTTCAAAAAGAAAAAGCTACGACCATGTGGTCGTAGAGTTGTGTGCCGGAGGCCTGCCCTGACGTTACGTCAAAAAAGGCAAGACGACAATCATCGGCTGTGTGCACGAAACCACCTGCCAGCCTTCTTTTTATTCCTAAATTCTCACTTTAAGCGGGTCAGTATTCAATATTCCAGAGCGCTCTGTTTTTTGGATATTTATGTTAATATTAGAGGTGTAGCCGTTAAAAACCCTAATCTAATAACATATGAAAAAATCAATAATAATCATCGTTGCAATTGTTGTCCTTGCCATTCTGGGATTCTTTATTCTTAACAAAACATCCCAAGAAAAATCAGAGAATCAAAATCAGGAAGAAACAGTAGAAAAGGAGAACACAGTAAGTACAACAACAGAAGAAAAAAACCTTGGACAATCCGAAGAGGGTCAAAGAGTCATCGGTAAATCTGTAAATGGTAATGACATTAATGCCTATACTTACGGCACAGGAGATACTCACCTGCTTTTTGTCGGCGGTATCCACGGAGGATATTCATGGAATACGGCGCTTGTTGCTTATGAACTCATTGATTACTTAAATGAGAACAGAGATACATTGGCAGAAAATTTGAGAATTACAGTTGTTCCCGTTCTGAACCCCGACGGATTGGATAAGGTTGTTGGTACCACGGGTCGTTTTGCGCGTTCTGCAGTACCAGTGTCCGAATCCCAAACTATTCCGGGTCGGTTTAACGGCAACAATGTTGATCTCAACAGAAATTTTGACTGTGATTGGCAAGCAGAAGGAAGGTGGCAAACACGAACAGTTAGCGGCGGAACCACTGTTTTTTCCGAACCTGAATCGCAGGCCATCAAAAAATACATTGAGACTAATCGACCAAGCGCTGTCTTAGTTTGGTATTCCGCCGTCGGTGGAGTTTTTGCCTCAAATTGTCATGAGGGGGTTCTTTCAGAAACCAAAGAATTGGTGAATGTTTTTGCCAATGCTTCGGGTTATAAGCCATACGAAGAGTTTGATTTTTACGAAATTACCGGCGACATGACAAACTGGCTCGCTAAAATCGGCGTGCCGGCGATAAGTGTTCTCCTTACAACTCACGAAGCTGTGGAGTGGGATAAAAATCTCAAAGGTATTCAGGCGATGTTTGGTCACTATACTGAAAACCAATAATACCAATGCAGAATTTCTCATTTAGCACAACAAAAATAATCCTCATTGTTTTTGTTGTGCTAGCGATTATTTTCGGCGCGACCGCACTTTTTGTTGATCGCGGTCGGGAAATACCGGAACCAGGGCCGATTATCGAGAAAGAATCAAAACCAAAACAGGAAATTATCGGTAAATCTGTCGAGGGGCGCGAAATTGAATCTTACACTTTTGGCAATGGACAAAATCACTTGCTTTTTGTCGGTGGTATTCACGGTGGCTATGAATGGAACAGTGTTCTTTTAGCTTATAGATTTTTGGATTACCTTTTTGATAATCCGGAAGCGGTCACTTCAAATTTGACTGTTACAGTCATTCCCAACGCCAACCCCGACGGTCTTTTTAAGGTGATTGGTAAAGAAGGGCGTTTCAGTTTTGCGGATGTGAAAGTGAGCAGGGAAGATTCAAGGCCGGGAAGATTCAACGCCAACGGTGTTGATCTCAACAGAAATTTTGATTGCAAGTGGAAGTCAGAGAGTATGTGGCAAGGTAACGTAGTAAGCGCCGGTACCGCGCCATTTTCCGAACCTGAAGCTCGGGCTATCCGCGATTTTGTTTTAAAAAACAAACTCACAGCGGCAATTTTTTGGCACAGTCGTGCAGATGCAGTCTATGCGTCTGAATGTGAAAATGGAATTCTTCCCGCAACTCGACAAATAATGAATACTTTCTCTCAAGCATCAGGATATCCGGCTGTCGATTCATTTGATGCTTATGGAATTACTGGTGACGTTGAGGGTTGGCTGGCTTCAATTGGGGTGCCAGCAATTACAGTTGAACTTAAAACGCACGACTCAATCGAATGGGAGAAAAATTTGTTGGGGATAAAGGCTTTGTTAAAATATTTTAAATGATGTTTTGTTTAGGTGGGGTCTTGCTTTAATGACGGTTTAGATAACATGGAAAAAATACCCAACGAACCGGATCTAGAAAAAAAATTAATGTCTGCTGTGGAGGCGGTGTATTCTCCACGCTTGCCATATCACAATTTTGAACACGCTAGAGAAATTGAAAAAAGAGTATTGGAGATTGCTGATCGCTGTGAATCTGAAGGCGTCCCAATTAACAGGGAAGTTATCCGTCTAGCAGCTTTATTTCACGATGCGGGTTATCATTTAGACCATGTCGCGAAAGGGTGTGAGAGCAAAGAAGAGCTGTCGACTTTTATTGCCAGGGAAGAACTTGTTAAATTAAATGTTAAGCCGGAAATTATAGAAGAGGTCTTAAAGACTATTTTGGCGACCCATCGAGATGCGGAATTTACCACTAACGAACAAAAAGTATTAAGGGCAGCAGATTTAGTTTCTTTGGCTGGTGAGTTTGAGACTTTCTTGAAAAATACAGTATTACTAAAGCGCGAAATCGAGTTTTTGCGTGGGAGTGCTATCAGTTGGGAAGAATGGAAAAATTCAACTGAAAGGTTGGTTAAATTTTATCTGTCGCAAGACATCCGACTCACGAGTTTTCACGACGACGAAAACGGCAGGTCTGTATTTCATATCGCGACAATTCAGAATTTGCAGAGGTTTTTGGGGATGCCAGAATCTGAATTAAAAAAATTGGAGTGAAAAAAGATTTCTGATATTATATTTTAGAAATCATGTCTATCGCCCCAATAATTTTATTCCTAGTCTCTTGTGGATTGATAATTTTTGCCGGCAAGTGGGTTGTCTCCTCTCTTTTGGATATAGCCCGTTTCCTGGGTTGGAAGGAATTTGTTGTTGCTTTTTTTGCTTTTTCTTTGGGATCTGTTGCTCCGGAATTTTTCATAGGCATCTCTTCGGCCTTACACGGCATCCCGGAGTTGTCGCTTGGCAATATTATTGGCCAGAATATCTTGCTTTTGACCGTGACAGTTGCCGTCTCAGCTTTAGTTTTAAGAGGGGGAATAAGAATACAAAGTCAAACAGTTAAGGTTGGTTCGACTTTTGCGGTTATTGCTGCGGTTCTTCCTTTGATTATGGTTTTAGACGGAACCTTGTCGAGAATTGACGGATTGATTTTAATTTTTACTTTTGCTGGTTTTACCGTCTGGTTGTTCTCAAAAAAAGAAAGATTTTCCAAGATTTATCAAGATGAGATTAGTGAGTCTTCAAGTGTTGGTCTTAACACATTCTTTAAAAAAATTTTTATTTTTATCGGAAGTCTTGCCTTACTTGTGGTGTCAGCGGAAGGAATCATTCGATCTTCTCTGGGTTTTGCCGAAGGTCTCGGATTCTCGGTGCCCTTTGTCGGACTTTTGATTGTTGCAATTGGAACAGGCCTACCCGAAACCTACATATCTTTTAATTTGGCTAAAAGAGGTCAATCGTGGATGATTTTGGGCGGACTTATGGGGGCGGTGGCTTTGTCCTCGACCATGGTTCTTGGTCTGATTTCTGTAATACAACCCATTGTTATTCCGGCTTCAGAATTGGCACATCTGACTTTAGCCAGGATATTCCTGCTTTTGAGTGCTCTGTTCTTCCTGTTTTTCGTCAAAACCGGCAGACAGATTTCCAAGAAAGAAGCAATCTTTCTTCTGCTCTTTTACGCAGTTTTTGTGTTTTCGCTTCTGTATTTACCGGGTTAAAATATTAAACATATGAAAAATTTCTTGATAATTATTCTTGCTCTATCTTTTTTGGTTTTTGGTGCCGCTGTTTTTTTCTACTATCAGGAAAAGAATATCTTAAATGAAATAAACAGCTTTGAGGATTGTCTGACGCATGGTTTTCCGGTGATGGAATCTCACCCAAGACAATGCATGACACCGGACGGCAGGAGCTTTACTGAAGTATTGGAAGAGCCGGCTCCTTTGGAAAGAGATGATTTGATCGTTTTAATTTCGCCTAAAGCCGAGGAGTTTATCACAAGTCCGCTTGAGATATCAGGCCAAGCCCGAGGTAATTGGTTTTTTGAAGCAACATTTCCTGTCGTTTTGACTAATTGGGACGGACTGATTATTGCTGAACACTATGCCACTGCTAATCCGCCTGCCGGTGGAGACTGGATGACTGAAGAATTTGTGCCATTTGAAGCATCTCTTAATTTTGAAAATCCGTATAAAGAGGGTGACCCGGATTTTATGCGAAGAGGTTTCTTGATTTTACAAAAAAGTAACCCTTCCGGACTGCCCGAATTTGATGACGCCCTAGAGATCACAGTGTATTTTTCTGATTCAGGGATTGAGCTTTAATCTTGTTATCTAATGATTGAGATTGAGATTATAAAGAGATAAAGCAGGGCACCATCGTAAGACAGCGCCCCGCTGGAGGAGAGAGAGACCGTGTTTGAACAACCTATCTTTAACTATAACCCCAATAAAATTAAAAGCAAGAATTTATCCACAACTTAAATAATTATAAAAATGGAACATTATATTTGTACAGGTGGTTGCAATGGGGTGTCTCAAAACCCCGGTCTTTGCCAAGACAAAAGCTGTTCAAAACACAATAAACCGTTGATTTTTTGTGACTGCGACACTTCAGAGAATCATAGGACAGAAGAAAGGCCGAAAGATCCGCAGTAGTTTTTATTAGCGACGTAGAGCGAGAGAAATGGGAAAGCAAAGCTTTCACATTAGCGAGTCCCGATAATACCTCCTCTGCCCCGAGGAACCTTTATTATCGAGTATCTTCTATACTCAAGCTGTATTTGATTCCAAACAAGACTATTATAGAGAGGACAAGAAACAAAAAACTATACTGAATATTCAAAATTTCAAAACCGGTCAAAACCCCCGCAGCGATTAGGGGTGCGACAATTAAAGCTAGCGGTCTTGAAATCCGGAAGAAACTTATGATGTCTGGCTCCCCAGCTCTTACTTTTTTGAAGAAATAACTTTCCGAGGCGATTTCGGTAAAACTCGCTCCGACTCTCGTCATGAAAAGGACTAGCGCCCAAATTATAAAAACTGGACTGTTTAAAAAGGCCGTTATTGCGGTGCTTGACGCGATTATTAAAAAACCGATTGTCATGATTTCTTTTTCTCCAGTTTTTTTATCTGCAATCCACCCCATCGGAATTTCAAAAATAAGAAATGGCAGAAGCATAATGGTAAAAATCAAGCCGATCTCGGTCCAAGAAAAATGCAAATTTTGCGACAAGTGAATCGGCATATAAATGACCATCCAGGCGAAGAAAAATTGCAGTATAAATTGTACCGCGAAAACTCCAAAAATATTTTTATCAGAAATAATTTTTTTAAAAGTTTCTTTCAGAGAGCTTTTTTTTGGATATTCAATCTTAACTTTTAACCCTCGCTTCGCCAAAAAGAATAAGGGTATAAGTAATGTCGCTGAAACTAGATAAATCTTCCAAAAGTCGCCGTTTGTCAGTATTAATCCGGCCAATGCAGGAGAGATGACAAATGCTAAATTGCCCAAGGTCAAATAAATACCCCTTATTCCACCAGTTTTGCTTTCTCTTTGGTCTGAATAGTTTTCTAGAAAAATGTCTAAACAAAAAAGAATGGTCATTATTGTTCCTTGATGCAAGACAAATAAGATTGCGACAAACAGCGGGTTTTCGGTCAAAGCTAGCCCTAATACTGCTAGAAATTCAAGGAATATAAAGAAAAGAACTAGGCGGTAATTTCCAAATTTGGAAATTAGCTCCGGTCCCCTGAGTAAGAAAAACAGATTTAACACCGCTCCTAGAGCAAAGAGAAAACCCAAAGAGCCCGGAGAAAAAAATTGCTCAAGGAACGTTGAGTTTATGTAGATTATGAGAGCAAAGTGGAGTGAGAGAAGAAAATTTGAAGCCAAGATTGAGAATAAAAATCTCAACGACGAATTTATCTTTGAAAGAAAAAACATTTTCCCGCTATCTCTGTTTTTAAATTATTAAACTCCTAAAATTACAGGAATCACAATCGGATGCTTGGCTGTTTTTTGGAACAAAAACTGACTGATGTTCTCGGCGACATTGGACTTAACATATTCAAAGTCTATTGGATTCATGCTGACAGTCGATTCTTCAATTGTTTTTTTGATTATCAGTCTTGCTTGTTGTAGTAAGTCTTGGGACTCTCTCAAATATACGAAACCGCGAGAGATGATATCAGGTGACTTTTTTAATTTTCCAGTTCTGGTGTTAATGCTGGCGATAATGACAAACATACCTTCTTCGGCTAGAGTTTTTCTGTCTCTGATAACAACCTCTTGCATATCGCCAACCGAGTACCCCTCAACCATCATCGGACTGTTTGGAACTTCTTCTTTGAGAATTTTCATTTTTTGACCGTTGTCGTAAATTTCGATGATTGAGCCGTTATTTGGAATCGCAATATTTTCTACTGGGGTGCCAAGAGACTGGGATAATTCGGCGTGTTGCCTTAGCATGTAGTGGTGGCCATGAACTGGCATGAAAAATTTGTAATTTATTTTTTTGTGAATCCATTCCAGCTCGCCGCGGTTGCCGTGACCGGAAGCATGAATGTCAGAATCAAGATAGGTGATGACTTTCGCTTCCGAGCGATATAGGTTGTCTTTGAGTCTGGTGATGGCATATTCATTGCCGGGTATTATAGATGATGACAAAAGGACGGTGTCGTTTTTGCTTAGGGTTATGCTCTTGTGTGTCTTATTGGCGATTCTCATGAGCGCTGCATATTCTTCACCTTGTGCACCGGTAGCGATTAAGACAACCTTTTTTGGTTCGTAGTTGTTTATTTCGTTTACAGAAATCAAGTTTTTAGCTGAAAGGAGATTGAGTTGTTTTATTATCTCTAGATTGGATTTCATACTCCGACCTTCTACAGCAACTTTCTTTCCGTATTTTTCAGCCAAGCTAATTATGCTTATAATTCTTTCAACCTGTGAGGCGAAAGTGCCAATGATCAGACGTCCGGTAACATCTCTTATTATTTTTTCTATATTTTTTACAACAACACTTTCAGATATTGAAAAACCTCGTTTTTCTATGCTTGTCGAGTCCATTGTTAGAAGCAGAATTTCTTCTTTTTTGAATCGCTCGTATTGTTTCTCCTCTTCTTCAGTTGGTTTGGATTCAATGTTGTCCACGCGGACGTCTTCTATGAAGACAATTTTTCCTACCGGTGTTTCTATGATAAGTCCCATTGAATCGGGAATTGTGTGAGAGATCGGAAATGATTCTATTTTGAAATGTTCACCCACTCTAAACTTTTCATTACCCTCGATAATCTTTATGTTTAATTCTTGCAGATGGGGAAATTCTTCTTGTCGTCTTTTTATCATCAGTGCGCCAAATTGACGCGAATAAATCGTCGGATTACCAATCGGTTCAATTATGTAGGGAATTGCGCCGATATGGTCTAAATGTCCGTGAGTGATGAAAAGACCTTTTATTCGGTCTTTGTTTTTCATCAAATACTTTATGTTTGGAATTATAAAGTCTATTCCGGGCGTATTTTCTTCTTTGAATTGCAACCCCGCATCAACAACAATTATGTCATTTTTATATTCTATAGCTGTCATGTTGCGTCCGACCTCCTCTACTCCTCCAAGCGGAATGATGCGAAGATTGTCGCCAATTGGTGGTATTTGCGGAAAACTTTCTTTGGATGTTTGCATTGCCACCCTAGTCTGACGATTTCTAGGTTTTTCAAAGCGTCTCCTATTGGACGAAGGTCTAACTCTTCTTCTGTCACCACTCCCGTGTCTTCCGCTCTCTTTTCGAAATTGTGACTGGTCTTGAGCCACGTTTATTTTTTGCCCCTCTTCTTTTACGATTGAAGCAAAAACCGCATTCTTTTTTTCTTTTGGTCTCATGTCTATTATTAATAAAAACAAACCTGAACGAGAAATTAGGACCTCGTTCGTATTTTTATAATTAAATTATTAGTTTTTAATTTATTTTTGTTTAACAAAAATTTTCCAGATTTTATCAGTTTCAATATACCAGTTGTGAACATTTAGAAATCTGTCACTACTTTGTGATATCAAACCCAAATCGACTTCTTTCAGTTTTCGAGGTAAGACATAGATGAAATCCGGAGAATAAATAAATATTGCCGGAGAATCTTCCAAAACTTCTTTTTCAAATTGTATGTATTTTTTCATCCTTTCGTCTTTGTTCAGGATGACTCTGGCTTCTTCAAGAAGTTTGTCAGTAGTTATATTAGCATAAAGTCCGATATTAAACCCAGGGTCATTTCTTTGAGAAGAGTGCCAGAATGGGAACAAGTCCAAGTCTCTAGCCGCGCTTATCCCAAAGAGCAGGGATTCGTAATTTCTCGGGCGAATTACGTTTTGACTTAAATCTCCGTTGGCCTCAAAAAATTTTATGTCAACTTCCGCGCCGATTTTCCTCCACTCTTCTTGTAGTATAGTAGCGACGGCTTTGAGGTCCGGCAGGTTGCCGGTAGAAATTGAAAATCTTAATTCAGAATTGCCGTCTTTGGTCTTTCTTGTTCTAACACTCTCCCCCTCTCCCAACTTCCAACCGGCACTCTCCAAAATCTCAATTGCTTTTTCTATCCTATTTGAATCTGGAGAAATGTCTTTGTCTTGTTCAAGTTGCGGTAGGTGGGCAATTGGAACCGGACTGTTTATTGACCGACCAAATCCCAGAAGGACTTCTTCAACAATTCTTTCTTTGTCTAAAGACATATCAAGCGCCACCCTGACCTCTTTTTGTGTAAAGATTGAAGATTCGTTCTGGTTTAGAAATACTCCGAAGATTCTCGGTAGAACATTTGTTTTTACCAAGGCCCCCTTTTCTATTAAACCCGAAGCTTCTTCGGGAGAAATAGAAGATACACTCTCTATCACCCCTCTTTCAAAAGCTTCTATCAGTTCATTTTCGTTGGTATAGAATCGTAAAATTATGTTCTTTAAAAACGGTTCTCCCAAAGTGTAATTTCTAAAAGAAGTTAAGTGATAAGAAATTGGCAATCCGTTCGAATCTTTCTTTAGACTTTTTATTCTATATGGTCCGGATCCTACGGGCTCTATATTTAATAGACTGAAAGAAAACTGTTCTTGACTTAGGTTGTTCCAGAGGTGTTTAGGCAATATACCTAAAGTTGCATTGTCCAAAAACATAGCATATGGCTGGCTTAGTATAAAACTTATAGTCTTGCTGTCTTTTACTTCTGTTTTTACACCTTCCCAATTTGCTCTTCTCGGACTTCTCAGACTTGGTTCTTGGATTTTGAGAACGGTGAATTCAACATCCGCGGTTGTGACCGGTTTCCCATCATGAAAATATATTTCGTCTTTCAAGATAAAGGTATATTTAAGCCCGTCCTCGCTGACCTCCCAACTTTCTGCCAAATCAGGAATGAGCTCTCCTTTCGGTGTAGATTTTAAGAGACCGGAATAAATGAGCGCTACCAAGTCTCTATCTGCGTTTGAGCCGGGCAAAGCCAAAACAGGGTTTGCAAAACGGGGTGAACCGACGATTCCCTCGACCAGAGTTCCTCCGTGTGCTGGTACTGGAACAGTTAAAGCGTAATTTGCTCGTAGTAGGAGTGTGGCGCTTGAGATTGAGAGTAGGAGAATCAAGAACAGCCCCAAGACTTTTTCCGTCAAAGAAAGAGAGTCCAAAACTTTTCCAACCTTTTTCTCGCCGGGTAATTCCCAACTTTGTTTCAATAAGATAGATGCTTTGTTTAACATAAAAATTAGCCGCCTATTGTTTAGACGCTTTTAACTTAGAAGATTTAAAGCAGAAGTGCCAAGATTGAAGCCAAAACAAAAATAACAGCTAGAACAATAGTAGTGTTGAATATTGTTTTTTCAAACCCACGTCTTTCAAAATGGCTTCCGCTACCGTCTCCTCCGCCAAAAGCTCCGCCAACCCCAGCTTCTGAACGCTGGAGCATAACAAGGGCTATGATGGCGATTGATAAAGCGACCTGTATAAAAGGTAATAAGCTCTGTATTAGACTCATTTATCAGATTATACCAGGGCTGACAAATAAAGCAAACCGTTAGATATTGACCCGATCAATCTGATTGTTTATACTAACTGCGCTTAATAACTAAAAATGGTCGCATTTATAAGTCTTATTTTCTTTGTTTAACCTATGAGCAAGAAAGATTTTCCCCCAAAAAGGTCGTCTTTAAAGGTAATTCCTCTTGGTGACAGAGTTTTAGTAAGACCTCTTTTGGAAGAAGAAACCGGGAAGAAAAATCAATTCGGGATTATTATTCCAGAGACGATTGATAAGGAAAAACCAGAGCAAGGAGAAGTTCTAGCTGTCGGCGAAGGCAGGTATGAAGATGGTAGGGTGGTGCCGATGCGATTAAAAGCCGGTGACAAGGTGTTGTTTTCAAAATACGGATATGATGAGGTAAAGGTTGACGACGAAGAACTTTATATTTTGAAAGAAGAAAGTATATTAGCAATAATAAAATAGGCGCTAGGAAATTAGGCACTAGGCGCTAGGGAAATTCCTAAAGCCCAAGACCTAACAACCTAAAACCTATACTCTATAACCTAAAATTATGTCTAAAAAAATAATTTATGGCGAAGACGCCAGAAAATCTCTAAAAAGAGGAATTGATAAAGTCGCTAATGCGGTAAAGATTACTATCGGCCCTCGCGGTCGTAATGTCGTTTTGGATAAAGGTTATGGTGGTCCGACAATCACCAACGATGGCGTTTCAATCGCCAAAGAAATTTCCCTTTCCGACAAATTTGAAAATATGGGCGCTGAAATCGTAAAAGAGGTTGCTTCCAAAACAAACGATATTGCCGGCGATGGAACTACAACTTCCGTGATTTTAACCCAAGCTTTGGTTGACGAAGGTATGAAGCATACGACTTTGGGGGTCAACGCTATGGCGGTTAGAAGCGGAATAGAAAAAGCCGCAAATAAAGCGGTTGAGGTCCTAAAAGAATTAGCCAAGCCGGTGAAAGACAGAGAAGAAATCAGACAAGTCGCGACCATTTCAGCCGAGTCGGAAGAGCTTGGGAAAATAATTGCCGATACAATAGATAAGGTTGGAAAAGATGGGGTAGTAACCGTTGAGGAATCGCAATCATTCGGGGTTGAATCAGAAGTTGTGGAGGGTATGGAATTTGACAAAGGTTATGTCTCGCCCTACATGATTACCGATGCCGAGCGGATGGAAGCGGTCTATGAAGACGCGGGAATTTTGATTACCGATAAGAAAATTTCCGGCATAAAAGAAATTTTGCCGTTTCTGGAAAAACTTGCCCAAACTGGAAAAAAAGAGCTTGTAATTATTGCTGACGATGTGGAAGGCGAAGCGCTGGCGACTTTTGTGGTTAATAAATTGCGTGGCGGTTTCAATGTTTTGGCTGTCAAAGCGCCGGGTTATGGCGACAGGAAGAAAGAAATGCTTGAAGATATTGCGATTACTACCGGCGGAAAAGTTGTTTCGGAAGAATTAGGGCTTAAGCTAGAGAGCGCGGGTCTTGATGTGTTGGGTAAAGCTAGAAAAATTATTGCTACCAAGGACAATACAATAATTGTTGGCGGTAAAGGCAAAAGATCTGATATTGATGCTCGAGTTGCCCAAATTAAGAAACAGAGAGAGATGTCGGATTCGAAATTTGATATTGAAAAATTGGATGAAAGAATTGCTAAGCTTTCAGGCGGGGTCGCGATCATTAAAGTTGGTGCGGCGACCGAGACCGAAATGAAGTATTTGAAATTAAAAATTGAGGATGCTGTCGCCGCGACCAAAGCAGCTATTGAGGAGGGAATTGTTACCGGAGGTGGCAGCGTTTTGGTTCGAGCAGCGGCTAAGATTAAACTTGGTCGGACTGATATTTTGTCCGAAGACGACATTGGCTATAATGTGGTGGTCAAAGCTTTGGAAGCGCCTTTGAGACAGATTGTTTTAAATACCGGTAAAGAAGATGGCGGGGTGATTGTAGATAAAGTCAAAAATTCCGACAATCCGAACACCGGTTATGACGCTCTAAATAATAAAGTTGTAGCCGATATGTTCAAGCAGGGAATTATCGACCCATTGAAAGTCGCGCGAAGCGCGGTTCAAAACGCCGCGTCAGCCGCCGCTATTCTTTTGACAACCGAAGTGGCGGTTGCCGATGAGCCGGAAAAGGAAGATAAATCCGGAGGTGCTGGAATGGGCGGAGGTATGGGTATGGGCGGTGGAATGCCCGAGATGATGTAATAGAAAAATAACGAAAAAGCACTCGCCGATAGGCGAGTGCTTTTGACTATATTTTTCATTATCCCGCTTTTATTTTGCCGGTGTTTTATCTTGAAACATGCGGGCGGCGAATAGCCGCATCCCTTGTCTAGCGAAGCATGTTTCCGCAAATTTTTACGCAAGATTATAATTGTATTCTGTAAGTTCAATATGAAAAAGCAAAATAAAGGCTGGGATAGTATAAACGCTGATTCAGCGCTGATCAACTCGCTGAAAAACGCTGAAAACCCCGTCCCGGCATTTGCCGGGGCGGGTTTGTTAATAACCCTTACTAAATCATGAGATTTTCCTGCTAAACTAAAAACTAAGAGGACCACAAGAATTGCCAAAAACTACAGACTACTAACTACTTACTACTAACTAATTTTTATGCCTCCCGAAAATCAATTTCAGAATCAAAATCAGGAGGTGAATTCTCCGAAGAAAAAAAGCCCTTTAATTTGGGCCGTAGTTTTAATATTAATTTTATTAGTCGCCGGAACGGTTGCTGGGTACTTTGCTTTGAATAAAACTGATTATAAAAATTACGAAATAAGTATAATTTCACCTGATTCAAATGAGATTTGGGAAATAGGCAAGAAATATAAAGTTGAATGGTCTATTACCCCGGATCTTTTATCTTCTCAACCGGGTCTTTTTATGCATATTGATTTAAAGAATACAGACACAGGAGATGCGGTCAAAATTTATAACGGTGCTATACCGGAAACAGAGAACTTAACTTTTCTTTTAGAGAAAGAAATGTCGGAATCGGGCTATGGTGGGGGAATTTTTGTCGGCCCAACAAAATCTATCGGGATAACCAATGGTACTTACAGAGTCAATTTAGAAATATATAAAAAAGTCTCTTGTAAGAATCATTGCGTAGATGTGGCATTTGATGTAGAGACTTTAGCAGTAGCTTCGAGCGAAATTTTTCTAATTAAATCTGAAGGATCGGTTTCCGCTTGGGAGAAAATTGTTGCTAAGCTGGACAAGACAGCCCTCAGATCAGGATGTAGCCCGTTTTATCCAGTAGATTTATATGCTGTCGCCAACGATGGAATAGAAACTTTAATCTATAAAGGTATGAAGGTTTGTAATCCTGGAGGTATTACAGAGGATGAATTTGGAACGGTTAACAAACTATTTTCCTTCGATCCTTTTATTGTCGATGGGCAAAGATTGGGTGAGGTGGTCCGCATGGGGAGCGGAGATGCTGGGTCAGGTTGGAGTCGTTCTGTTTATTTCCCTTATTCGAACCCAACACAGTATTTTGAAATAATCACATCATTCTATCAGCAGAATTCTAGTTTTACTACAAAGTATTTAGGAAAAGAAAATAAGGTAACAGTCAAACCAGCAGATCTAACGTTAGGTAGTTGTGAAAGTCATGAAATTGCTATATACATGAATGACGTAAAGGTTTGGGAAATAAATGAAAATTATAAAAAATCTATTTGTGAAAATTATTACGTAGAAACGGGAGGTGTTCAAAAGGCCAGAATTAATTATAAATATCTATTTTCAAATATTCGACCAACCTCTCAAGATTTTCATGTAATAGAGTTTAGCTGGGGAAGTCTCCATTTTAGATTCAATTTAATTGACCCAATTAATACATTCGTATTATCAGGAAAAGGATAATTTTATGTTATAATAACTTTCTATAAAATTAATCGTATAAAATAATATGAACGCATTCACATATATTTTTATTGGACTTATTGTCCTCATCGTTCTCTGGGTCATAATGGCCTTTAATCGTTTTGTTCGTTTGATTAATCGAGCCAAGGAAGCTTGGGCTGACATTGATGTTCAACTCAAAAGGCGCTATGACCTTATTCCGAATTTGGTCAACACCGTCAAAGGTTATGCTTCGCATGAAAAAGGAGTTTTTGAAGCGGTCACTGAAGCAAGGACTCGATCAATGAACGCCGAAGTCAAAGGCGATGTAAAAGGAGTAGCTCAAGGTGAAAATATGCTTGCCGGCGCTTTGAAGAATCTTTTTGCCGTGGCGGAAAATTATCCCGACCTCAAAGCCAATACAAATTTTTTAGAGCTTCAAAGAGAATTGTCTGATACAGAAAATAAAATTCAAGCAGCCCGAAGGTTTTACAATACCAATGTTAGAGATCTAAATACCGCTGTCGAGTCATTTCCGGCCAACATTATCGCTAAAATGTTTAAATTTTCTCAAAGGGACTTTTTTGAACTTGGTGAAGGGGAGGTGGCGGCCAAAGAGCCAGTTTCTGTAAATTTTTAAAAATTTATAGAAAGACCCCGACCCTTACTTCATACTTTATTATTTAAATTAAAAAATTTTTTAAATTTATGGAGCAAAACCAATCGTTTGTTGAAGGACAGCCGCAACCGCAGTCTCAAGTCGCGGTTGCGGCTCTGCCGGAAGTAAAATTTGCCGGCTTCTGGCGTCGTTTTGGAGCCGGAATTATTGATATGGTTATCTTAGCCGTTGCTTCTGGAATCTTGTCTTTTATTTTTGGTGAAGCAATGCAATTTCTCGGTACCATAGTCGGCTGGCTTTATTTTGCTTTTTTTGAGAGTTCCAACAAACAGGCAACTCTTGGCAAAATGGTTTTGCGTCTTCAGGTTACCGATATTGAAGGCAAAAAACTTTCTTTTTGGCGAGCGACCGGAAGGCATTTTGCAAAAATTCTTTCCATCCTTATTTTGTTTATCGGATACTTTATGATTGGCTGGACAAAGAAGAAACAAGGTCTTCACGATATTATTGCTAAAACGCTAGTTATCAGACATCCGTTTTAGGTGGAATTGGGGAAATGGAATTAATTTCTTCCCTAACCCTATACCCTAAACCCTAGTGGCTAGACCCTAATCTTATGAATATATATAAGGAACAAGACAAAAATATCCGAAAGACATGGTTTTTAATGTTTTTCTTTTTGGTTGTGGTAATTGCCGTCGGCTGGCTGATCTCTTGGTACTTTGATTCACCGGGCATTCTTTATATTGCAGTCATTTTTGCTATTCTGATGAATTTTTTCAGTTACTGGTATTCGGACACAATAGTTATCAAACTGACGCGAGCTAAGCCGGTCTCTCGCGAAAGCCACCGCGAGCTTTGGAACATTGTTGAAAATCTCTCCATAACTGCCGGACTACCGATGCCGAAACTTTACATTGTAGAGGACTCGGCACCGAACGCTTTTGCCACTGGCCGTAATCCAAAAAATTCCGCTGTGGCGGTCACTTCCGGCCTGCTTCAAATTTTAGACCGCACGGAACTTGAAGGGGTTATTGCTCACGAGCTTTCTCATATCGGCAATCGCGATATGCTGGTTTCTACTATTGCCGTAACTTTGGTCGGATTCATTGCGATTCTAGCCGACATTTCTTGGCGAATGGCTTTTTTCGGCGGCGGTGGACGGCGAGATGGCAAAGGCGCCGGCTGGCTTATGATTTTGGCAATTGTGGCCATAATTTTGGCGCCAATTGCCGCGAAAGTTATTCAGTTAGCAGTTTCCCGAAAGCGAGAATTTTTAGCTGATGCTTCCGGCGCGCTTTTGACTCGCTACCCGGAAGGTTTGGCCTCGGCTCTTCAGAAAATTTCAAATTACAGCCGGCCGATGCGACATGCTAGCCACGCTACTTCGCATCTCTTTATTTCCAATCCGTTCGGTTCACAGGGCTTTGTCGGTTTTATGAACAAACTTTTTTCTACTCATCCGCCAGCGCAAGAAAGAATCAGAGCTTTACGTGGAGAAAAATAATTTTTGGGAATGTTTAAAAATTTAAGAATTCATTCAACTGTTTCTGAAAATCCGAACTTCTTTGACAAAATTTTGGATAAAGTTTTTCTGTGGCTGATACCAAAAAATATTGTTCCGAATCACGTTACGACTTTTCGCTATCTTTCTATCCCTGTAATTTTGTATCTTTTGCTCTCAGGCTTCCATGGCTGGAGCATAATTCTTTTTTCAATCTCGGCTTTTTCTGACGCGATTGATGGTTCTTTAGCTCGGACTAGGCGACAGATTACTGATTGGGGCAAACTTCATGACCCTTTGGCTGACAAGCTTTTAATCGGTTCTGTTGGCGCAGTGGCAGTTTCAATTTATTTGAGTTTTTATTTGATGATGGTTATTGTCATCATAGAGCTCTTCTTGATTTTAAATGCCATTATAAAAATCAGAAGAGGCGACAAAACAATAACAGCTCTCTTGCCGGGTAAGGTTAAAATGATTTTACAGTCTGTTGGCGTGGGGTTGGTTCTGCTTTTTATTGTTTTTCCTATACCTTGGATTTTGTCTTTAGCCGCCACCCTTCTCTATCTTTCAATATTTTTTGCACTACTTAGTCTTATCGTTTATAGTTCTATCTAGAATTTTTGAATATATAAGGAGGGTTCGCATAGCGGTCTAGTGCGCACGCTTGGAAAGCGTGTATGTCGAAAGGCATCAAGGGTTCGAATCCCTTACCCTCCGCATCTAACAGCTAGCACGAGGAAATATGAAATCAAAAATACAAAAGGGTAAATATAAACATTACAAAGGCAATGAATACGAAGTTCTTGGACTTGCTCATCATGCCGAGACCCTGGAACCATTAGTTGTCTATAGAGCTTTATATGATTCAGAAGAATTTGGTCCAAATGCTTTATGGGTGAGACCGTTATCTATGTTTACAGAAGAAGTTAGGGTTGATGGTAAGAAAATCCCCCGATTTGATTATGTTGGGTAAGAAGCTGTTAGAACCTCAAATTGTTATACTGAATAAGCTTAAATATGCTTTGCAGGGCTTGACCGTCCAAGGTTCTCCTTCGGTAAGCTCAGGATAAATAGCCCGACGAAAAAGCCCCCCACACTAATTTTTTGCAAATTATTGGTGTTGGGGTAAAAATTTTAAGAAAAATGACAGAGTAGGATTATGAAATTACATTTTACATACAACATAGAAAAAGATATAGAGAATTTCATCAATGGAACTCGAGCGGTAAATAGTAAAAAACCGACGAAGTTTCAGATTGCATTTTCTGAAAAATACGGCGACTATTTTGAAACAGAGAAAGTTAAAGAGTTTATTGAAGAGCAAGACGCGATAACTGGTTTTGACGTAAACAAGGAAATTGTCGTCATTGAGAAGCGTTGGAAAATTGCCGAGCAGGTTTTTATTAATCGTGTAGAAAAAATATTTGATATTTCCTACCCTACACCGATTATCACTGTCTATTTAACCCACAACGAACGTTGTACTTACAATATTGAGCAAAACTACTTTTTCGTTAGAATCGGCTCGGAATTTTCCACCAACACAATAATGCACGAACTTTTACATTTTTACACTTGGCACGCTTTCGGAAAAAAGTTGCTGGACGACGGGCTTTCAAAATTGGCATATAATGATATCAAAGAATCTCTCACAGAGATTCTTAATCTGGAGTTTTCCGACCTTATGGGCGGAAAACTAGATAGTGGATATCCACAACATCAGGAGATGAGGGAGAAAATTCGTAATTTGTGGCCAGCCAAGAAAAACATTTTTCTGATGGTTCAGGATTTGATATCATAATAATTGACGCAGAAATTTTTTTGGCGAATCCAGAACCCGCCCGCATTCCTCCCCAGACCCCTCCTGCGGGCGGGAAATCAGCCGAGGCAGGGCCCCAGACAAATTGTTTCGCCCTGCCGAGTCCTTTTTAATCATTTGGGTTTTGCTCGAAATAGTTTCGAACTTTGTCCAACAAACACCGCCAATTTTCACTTTTGCCCGACTCAATTTTCTAACCGATCGAAAGAAAATAAGTCATGATTTTCTACGCCTCTGCCTAAAATTATGTCTACCAAAATATTCGCAGCAATAACGCCGAAGGTTATTCCATTTCCCCCGAATCCGAGAGTAAAATATATATTTTTATAATCTTTCGGTACTCCTACATAGCCGAGTCCGTCTTTAGTCTCGCCGAAAGTGCCAGTCCATGCATAATCGACAGATATAGGAAGGTCTTTAATCAATGATCCATATTTTTCTGTCAGAGTTTTTGTTTTTTTAGACAAAAGAGCGTCGCGGGCTTTTGGGTCTACAACTTCTTCGTCTTCACCTCCTACGATAATTCTGTTGTCGGGGGTGGTTCTTACATATAAGTATGGTCGGGATGTTTCCCAAACTAAGTAATCTCGCAGCCAATGAGAGGATAGATCGGGGAGGGGGTTGCTTGCTATTACATAAGAGCTTTTTAAATCTACTAAATTCTGGCCTAAGTAATTCTGGCTTTCGTAGCCGGTGGCGAAAACTAGGTCGCAAGTTTTAATGATGAATCCACTCGTGGTGAGTATGCCTTTTTCGCAAGTGTTTCTGTCTCCCACCTCTCTTTCGGCAATATCCGTATGCTCATAAATTTTTACCCCATTCTTTTGAGATTTTTTTATAAGTTCGTGGGTTAATTTATATGGATCAACCTCCGCTCCTTCGTGGTAGATTATTCCAGCTTCTCTGTCGATGTTATATTTTTCTTTTAATTCTTTGGCCTCTACGTAATCAACCTTGAAATCATTCTTCTTTAAGGTCTGGTACTCTTTTCTTAGATCCTCCACGTCCTCACCACTTCCCGAGAGGTAAATGGTTTTCTTTTCTTGGTAGCAACAGTCGACTCCGATTTTTTCGATAATATTTTTTATTTCTTTTACCGAGGAAAGGGATACTTTGTAGGCGCGCACTGCTTTTTCAGCACCCACGAGCTCTATGAGTTTATTTAAGCCCACGTCCAGTTCGTAGATGAGGAGCGCAGTGCTTGCGCTGGTGCTACCTTTTGCAATTTCATCTTTCTCCACCAGAGCGATTGTCAAACCATTTTCATTGTTCTCTGACAGCTGGTAAGCTAAGAGCGCGCCCATGATTCCGCCTCCAACAATTAATATATCGCAGGTAATATTTTCCTTTAAAGGTTCATAACTATATATTTTGCCATTTTGCGCGGGCCAGAGACTGATTCCTGATCGTAAGTCCATTCAAACATTGTAACATTTGGATAGGCATCTTAATCTAATTAGTCATCAAAATCCCTATCAGTAATAGAAAAAAATTATATAATAAGATTGTCATATAAATAGAAACTAAAATCATCTAAATTATACAGAAACTGTTAATCTCGGTTTTAGCAAAAAAATAATTAATAGATATGGTGAAGGTGGCCACAGGTGTCGCTCATAAAGTACCGAAAGATCTCAAAGATACTTTGAAAAAAAATCCAAAGGTGTTAGAGATTTGGAATCAGCTCACTGCGCTTGCTCGTAACGAGTGGATTTGCTATGTCACTATCGTTAAGAAGCCGGAAACAAGAGAGAGACACCTCGCGCGTCTCCAAGAAGATTTACAAAAGGGTAAACGACGCCCGTGTTGCTGGCCCGGGTGCTCGCATCGTTAAATTATTAATTTTAAATGAATCTTGCAAACAAAAAATTTATTTTTCTTATCACGCCCGTTATTTTTTTTATCGGCACAATTTTATTTTTTATTTTAATTTTTGAATCTCCAACTGAAAAACATACGACCCCTGATATATTTTATGAAGAAAACATATTGCTTATCGGCAATTCAACGGTAAGTTTGGAGATAGCAGATACGACAGAAACAAGGATTAAGGGTTTGTCAGGTAGAGACGGACTAGATGACAGTCATGGACTTCTTTTTGTCTTTGAAAAACCGGATTTTTACGGCATTTGGATGAAGGAAATGAAATTTGCTATCGATATTGTGTGGTTAGATGAAAATTTATCAGTCGTTGATTTCAAAAAATCTGTAGCACCGGAAACTTTTCCAGAAGTTTTTTATCCAGTAAGCCCAGCGCTTTATGTTTTGGAATTAAATGCCGGATTTCTCGATGAAAATTCAGTCAAAATCGGAGACGTGGCCGAATTGAAATAAAGTTTTCCCCAACCGTCCGTTTTCTCTCCTCAAAATCATTTCTTGTCGCTAAATTTTTCCAAATTCAGGTCTTATTTTTCAAGGGTTTTTTTGGGAGCACGGATTTTGTCTTTACAAAGTCTGTGATTTGTTTTCTCCAACGATAAAAACCTGCTTTTTTCTGTTCTGTGGAAAACTTTTTTGGGTTAAAATGTATGGGCAAAATAATTTTATTCGCTTAACAAAAAGAGACATGGTAAAAACAGCAAAACCGCAAGGTAAAAGGTCGAATCTTATAAAGAAAGTTCAGAAAAGAAGTGGTGAAGTTGTTGATTTTGATATTGAAAGAGTTTCAAGTGCTATTTACAAAGCCATGTTGGCAACCGGCGAGGGGTCTTTTGAAGAGGCAGGTATGGTTGCGAATAAAGTTTTAGCGGATTTGGTGAGAATTTCCAAAAAACATCCAAATTTTTTGCCGACTGTTGAGGGAATTCAGAATTCTGTTGAAAAAGAACTGATGCTCTCCGAATATGTCGCAACCGCTAAGTCTTACATTCTTTATCGTGAGCAAAGAAACAAAATGAGAGTTTCTGGTTTGCAAGTTCCGGAGAAAGTCAGAAAACTTGCTGCTGAAAGCAAGAAGTATTTTAAAAATTCTTTAGCCGAATTTATCTTTTACAGAACTTATGCGCGTTGGATTGAAGAAGAGCAGAGAAGAGAAACTTGGATTGAGACAGTTGATCGTTATGTTGGCTTCATGAAAGAAAATCTTGGAGACAAGTTAAGCAAATCTGAATATCAGGAAGTCAGGGAGGGAATTTTAAATCACCAAGCGATGCCATCAATGCGTTTGTTGCAGTTTGCTGGTAAGGCGGCGCGTTCAACTAATGTCTGCGCTTATAATTGTTCATACATCGCGCCAGAAAATTTTCAAGATTTGGCGGAGATAATGTATGTTTCGATGTGTGGCACCGGAGTTGGTTGGTCGGCTGAAAGTCAGAACGTTCAAAAATTTCCGCAAATAAAAATCCAAACTGGTAAAAAGCTGCCGGCTTGTGTTATAGAAGATAGTAAAGAAGGGTGGTGCAACGCTTTTGTTTTGGGTATGAAGACTTGGGCTGAAGGGAGTGATATTGAATTTGATTATTCTAAAATAAGACCCGCTGGCGCTCGCTTGAAAACTATGGGGGGCAAAGCTTCTGGGCCGGAACCATTGAGAAGATTGCTTAGCTTTACCAGAGACAAAATGCTGAAAAAACAGGGCAAGCGTCTTTCAAATATTGATGTTCACGATATTATCTGCATGGTTGGTGACTGTGTTGTTTCCGGAGGTGTTCGACGGAGTGCCATGATTTCTCTTTCTGATTTTGATGATCAGGAAATTAGAGACGCGAAAAAAGGTCAGTTTTATATTACCGAACCGCAAAGGAGCTTGGCGAATAATTCAGCAGTTTATACCAATAAGCCGACTAGCACAGAATTTCTAGAAGAATGGATCGCTTTGATGAAGTCTGGCAGTGGTGAGAGAGGGATTTTCAACAGAGGGTCACTTGCTAAGACTTTGCCCCAAAGAAGAATTAAATTCTTGAAAGAATGCCCAGAGAGTTATTTTGACAGCACCGGAGAGAATATTATAGGAAGTATTGGAACTAATCCTTGCGGCGAAATAATCTTGCAATCTAAACAATTCTGCAACTTGTCCGAAATTGTAGCCAGAAAAGAAGACAATCTAGATTCGCTTTTGAAAAAAATGCGTTTGGCCACCATTCTTGGTACTTATCAAGCGACCTTAACCAATTTCTCTTATCTTTCAAAAAAATGGAAAGAAAATTGTGAAAAAGAAAGACTACTCGGAGTTTCAATTACTGGTCACTGGGATTGCCCGGCCCTGAAAGATGCCAAAGTTTTGAAAGCCCTACGTGACGAGGCGGTAAAGATCAATCGACAATACTCTAAGAAGTTTGGTGTGAACATTTCAACCTGCATCACTTGCGTCAAGCCGTCAGGAACTTTGTCGCAGATGGTTGATTGCGCTTCAGGTATGCATCCTAGATATTCAAAATACTACATAAGGAGAATTAGAATTTCAGCTACCGATTCTCTTTTCAAAATGTTGCGCGATCAGGGCGTGCCCTATAAGCCGGAGGTTGGTCAGACGATGGAGAGCGCTTATACTTTCGTCTTTGAGTTTCCAGTTAAGGCGCCTGCCGGCTCGCACATATTCAAAGACGATTTATCTGCCATTGAGCAACTTGAGTATTGGAAATTGGTGAAGGAAAATTATACCGAACACAATCCTTCAGTAACCGTTTCAATTGGTGAAAACGAGTGGATTGAGGTAGCTAACTGGTTGTACAAAAACTGGGACATTATTGGCGGACTTTCTTTTCTTCCGAGAGATAACCATGTTTACCAACTAGCTCCGTTTGAAGAAATCGATGAGAAGAAATATAAGGAAATATCAGGACGTCTTGAGCATATTGATTTTTCAAAAATCATGACTTATGAGAAGCAAGACGAGACTGAAGCTAAAAAAGAATTAGCTTGTGTTGCCGGAGTTTGTGAGGTTGATGAGATCGTTCAAACTGCGCCTTCTGTTTCGCAAAGTTAAACAGCAAAATGTCTAAAACAAAAAAGATAAAAGTTGCTATAAATGGCGCTGGGCGTATTGGCCGATCGTTTATTAGAGCAGCTTTGGAAAGAGAAGATTTAGAAATTGTAGCGGTCAATGATTTGGGCGATATAGAAAACA
Source organism: Candidatus Paceibacterota bacterium (assembly GCA_030583745.1). NCBI lineage: Bacteria > Bacillati > Minisyncoccota > Minisyncoccota bacterium. The sequence continues at coordinate 23,455 of CP129473.1, forward strand.
TCGCTTATCTTTTAAAATACGACACTGTTTATGGTAAAAGTAAATTTGAAGTAGAAATTGGCGAGCGTCAGGAGCACTTGTCACTTGATGGTCAAAAAATTCTATTTTTTAGTCAGAAAGACCCTCTGCAATTACCTTGGAAAGAGCTTGATATTGATGTTGTCGTTGAATCGACCGGCGTTTTTACCAAATTTGAAACAGCCAAAGTTCACTTGGAAGCTGGTGCCAAGCGCGTAGTTATCACTGCGCCGGCAAAAGACGAACCGTCTAATGAATCGCAGGCCACAGTTTTGATGGGTATTAATGATGAGAAATTAAAAACCTGCAACATTACTTCTAACGCTTCTTGCACGACAAATGCCGGCAGTCCGGTCATTCAAATTTTGAACGAGATGATCGGTATAGAAAAAGCACTTTTGAGCACTGTTCATGGTTATACCGCCAGTCAGAGCGTGGTTGATTCACCGAACAGCAAAAAATTCCGGCTTGGTCGCGCCGCGGCGCAAAACATTATTCCGACTTCAACCGGAGCGGCTACTGCCACAACTAAAGCCATTCCAGAGCTTGAGGGCAAATTTGACGGCATTGCTCTGCGGGTACCGGTTCCGGCTGGTTCTATTGCCGATATAACTTTTATCGCTAAAAGAAATACTTCTGTTGAAGAGGTAAATGAAATTTTGGAAAAAGCCGCCAAAGAAGAAAGATGGAAGGGAATTTTTGGAATTACCAAAGAACCGCTTGTCTCTTCCGATATTTTAGGAAGCCCTTACGGCTCAATCGCCGACCTGGATTTGACCCGCGTGGTGGATGGAAACCTAGTAAAAGTTTTAGCTTGGTATGACAACGAGATGGGGTATGTTCATACTTTGATTGAGCATGTAGTAAAACTTGGTCAGTATATCAAATAAAATTTTTAATAAAAAAGTTGTTATCGTATCCGACCGCGTTGGGCTTGAACTTAAAGAAACACAAAATATATAACCAATTCAACACGGCCGTGTTGAATTGGTTATATTTGTTATTTTTAGGGAGTTTAAGATTTTTTCTAAACGGTCTAAAATTTTTTAAATTATATTTGTTGAGGGAATAAGAATTAAAAATATTACTATGATAGAATATAAATATGCAAATTTTTATTGCATCAGACCACGCCGGGTTTGAACTTAAAGAAAAACTAAAAGTTTTTTTGAAAGAGCTTGGATATGAGATGGAAGATAAAGGCGCCTTTGAATTGAATCCGGATGATGATTACCCAGATTTTATTTCTCTTGTTGCAAAAGAAATAGCCCTTCGACAAGCTCAGGGCGATCACGATGCTAAGGGCATCGTGATCGGTGGTTCGGGGCAAGGCGAGGCAATTTGCGCCAATAAATTTAAAAGTGTCAGGGCGGTAGTTTTTTATGGCGGAGATAAAAAAATAATTTCTTTATCTCGCGAACACAATGACGCTAATGTTTTGTCACTAGGAGCACGCTTCTTAAACGAAGAAGAAGCCAAAGAGGCGGTAAAGCTCTGGTTGGAAACGCCATTTTCAAAAGACGAAAGACATATACGACGAATAAAAATGCTAGAAGCTAACAGCTAATGATTAAAGTCATTCCCGCAATAATTCCAAAAAGTTTTCATGATTTGGAAGAGAAAATGTCTCAAGTTGTAGGGCTAGTACCCTTGGTGCAGATTGACGTTATGGATGGCAAACTCACTCCGGAAGCATCTTGGCCCTATTTGAATTCCGAAAACACTGATTTTGTAGCAATAAAAAAAGAAGAAAAAGAGTTTCCCTTTTGGGAAGAATTGGATTTTGAGGTTGATTTAATGGTTCGCCAGCCGGAAAACGTTTGGTTTGATTGGATTATCGCCGGCGCTAAAAGAATTATTTTTCATGTTGAATCAACAGAAGATTTGGGTAGTTTGGTAAAAAATTTTAAAGAAAAACTTCCAGCCAGTGATTCAGCTCTTCATATTGAACTCGGACTTGCGCTAGACATTGACACTCCGAACGAAAAAGTTTATCCATTTGTGCCGGAATTAGATTTTGTCCAGTTTATGGGAATTGCCAAAATTGGTTTTCAAGGCCAGCCGTTTGATGAAAGAGTTTTGGAAAAAATAAAAAGTTTTAAGCAGAAGTTTCCGGAAGCGATCGTTAGTGTTGACGGGGGAGTAAGTTTGGAAACCGCTCCTCGCTTGATAGAAGCCGGTGCAACCCGCCTCGCCTCCGGCTCGGCGATTTTTGAAAGCGGAAACATTTCTGGCACTATAGAGAATTTGAAAAATCTAGGTTAAAATATTTGCATGTCTCACAAACTAACTGACCAAAAAAAGGACGAGCTTGCATTGATTGCCAATAATGTGAGGCAGTCAATTATTGAATCGCTGATTGAAGCCGGCTCAGGACATACCGCCGGGCCTCTTGGAATGGCGGACATTTTTACTGTGCTTTATTTTCATCTCTTAAAACATGACCCTAAAAACCCACTTTGGGAAGAGCGAGACAGGGTGATTTTATCCAACGGGCACATTTGTCCGGTGCTTTACGCGACAATGGCTCACGCAGGATATTTTCCAGTTGAAGAACTTAAAACCTTGAGAAAATTTGGTTCTCACCTGCAAGGACATCCTCATAGAGAATATTTACCGGCGCTTGAAACCAGTTCCGGACCTTTGGGTTCAGGACTTTCACAAGCAGTTGGTATGGCTTTAGCTGAGAGAATTAATAACGGAACTTCATCGCAAAAATTTTTCTACTGCTTAATGTCAGACGGCGAGTTGGACGCCGGAAATACTTGGGAAGGAGCGATGCTTGCCGGAAAAGAAAAGCTTTGGAATTTAATAGCGATAATTGACAGAAATAATATTCAAATTGACGGCGTTACTGAAGATATTATGCCACTAGAACCTTTGCGAGCTAAATGGGAAGCGTGGAATTGGCATGTAATTGAAATTGACGGTCATAATTTTGAAGAGATTGTGGATGCGGTTAATCAAGGTAAAGCCGTGTTTAACAAGCCGACGGTGATCATTGCTCATACTATTCCCGGAAAAGGTGTTCCTGAGTTTGAAAGAGATTTCCGTTGGCATGGAGCGCCTCCCGGCAAAGGTCCGACTGATAAAGTTCCAGCAGACAAGCAAGGAGAGGTGGCTCTTAAAGCGCTTAGGACATTAGGTGGAAAGGTTGAAAGTGAGAGTGAATAGAAATAGGAAATTTAATTTAAATTTTTTATGGGTAGTAATCTAAAAGACAAAGTTGTAATAATAACGGGAGGAACATCTGGTATAGGGCTTGCCACTGCAAAGCTTTTTTCAGAGGAAGGGGCTCGTGTGGTTATTGCAAGTAATAGAGAAGAAGGTGGTGATGATATTGCACAATCTATCTCGTCTGAATGTCTTTTTGTGCAAACTGATGTTCGTGAAGAACATCAAGTAAAAAATCTAATTTCTAAGGCGATAGAAAAATTTGGAAAGTTGGATATCCTGGTAAATTCCGCCGGTGTTTATTCTTTTTCTCAAGGAGATATTGTTCAGATGCCAACTACTGATTTTGATTTGACCATGGACGTAAATTTTAAAGGTATTTTTTTGATGACAAAATTTGCAATTCCCGAACTTGCAAAAACGAAGGGGAACATCGTGAACATTTCTTCAGCTTTAGGGTTGGTGCCGGAAAAAGAGTCGGCGATTTATTGCGCGTCAAAATCGGCGGTCATTATGTTTTCAAAAGCGACAGCTTTGCAGCTTTCAGAAAAAGAAATTAGAGTAAATTCTATTTGTCCCGGACCAATTGATACTCCAATGCTGAGGAGTGCTTTTCCTGAAAAAGAAGAGTACGATAGCTATATAAAACTAAACCCAATGAAAAGAGTTGGAACCCCTGAAGAGGTCGCAAGGCTAATTCTTTTTGTAGCAAGCGAGAGTTCGGGATATATTACGGGAGGAGTATTTACAATTGATGGAGGAGAATCATTAAAATAATTTATGTTAAACAAAACCGCAAAATTAAATCCGCATATTTTTGAAAAGGACGTCGAGCAGGAACCGATCAGAAAAGGATTTGGAAAGGGGCTACTTAAAGCAGGGGAGAATGATGAAAGAGTTGTGGGGCTTTGCGCAGATTTGACCGAGTCAACCCAAATGCATCTTTTTCGGGATAAGTTTCCGGAGCGCTATGTTCAGATCGGTGTTGCCGAGCAGAATTTGGCAACGGTTGCATCCGGTATGGCGGCTATGGGAAAAATTCCTTTTATCACTTCTTACGCTATGTTTTCTCCGGGCAGGAATTGGGAACAAATCAGAACGACAATTTGCTATAACGACCGACCTGTAAAAATTGCCGGAAGCCATGCTGGAATTTCTGTCGGTCCCGATGGCGGAACTCATCAAGCCGTTGAAGATATGGCAATTATGAGAGTAATTCCTAGAATGGTTGTAATTTCTCCTTGTGATTCAATTGAAGCAGAAAAAGCGACTATGGCAGTCGCAAAAACCGATTCACCAACTTATATTCGACTAGCTCGTGAAAAAACTCCAATAATTACCACCCTCGAAACTCCTTTTGAAATCGGTAAAGGGCAAATATTTTGGGATTCGTCATCTAACGGAAAAAATCCAGAGGTGGGAATTATTTCAACTGGCGCTTTAACTCACAAAGCTTTAGTTGTCGCTAAGGAATTGGAAGAAGAAATTCCGGTGAAGGTGCTAAACCTTTCAATTATTAAACCGCTTGATGAAGAATCTATCATTTCTCTGGCAAAAGAATGCGGAGCGATTGTTACAGTTGAAGAGCACCAAATAAGAGGAGGAATGGGTTCTGCTGTAGCAGAGTGTTTGGCCAAAAATTGTCCGGTGCCAATTGAATTCGTGGGTGTTGATGATAAATTTGGCCAATCCGGAGAGCCGGAAGAGCTTATTGAACATTACGGCATGGGGGTCTCTCATATAAAAGAAGCTGTAAAACGTGTGACAAACAGAAAATAGATTATCTAACGGTTTCGTAAACTTTTTCTATCGGCTTTTTACTGAAGACAATTTGCCAGAGCTGATATTTTCCGGACCTAAATCCTCCGGCACAAATTAATAAATAGTATTTCCAAAGGCGATAAAACTTTTCACCATATTTTTCTTTTATTTCCGGCCAATTTTTGTCAAAATTTTCAAACCAAGCCATCAAAGTCGGGTCGTAATATTTGCCGAAATTTTGGAGGTCATGGGTGATAAATAGATTATCAGTAGCGGTAAAAATTTGTCCCAAGGAAGGTAAAGCCATACCGGGGAAAATATATTTTTCAACCCATCTAGTTTCTGACTGTCTTTTGTTTGGAGTTTTATATATTCCACCGAAGCAGTGAAGCAGAAACATTCCTCCATCTTTTAGATTTTTGTGAGCTGATTGCATATATTCCAAATAATTTTTATGCCCGACATGTTCAAACATTCCCAGAGATATTATCCGGTCAAATTTTTCATCTACTTTTCTGTAGTCTTGGATTCTAATATCTACCGGTAAACCCCGGCACGATTTCTTGGCATATTCCGCTTGATTTTTTGAAAGGGTGATACCGATGCACTTGGCGCCGTATTTTTCCGCCGCAAACTTAACAAAACTGCCCCAACCACAGCCAATATCCAAAACGCTCATTCCGGGCTTTAAGCCAATTTTTTGACAGACCAAATCCAATTTTGCTTCTTGAGCTTCGTCCAAATTTTGGGCGTTCTTCCAATAACCGCAGGTATAAGTCATTCTTTTATCCAACATCAATTCAAACAAATCATTTCCGATGTCATAGTGGTGCCGAATCTGTTTAAATACATTTGATTTTTTCTGCAGATTAAAAATTTTTTCTTTTAAAAAAATTCCCCAAGTCGCCCAATGATTTTTAAAAGCCAAAGAAAAGTCGGCTTTTATCAAACGTTCCAACAACTCGTCGATTTGTTGACAATCCCAAAGGCCGTCGACGTAAGCCTCGCCCAAAGCGGTTAGTCCGCCGAGTTTAACTTTTCTAAAAACTTTTTTGTCGTTGACTTGAATATCCCAAGGTCGGCCACCATTTATTTTTACGTCGGCTTTTTCCAAAATCTTTTGAAGTTTTTTATCCATATAGTTTATTCCAACTGTTCCGGTTTATAATTTGCCGGCGCTTTGGCCAGAAATTCTTCCAACTTTTCTTGGCTCAAAAGGCCTTCTTGGGCGCCGATGTATTGAACAACAGACATTGAGTTTATCGGTCCCCAGACAAGGGCCTCGGGAATTGATTTACCTAAAATTAAAGCGCAGGTAAAAGTGGAGGAAAACGAGTCGCCGGCGCCGGTGCGATCAACCGGAGGTTTAGGGTCCGGATACATCGGCATATGCCAGATTTCTTTACCATCATAAGTGTAGGCACCTTCCGGACCATCGGTAATAACGACAATTTTCGGCCCCAAATCATGCATCGCTTTCAAGAGTTCCGGAATTTCCGATCCTTTTTTATTTGTGATTTTTTGCGCTTCCTCTTTGTTGCAGAAGAAAAGCTCGGTTAGTTCGTATAGGTCCTTCAGTTTTTCGGCGCCCAATTTAATCTGAAAAGTGCCCGGCTGAAAAGCCAGTTTGATTTCCGGATTTTTTCGCAACCAGTCGGCAATCTCGAGATGATGCGGAAGGGAATTGGAAGCTAATGAGCTCAAATAAATCCATTTTGGCGCCGGATTTATTTCCGGTAATTTATAATCGTATTCTTGGTGTTTGACCAAAATTGTTCGCTCTTCTTTGTAGCGTAGAACAAAGTGATAATTTGATTTCATCCCCTTATGAACTTGCACATAATCTGTCGCTACTTTTTCTTTTTTTAATTGAGCCAGTTGCTCTTCGCCATAAGAATCGTCCCCCATATTTGTCAGGAGGGCCGAATTAAGTCCTAAGCGGTGGGCAGCTACAGCGGCGTTCGGACTATTGCCCACGGCCGGCACAATGACCACATCTCGGAAAGGTAATTTTTCACCGAAACGCATACAAAGCTCCTTACTCTTTTCAGGGTTGTCGGTTTCTATCCAGGCCTCTTCAAGCTCAATAAAAGCGTCTGTCACAATATCGCCAATCGCCAAAAAATCAATTTTAGACATGTGGAAATTATATCACAAAGAAATTCGCGTTAATGATACAATTATTTTTATGAAAATTTATGTGACGAGAAAAATTCCCGAAGCAGGAATAAGTCTTTTAAAAGATAAGGGTTATGAAATTGATGTCAGCCCGCATGACAGAGTGTTGGAAAAATCGGAGTTGATTTCCGCTCTGAAACAAAAGCCGTATGAGGCGGTTTTGTGTCTTTTAACCGACAAAATTGACGCGGAAGTTTTTGATGCTGTTCCGACAGCCAAAATTTTTGCCAATTATGCTGTCGGATTTAATAATATTGATATTGAAGAAGCAAAAAAGCGCGGGATTGTTATAACCAATACGCCAGATGTTTTAACCGACTCTGTTGCCGAGCACACCTTTGCTTTAGTTATGGCAATTGCTCACCGAATTGTTGAAGCCGACCAATTTGTTCGCGATGGAAAATATGTCGGCTGGGCGCCGGAGCTTCTACTCGGCGCGGATATTAAAGGTAAGACCTTGGGAATTTTAGGCGCAGGTAGAATCGGCTCGCAAGTCGCTTTTCAGGGCAAGAATGGTTTTGGTATGAAAATTGCTTATTACGACATCAAGCCGAATTCTGAAATTGAAAAAGAGTTTGGAGCAACCTTTTATCCGTCAGTGGAAGGATTACTTGCTGTTGCCGACTTTGTTTCGCTTCACGTGCCACTTTTGGATTCAACTCGGCATTTGATAAATGCCGACCGCTTGCGGAAAATGAAAAAAACCGCCTATCTCATAAACACCTCGCGCGGACCGGTGGTGGATGAAAAAGCGCTTTTTGAAGCGCTTCGCGACGGGGTAATTGCCGGCGCCGCTCTGGACGTTTTTGAAGAAGAGCCAAAAGTTTATCCGGGGCTAGAAAAACTGCAGAATGTTATTTTAACTCCTCACATCGCTTCGGCTACTTTTGAAACTCGTTCCAAAATGTCTGAAATGGCTGCCGAAAATATCATCACCTTTTTTGAAGGTCAAGAACCGCCGAATGTGGTCTAGGCGCTAGGTTTTTAGGCTCTAGGGTCTAGCCAATAGGGTTTAGGGCGTAGTCCGCCTCCGCCAGTTGACGGAGGCGGCTTGGCTGGAAAAGCCCTTATCGGGTATTCTATGAGTTAACGGGTGTTGAACTTTGGGGTTGAATTTACCTACGCGAGTATTGACATATTTATTAAAATATGATAGGTATATTAACGGAATTCACAGGGTGTTCCTGTGGAAGTTCTTCGTTAGCTTGCTGAAAGGAGCAAAGCATGAAGCCTCGTACAGTTCGGGTCCTCTGCAGGGGTATTTCGCCCATTCTCATGGACCAGATGACAGAGGAGACCCTCGACAGCCTCGCAACCAGCGTCCGGCAGAACAAACCCAAGGACAGACCGTTTGCGGATGTCGCGGAGGAGAAAATCTACCGCGACCCTATGACAGAGCGCATCGGCATCCCCTCGGAGATGCTCTTCGCTTGTTTGGTCGCAGCGGGCCGGAAGGTCAAGAACGGCAAGAGCCAGATCTCCACAGCAACCTCCTCGACCGTTCCGGACTTTCTCGAGATCCCCGACTTTTTCTTTCCGTTTCTCGGCATCCCCGAGAACGTGGAGCCGCGATCGGAAGACGAGAGGCAGCACTGGAAGGTGGATAAGAGACGAGGGCGTCTGCCCATCAACGGAACCGCTGTCTGCCTCATCCGTCCCCGCTTCAACAACTGGGAATTCAAGGTCACAGTGATCTACGATGCCGACAAGATCGATGGTTCTACGCTGAAGGCTCTCTTTGTGAATGCCGGCAGTGGCCAAGGTCTTGGTTCGTTCCGCCCCAACTGCAGGGGTACCTTCGGGAAGTTCGTTGTCGTTTCTTGGGAGGAGACGGCCGGCGCTGTGAAGGAGGACGAGACGGAAGAGACGGACGTTCTCGCGGCTGCATGACTGTGTGAAGTCAAGTCCAGCATCCTGGACTATACTCTAGTTAAGTACGCTCGCGTGCTCAAACCCCGTCGCTTCACCGTGGCGGGGTTTCTTTTCTAAACATCCAACGGTTTATACTACAGTCAAGTAGAGTCTAGCAAGGTAGGGTTAGGTCGAGTGCAATAGAGTTCAGTAGTTCAGTATAGAGTGAAGTTGCTAAAAAGTAACTTTGCTAATTAGAGGAGGTTAAAATTGTAGTGACGTGTAGTTCTGTTCCGTCGTCTGCGGTGGGGTGAAGTATACGGCAGAATCTTCGAAAGGGGATTCTGTCAATTATATATCGTGTCGTCCACTACAGTGCAGTTCGGCAAAGTTAGGTACGGTGGTCAGGTGGCGATTTTCGAGAGAAAGCCGCCACCTCTTTGCTTTCGGTGCGGTGTTTTGGGGTCCAATACCATGAACTATTGTGCAACAAGAGTCTTCGAAAGGAGATTTTACTGTTTTTAACTACAGCTCCCCAGACTACTCTTAGGTAGTGTTGCCTGACGCAAGGTATAGTGCAGGGCAGAATCTTCGAAAGGAGATTCTGTCGCTTTCTTCAGTGGAGTTAAGTTACCTCCCGTCGCGTATAGTCCACTACACGTCAGAATATCTGAAAAGATATTCTGACATTTCCTTGGTCTGTAGCAACCTGCAGTAAGGTGGGCTCCAGTATAGTTTAGTTCAGGTTAGAATCACTGAAAAGTGCTTCTAACACTTACGATTTAGGTGGTGTGTAGTTCACTTAAGTAGACTCCAGCAAGCTACAGTATTGTACACAACCCGCTTCGTCTTAAATGGTGAAGCGGGTTTTTGTTTGACAAGATCCAAAAAATATGTATTCTTGTTACTGGAAGTTCATTGTGAACTTGCACCATCTGAAACATCTGGAATATTGGAGATCAAGAATGACAACAGAAACGAGAAAAAGAGGCGCTCTGAACTTGGAACGCCTTGCGGGAAACTTCCCAAGCCGATTCTCAAGAATGAGAGTTGCGCAGGAAGAAGCACTCAAATTCGTGGCAGAAAACGGCTCAAGCATTGTCGAAGCACCAACAGGGTCGGGAAAGACTGCGATTGAGATTGCCATTCTACGCGCTGGACAAGAGGTGGGAATGGAAACTCTCTTCCTCATCGTTCCCAACAAGACGATCCTCGGACAAATCAGAGAAGAGTTTCCAGGTGATGTGAAAGTCGCATTGGGACGAAACGAGCATCCGTGTCTCTACTACGAGGAGAAGAAGACAGAGATTACAGTTGAAGGAGTCAGGCTTCTGTCAGATGATCCTGAAAGCATCAAAGCGGATGAGATTCCGTGCTCGATGCTTCTTGATTGTCCGCATCGAGTTGACCAGGAAACTGGAGAGACTCACACAAAGGGTGCCTTCCCGTGCCCTTACCTTCAGCAAAAGTACGAGGCCAAACAGGGCGGTATCGTGCTTTGCACGATGTCTTTCTATCTCTTCACACAACTTTTCAGCAGAGAGTGGGAACGGCCGAATATCTTGGTGATCGATGAAGCACATCGCATCGCCGAGGTCTTTCGAAACGCTCTGTCCTACGAAATCTCTGATCACCACATCGAGAAGGCGGTAGGAATCCTCAAGCTCATTGGAGCAGGAGAAGAATCGACAGCGCTGGAGTTGTTTCTCAAGAAGATGATTAGAATCATCAAGGGGAAATCCAGAGGGAAGCTGCCTCTCCTCGAACCAGAGGAGCTCTACACCTTGATAGAGACGCTATCACTTATCGACACCAAGGAGTTGGGAAAGAAGGTGAGTGGCGCGGTCAAGGAAGGCAAGCTTAACGCCAAGGCAGACAGAACAACGCTTCGCAAGCTCGAGGTGCTGATTCGAGACTTGAAGCGCTACATTCGATCTTTTGAGTTCTCTATGCCGGCTTCCAACCGACATGCTCTCAACTACACCTACGCCACCTGGCGCGAAGAAAAGCAAAAGGGTCAGAAAGTCCAGTACCAACTGGTCATCAAGGCCTACTATGTCGCCCCGCTCATCAAGAAAGTGATGGGCGATACGACGGTCTCTTTTTCCGCCACCATTGGCGATCCGGATGTCTTTGGTTTCGAAACCGGAATCAGAGATCCGTTCGTTAGCTTGGGCGGACACTTTCCAGCCAACAACACCAGAATCTTTATGCCCTCGGACACTCCGAATCTGGCTATGAATGCCAGGTCAAATCAGGAGCCAACCAGGGTTCTGCGTCGGATCGCCAAGGCCTGCAAGCGATTTTCCCAAAAGGGAATTCGTTCGCTGGTCGTGGTAGTTTCCAATGCAGAGCGAGACAAATTCCTAATGCTCGCGGAAGAAGAAGACGTCTATGCTATAAGCTACGGCAACGGAGTCACCGCAAGGGATGCCGCCCAACTCTTCAAGGGAGGAGAAGGTGATGTTCTCGTTGGCACTGCCTCAAACTACGCTGAAGGTGTTGATCTTCCAAAGAATCTGGCACCGGTCATCTTCGTCCTCCGACCCGGATATCCGAATCCAAAGGACCCGGGCACAATCTTTGAGGAGAAGAGATTTGGTAGTCAGCGCTGGCAGATCTGGAACTGGAGGGTGATGCTTCAGGCTCTTCAGGCTCGAGGCAGAAACCTGCGAAGCGTCAACGATATCGGCGTGACTATCTTCATCTCCCAGCAGTTTAGGCGATTTGTTTTCGCATCTCTGCCGGAGAGTCTGAAGGAGTCATATGTTCGTGACAAGACCTTCGATGAGTGTGTCAATAGTACTCTTGAACACCTGAATAGAGTCCTGTAGCCTACAGTTTGGTGCGCCAAGTTATTCTAGCGTTTTCTAGAGTCGGGTTCACTACACAAGCGTTCCGAGTAAAATCGGGACGCTTTTTTGTTTGTTATTCCTTTTTTATAAAAAATATGTTATAAAAGTTTTTGGCTTGTTCTTTATAGTTACCTAAACCATTCTTTTCTGCGGTGCACTGCCGTATCCTTTCGTGCCCTATAGATCCAGATCCTCGAAAGAGGTTCTGGATAATTTCAGTTACCTCATGTTCTGTACGGTATGCTGTCGTAACCTTCTCTGAAGGTCTAAACTCCTGAAAGGGGGTTTAGACGATTTTCCAGTAAAGTTCGGCTCAATAACGTAGCACTTACTAAGATGCAGGACAGATAAGACAGAGATGTTTTATCTTGTCATTACCAGACTGGTTAGATACAGTGAGGTTAGGTGTCGTGAAGTTGAGTTTAGTCATCTGAAGTCGTCTGGACTATACGACAGCAGAGATTGAAAAATCTTTGCTGTCATTGCTCCCTACCCTATACCACTCTTCACTACAGTGTATCCCGGTGTTCTCAAGTGGTTTTCAGTTAAGTACACAAGCTCCGCTTCGGCGGGGCTTTTCTATTGATTTTCAAATAAAATTATGCGACAATGGCAATTATGCTGACTTTAGAAACTAAAATTCGTAATAAAAAAGGCAATCAAACTCTTCGTAAAGAAGGGTGGATGCCGGCGGTTTTTTATGGCAAGAAAGAGCCAGCCACAGCTATTGCTGTTGATTCTGTTGCTTTCGGCAAGGTTTTGAAAGAAGCTGGTGAGTCATCCGTCGTAATATTAGAGACCGAAAGTGGCCAGAAGCAGGCATTGATAAAAGATGTTCAATTTGACCCAGTAACTGACACACCGAGACACGCAGATTTTTATGTTTTTGAAAAAGGTCATAAGCTAGAAGTTGACGTTCCGCTTGTGTTTGAGGGCGTTTCGCCTGCTGTTAAAGAGCTTGGTGGAATTTTAGTTAAAGTTTTGCACGAACTTAAAATCAGAGCTATGCCGAAGGATTTACCGCATGAAATAAAAATTGATATTTCCACACTTAAAGATTTTGAAAGTCAGATATTAGCCAAAGACATAAAGTTGCCGGAGGGCGTTGAGCTTCTTGAAGGACCAGAGGAAGTCATAGCGCTTACAGAGGAAGCTAAAGAAGAAATTGAGGAAGAAGTTGTCGCGCCTGATTTGTCTTCGATTGAAGTTGAAAAGAAAGGCAAGAAGGAAGAGGAACCTTCTCCTGAAAGCGGTGGAACAGCAGAAGAGAAATAATACCCAGAGAGAGTTCTCCGACCTATTGGTCATAACCGCTGTTTAATGTTTAATTTAAAATCATTTTCTAAAAATCTATCTATTTTTTTAGTCGTGGGACTAGTTTTTTCTCAAGCAGTCTTTTCTTTACCAACCTTCGGTCAATTAAGTGAGAACTTGGAAAGGAGGGAGTCGGAACTGCGATCTGAACTGTCTGATATAGAAAAAGAGATCGCAATCTGGCAAAAGGAATTACAGCAAAAACAAAACCAATCGGCTTCTTTTGAGAGAGACATCGCGATTTTAAATGCCAAAATAAAAGAAGCCCAAGCAACAATTAGGGCTAGGAATATTGAAATAGAAAGACTTGGCCGAGAGATAAACTTCCGGCTTCAAACGATAGACGAGCTTGACTCAAAAATTGAACGGAGCAAAGAATCCTTGTCCCAGCTTATTCGTCGAACAGACGAAGCACAATCTTTTTCATTGGTAGAAATTGTGCTAAGTAATGAAAATCTTTCAGACTTTTTGGTTAACTGGGATGATTTTGAATCAATCAATAAAGCTCTGCAGGTGTCTTTTGTTGAGATTCGAGACGCCAAACATCAATTGGAAATTGAAAAGGAACGACTTGGTGTTCAAAGAAATAAAGAGGTTGATATAAGGGCTTCCAACGAAGCAGAGAGGAGAAGAATAGAACAGAACGAAGCAGAGCAAAAACACCTTCTGGAAATTAACAGAACACAAGAGCGAACTTATGCTCAAATTGTTGCTGAAAGACAAAGAAAAGCGGCGCAGATAAGAGCGGCTTTGTTTGCTTTGCGCGATACGGCAGCGATTCCTTTCGGTGATGCCCTACGTTATGCCGAAGCAGCCCAACAAAAAACCGGAGTCCGCCCCGCCTTTTTACTTGCGGTTATTACTCAAGAGTCAAACATGGGGGCGAATATCGGAACTTGCAATCGACCACAAGACACTTTGAAGTGGAGAGAGATAATGCCGGGACCTGATGACATTGCAAAGGGATGGTCTAAAAGAAATGATCAAGCGGCCTATTTAAGAATTACTAGCGAGCTTGGCCTTGATCCGGATTCAATGCCTTTGTCTTGCCCGTGGGGCAATGGCTGGGGAGGAGCAATGGGCCCGTCGCAATTTATTCCAACAACCTGGGAAATTTATAAATCAAAAGTAGCAACAGCTTTAGGAAAGTCAGTTGTTAGCCCCTGGGATCCACAGGATGCTTTTATGGCCTCATCAATTTATTTAGGTGAACTTGGGGCAGGTAATGGAGGATTTACCGCAGAGAGGACGGCGGCTCTAAGGTATTATGCCGGTGGTAATTGGAATAAACCACAGAATGCTTTTTATGGTGATCAGGTTATGGCTCATGCCAGAAGAATTCAAGAAGAAATGATTGACCCGCTTAGTTTCTAAATTTTAGGATACCTCGAGCTTTTTGCCTTTAGACACGTTGGTCTTGGCCCATAGTTGGAAAATTATACAGAGACTTGCATTTATCTATTTTTTCCACTATATTTATGCTGTTTAATAAAAAATTATGAGAAAAGATATACATCCACCATATTTCCCCAAAGCGGTTTTTGAGTGTGTGTGCGGAAAAGAAATAAAAGTCGGCTCTACGAAAGAGAAGATGAGTATTGAAATTTGCGATAATTGCCATCCGTTTTACACCGGGCAGGACAAAGTTCTTGATACTGCCGGTCGAGTAGAGAAATTTAAAGCCAAGAGGGCTTCTGCTAAAAGCGAAAAGATAAAATCTTTAGCTGAAAAGAAGGCCGACAAGAAAAAGAAAAGAGAGTCATCTAAAAAAGAATCTTAAATTATTCTGTGACAGCCCCGTTCCGCCTTTCTGGCGGAACGGGGCTGTCTCTTGGTAAAATAAAACCATGGAAGACTTGGAAAAATTTCGAAATAATCCAAAAACCAGTTTCCTATTCTCGGTTTTTGAAAAATTAGGAAAAGAGAGTAGTGAAGTGAGAGAAATGCTTGAAAAAGACCCTGGTTTAAAGGAATTGTCCGAGGAGGAATTAAGTAGTCTGGAAAATCAAAGACTTGAAATTCTTCAACAAATGACAAATTTGCTCAAAGAGGAAGAGTCCGAAGAGAAGTTTCCTAATGAAATTATACTTGAAGTTCGAGCTGGTGCTGGCGGAGAAGAAGCGGCGCTTTTTGCCAAGCGTCTGGCTGAAATGTATGAAGAATATTCAGTTAGACAAAACTGGTCTTTTAGAAATATAGATGAATCAAGGAGTACACTTGGAGGATACAAAGAAGCTTCTTTTGAAATCAAGGGCCGTGGTGTATTTGAAAAACTAAGATTTGAAACTGGCGTTCATCGTATCCAGCGAGTACCTCCAACAGAAAAGTCAGGTCGAGTTCACACCTCAACTGCTTCCGTCGCGATATTACCGATCAGAAAAATATCTAAGATTGAAATCAATCCTTCTGATTTGGAATTTGAAACTTCCAGATCTGGTGGAGCAGGTGGCCAAAATGTTAACAAGGTAGAGACGGCAGTGAGAATAATTCATAAACCGACCGGAATTGATGTTCGCTCAACGGCCGAGAGAAGCCAGCTTAAGAACAAAGAAAAAGCTCTTAGCATATTAACCGCCAAACTCGAAGCATTACACGAAGAACAAGAAGCAAAAAAATATTCCGAACAAAGAAAGAGCCAGATAGGTACCGCCGATCGTTCGGAAAAAATCAGAACGTACAATTTTTTACAAGATAGAATAACCGATCATCGGATAAAGAAGAGTTGGTCGCAAATAGAAAACATTCTTGCCGGAGAACTTGAAGATATTATTGAAGATTTAAGCAGTTCTAATCAAGAATCCAAGGTTTAATCCTGGAATTTGCACAAGTTTAGTATATTTGTTAGTATCTCTACTCGTATTGTGTTGTGATTTATACGTTTTAAATTTATGTCAACCGGAATGATTTCAAAAGACACTGATCTTAAAGACCTGCTTACGGCAGGAGCTCATTATGGTTACTCAAAATCGAGAAGACATCCTTCGGCAAAAGAATTTATTCTCGGTTCTAAAAATAACATCGAAATTTTTGACTTGGAGAAAACCTTGCCACTTCTTGAATCAGCCAAGGATTTTGTTAAAAACATTGTTGCTAATGGTGGCCAAATTCTTTTTGTGGGAGCAAAAAGCGAAGCAAAAAATGCCATAAAGACTGGTGCGGATTTAGCGGAAATGCCTTATGTGACAAACCGATGGATTGGTGGGACGATAACTAATTTTCCAGAGATCAAAAAAAGAGTAGATAGGTTGCAGGATCTTCTGGGACAGAGAGAGAAAGGAGAATTATCAAAATATACAAAAAAAGAGAGATTGCTTTTGGACAGGGAAATTGAAACTTTGGACAAGATGTTTTCAGGATTGGTCTCTATGAAGAAATTGCCAGCCGCTATATTTGTTATTGACCCAAGAAGAGAAAAAACCGCTGTTGCCGAAGCAAAAAGAAAGAAAATTCCGGTTGTCGCTTTGGCTGGCTCGGATTGTGATCTAAAGCAGGTTGAGTTTTCTATTCCGGCAAACGATGCTTCAATGGCCAGCATAAAGTATTTTGTTGAGCAGATTGTCGAAGCGATAAAAATTGGAAGGAAACAACAAAAGTCAGAATAGAGAATTAAGTTAAACAAAATGTTTTTATAAAATGATTTCCACCGACCAAGTAAAAGAATTAAGAGACAAGACGGGTATTTCTATAATGCAATGTCGAAAAGCTCTCGAGGAAGCGGGTGGCGACATGGGTAAGGCCCAAATCATTTTGCAAAAACAAAGCAAGGCGGTTGCCGAAAAAAAATCTGACAGAGAATTGAACGCTGGTGTGATTCAGGCATATATCCACTCAAACGGTTCGGTTGGAGCCATGCTTGAGCTTACCTGTGAGACCGATTTTGTTTCGAAGAACGAAGAGTTCAAGAATCTTGCTTATGACTTGGCAATGCAGGTTGCGGCCACCAATCCGAAATATTTGTCTAAAGAAGACATAAGCCAAGAGGCCAAAAAAGAGGCCGCTGAAGTTTTTTCTAAAGAGGTTGCAGATAAGCCGGATGAATTAAAAGAAAAAATATTGTCTGGCAAGCTGGACGCGTTTTTTGCTGAGCAAATTTTACTGGAACAACCATTTATTAAAAATCCTGATATCAAGATTGTTGGACTTATAGAATCAGCAGTTCAGAAATTTGGCGAAAAAATCAGAATTTCAAGATTTAGTCGGTTTTCGATATAAAATCGGTCTTTAGTGCACTGTTTTTAGTTTTGAAGAAAACACAAAATGTTTTGGCTTCTCACAATATCAATTGTTCTCTTGCTGTGTTTTGTCACCTTTAAGTTATGGGAAATTAAAAAGGGTAGGGTATCTTGGCTTAGTCGAACACTCTCCTCTCAGGACGAAAGGGTTAGAAGTTTTTTTATTTTCTTGATTAGAAAAGGTCACGAAATAAATAAAGGAGTCAGAATTTTTATTTTTTCTCAATTTCCATCCGCTTGCTTTTTATTACTTGAAAAAGCAGTCTCCAAAGCATCTGGCCACTATGATCGTCTTAGAAGTTATATTCGAGGTAGATTAAAGATTAAAAAAGACCGACCCCACACCTCGCATTTTTTAAAAGAAATTGCTAAAGTGAAAGAAGAGAGGACAAACAAAAGGGAGCCAGAATAACCTCTTTGTTTTTATTGAAAGGTGATAAATACTGCCGCCTTAGCTCAGTTGGTAGAGCAACACTTTTGTAAAGTGAAGGTCCTCGGTTCAAGTCCGAGAGGCGGCTTCAAAGTAAATTTCTACAAAATCTGGATAATAAGATGATACAGGGCAATTTAATCTTTCTTCTGATAATTTATGTAGCATCTCTCTTTCTGATTTCTTGGCTGGTCTCCAGAAGACAGCAGTCCGAAGATTTTTTGATTGCCGGCAGGAACAGAAAAAGTTGGCAAATTCTTCTCTCAAAATTTGCCTCATCTATTGGTGCCGGATATTTTATAACCTATACTGGTTTTGCTTACGAATACGGCGTTGGTATTTTTGGAATGTTTATCGGAATGTTTGCCGGCTTTTTATTTTTTGCATATTGGGCGGCACCGAGAATTGCTCGTGGCTCAAAGGAAGGCAAATTTTACACCATCGGTCATTTTGTTTATAGCAAACTTCAGAACGATAAAGCCAGAATTTTAGCTGACATTTTTTCAAGTGGCATTCTTTTTGGTTGGTTGTTAGTTGGGGTTATTGGTAGTGGCAAGATAATCGCTGATTTTGAACTTCTTTCTTATAATCTGGCTGTCGCGGTTACAAGTGTAGTAGTTTTGGGATATTTGCTTTTAGCTGGATTCAGGGCGGTTATTTTAACCGATGTAATTCAATCAGCCGTTATTTTTATTTTGATGACTGTTATTACTTTCGGCATCATTCAAAACTCAAGTTTTTCTGAATTGCATTTTTCTTCTGCGAGCGAGCTTGATCTGGGTGTTGCGTTTGGTTTCTTCCTTTTTGGAGTGTTAAGTGTTTTTTCTTATTCCGACAGATACCAACTGTCCTACGCCGCCCAAGACGAAAGGGGTCTGAAAAACGGTCTTGGTTTGGCGATTCTGCCGATTGGTATAATCGCCTATTTTCTTTTTCTAATAGGCGTTTTTATGGCTAATCAGGTTCCGGGCTTGGACTCTGGACTGGTATTTACCGAGGCCTTAAAACAGTTTCTAAATCCCAAACTAGTTCCTCTCGCTATTGTTTTATTTTTTGCCGGGATAATGAGTTCGGCTGATACTAATATCTATGCTATTTCTTCTCATTACGCTCTTTCCAAACCAAAAAGTAAAAACTACGCTAAGGATGTCCGGTGGGCAATGGTTGGGCTCACCGCAGGACTGACTGTTCTGGCTATTATTTTCCCTTATGTGGTTAAGGTCTCTTTAGTTGCCGGCGCGATCTCACTTTTATTGTCTTGGCCTATGATTTATGTTATTTCCGGCGGACGAAATCCTAACAGATTTATAGGATCAATTATTACTTCAACTTTGGGACTTATAGGAGCTCTTGTTTTTCTCGGTCTGGAGCCGACGGCAGCAATAGTTATTATTCTCTTTGGTCCGATCGGTCTTTTATATTCTGGATGGAAAATTAAAAAGGCGGGAAATTGTATTCCTAGCTAACGTTTTAAGGAGTGAGTTTTTCAAAAATAATAAAATTTTTTACAAATTAAAGAATGAATATTAAGGACTTGCGATGTCCTTAATATTTTGAGATGTGATTTTACTTATTACCTGATCTCGGCGCTAAATTGTCGCTTGGTCTCTTCTTCTATTTTTTTGTGGAGTTTTTCAACTTCGTCGGAAGTTAGGGTTCTGTCCATTGAGCGGTAAATAATTCGGTAAGTGTAGCTTGTTTTTCCAACACCAAATTTTTCAGCATTTTCGTATTTATCTAACAATTCAACTTCTTCAATCAAATCACCGCCAATATCTCGGATCAGGTCAAAATAGTTGTTAGGTACGAAACTGTTATGAACGATGAAGGAAATGTCGCGCGGGGCAGGCGGAAACTTGGAAACTTCCTGAAACTTAGCCCCTAGTTTTAATTGTTTTTTTACACGTTCGTCTTCTGACCAAAGCAGGCGAATATCCGGCAGATCCATGCTTAAAATTGCCAATCTTTCCAAGCCGAAGCCGAAAGCCCAACCACTCCAAACTTTTGAATCAACTCCCAAATTTTCCAAAACTTTTCCGCTGACAACACCAGCACCCAAAACCTCTATCCATCTGTCACCGATTTTAACTTCTATCTCCAAGCTCGGATCAGTATAAGGGAAAGTGTCGGGATTAAAGCGGTATTCAATGTCCGGACCGAAAATTGTTTTCACAATTTTGTTCAAAATATCCTCCAAATCTTCCCGTCCGATGTTTTTTTCCTCACGCCGACAGAGAAACCAGCCGTCCATCTGATGAAAAATGTTCATGTGATTCCTATCTATCTCGTCTTTCCGGTAAACTTTGCCGTGAGAAAGAGCCCCGACACTTTCTCCGCGATTAATTTTTTCCCTAACCTCTTGCTGTTTGAGGTGAAAATACCACATAACGGTGGTATGAGGGCGGAGGATGAAATCATCGTTTGCAAAATAAGTGTCCGACTTTGAACGTACTGGGTGGTTGGCGGGAAAATCAAATAAATCAAAACTGATTTCAGTTGAGACGATTTCTGGCGCTTCAACTTCGTCAAAATCTTCAAAATCTGACATCGCCTTTATTTTTTGAGCAAGTTCGGCAAGTGGGTTTCCCGAGGTTCTTGAAAGATCCGGCATTTCTAGAAATCGAATCATTCTCTTAGCTTCAGGGTCCTCTCGTTTTTCTAATTCCGTTTTTAATTTAATTTCTTCTGAAGAGTTGACTATTATTTTCATATCTAGAAAGATTATCAAATTCAATCTAAATTTGGAAGTTGAAAGCCCCGCGCCGGCGTACGCCGGCGCGGGGCTAATTTGAGACAAAAAAATCCACCCCGACGTTTTCACGTCGGGGTGTGTATGGGCTACTTGCCCACCCTCTTCTGCTCACCGCACTTCGTGGCGGTGGGCCGAACGGTCTGCTGTCTTCGAGGTGTCAGCCACGGTTCTGTCCGTGACCGATCCGTTCTGTGACCCTTACGGAACCGACTGTCGGAGGAGTTGCGGGTTTGGTACGCCATCGTGTGTCTCCTTGATTGAAAGGAGTGTGTACCTGTGGGTGCGCCCTGTGCGCACCCATCTTTTGATAGTCTATCATATAATAGACAGAAAGTCAAGTATATTGTTTAAAAAAACTCTCGAACTCTTTTTAAGCATATTTTCCCTTTGTTTTTCAGACCTTTTGCGGTAAAATAAAACTAAAGGTTTTAGATTCACCCGCTGTTATTTGGCGGGCTGAATATTTAAAATAATGACAAAAAAAGAGACAAAATCTATTAGTTCTGAAGGTTATAGCGCTGAAGATATTACCGTTCTAGAAGGCCTAGAGCCGGTTAGAAAAAGACCCGGAATGTATATCGGTACAACTGGCCCGGACGGCTTGCACCATCTTCTGACCGAGATTTGGGATAACTCTAGAGACGAGGCCATGGCTGGTTTTGCTAATAATATAGAAGTTGCTTTACTTTCTGATAATCTCGTCAGAGTTGTGGATAATGGACGCGGTATTCCCGTTGATATTCACAAACAGACCAAGGTCTCGGCTTTGGAGACAATTATGACAACGCTTCACGCTGGTGGAAAATTCGGCGGTCGAAGCTACAAAGTTTCCGGCGGTCTTCACGGGGTTGGTGCCTCGGTTGTTAATGCCCTGTCTTCTTTTATGAGGGTCGTAGTTCACAGAGATGGCGGTCAATATGTTCAGGAATACGAAAGGGGTAAAAGGAAAGCGGTAGTAAAAAAAACCGGCAAATCAGATTTAACTGGAACAATAGTAACTTTTAAACCCGATGAACAGATCTTTAAAGAAATCAGTCTAGACTGGGGTCGGATCGTAAATCACCTGCGTCAGCAGGCATATCTTGTCAAAAGCGTCAGGATTACTGTTGTTGATGGCAGAAATTTGGAGAAAAAAGTAGACGATGAAAAAGTTTTTTATTTGAAAGATTCCGAGCCAGATTTGCCGTCCCATAGTTTTTATTTTGAGGGTGGTTTGAGGTCAATGGTGGCTTTTTTGAACAGGCCTCTTAAGCCGGTCCATAAAAATATTTTTTATACGGAGAAATCTGTCAATGAATTTGAGTCTGTTGAAATTTCTTTGCAGTACACCGATGACATCTCCTCAAGAATTTTAACTTTCGCCAATAATATATTTAATCCTGAAGGAGGGACTCATTTGACCGGATTTAAGACGGCATTGACCAGAACCCTAAACACTTACGCCAAAAATAATTCGATGTCAAAGGGCGGTGATGACTCTTTCACTGGCGAAGACGTCTTGGAGGGTTTGACAGCGGTGGTTTTGATAAAGCTACGCGAAATACAATTTGAAGGACAAACCAAAGCTAAACTTGGAACAGTTGAAGCTAGAAGTATGGTTGAAAATGTTTTCAACGAGACCTTCGCTTATTTTCTTGAAGAGAACCCAGATGACGCCAAAGCTATAATTGGCAAGGCGGCTTTGGCGATGAGAGCAAGAAAAGCGGCTAAAGCGGCGAAAGATTCAGTTTTAAGAAAAGGCGCTTTAGAAGGCATGACCTTGCCTGGTAAGTTGGCTGATTGTCAGAGCGGTACTTCGGCCGAAGAAGCCGAACTCTTTATCGTAGAGGGAGACAGCGCCGGTGGTAGCGCTAAAATGGGTCGTGATCGTCGGACTCAAGCAATCCTACCTTTGAAGGGTAAGATTTTAAATGTTGAGAGAGCGCGGGTTGATAAGATGCTTTTGCATGCCGAAATAAAAGCTATTGTTATCGCTATCGGTACTGCCATCGGAGAGACTTTTGATTTGTCTAAATTACGATACCACAAAATTATAATTGCCACCGATGCTGATGTTGACGGCGCGCATATTAGAACTTTGCTTTTGACCTTGTTCTACAGATATTTCCGTCCGCTAATTGAGAATGGTTTTATTTATATCGCCCAACCGCCACTTTACAAGATTAAGAAAGGCAAAGAGGCCGAATATGCCTATACTGATGCGGAGAAAGAGAAGGTCTTGAGTAGATTTGGCGTTAGCAAAACAGAATCTGAAGAACCCGAGAGTGGAGTAGAAGAATCCGGCGCAAAAGACGAAGATAGTGACGCTGTGCAAGCAAAGTCTTCAAAGGTTTCAATTCAAAGATACAAAGGTCTTGGTGAAATGAATCCAGAAGAACTTTGGGAGACAACAATGGATTCTACAAAAAGAGTTTTAAAACAAGTGACGGTAGACGATGCCGTAGAAGCCGATAAAATTTTTGACATTTTGATGGGAACTGACGTGCCGAGTCGAAAATCATTTATCCAATCCAACGCCCAAAAAGCGACCATTGATATCTAGACCTGAAAATTGCGAACTGCTTCGTTGTGCTGCGAAAAATGTTTCTCACCGTATTGTCACATACGGTTCGAAACATTTTTCTTGCGCGTCTCGTATCTCATCAATTTTCAGGCCTAGATAAAATCATATTCGGAAGTCCAACTTCCGAAATTTGACGTGGGAACTTTAATTTTGTATATTTTGGAAGGAAAGTCAGCCAATGTAGGATGACGCATTTCTTCGGTCGCCCGGATGGGCTCAAAGGAGCGGATGCTCCAGGAGAAAATCAATGTACACCAGAGAGGAAATAAAGGCTCAAGTTCGACTGAAGCGGCTATTCCGAGATTTTCCATGGCTCTGGGCACTTCAGAACCATTGGGCTCATTGGAATTCTGTTCAAATCGAGTCAATTACCCTCATGAGGTTGTCTAGAGATTTTTCTCTATCTCTAGACGGGGGAACTTGGTGGGTCAAGCTATCATCGGGTGACGGATTAACCCATCCTCTTGGACTTATAAAAAAGCTCGATCTGACTTCTGGTGCTGTTTCTCTTGCCACGGCAACTATAAGGAGCATACCAGGGATTGATTACAACAAGATCGAGTTTTTGATCTTTCAGAGTCATGGGGGTCGTGGGGGTAATCTGTCTACAACAATCTATCGCGCTCCGCGCGGTCAGAATCTCCACCAGATGTGCTGTGAGGCGGCTGGGATTCGGGCCAAGAGCTGATCAACGCCATTTTGCCCCGCGCGACGTAGTCGCGCGGGGAGTTTCTTTTTCCCGCACACCTGTTTTTACATCGTTGCACTTACATTTCCGTAACTTCCGTATTCAAACCTGGTAAGTCCTTGTAATTTAGTAAAATAATGTATAATTACCAATTATGGGAAAAAGAGATACCGGAGTAGGGAAAAGAAAAAAATCTCGCTCCAAAAAAACAAAAAAACGACTGGCGATAAAGTATGAAATGCTCTCAAAGCGTCAGGCCGGCAAAAAAAAGCGCTAATTAATTTTGTTGCCGAGACGGCATCCTTTAGCCAAACTATTTTAGTTTTTGGTTTGTGAATTGTGTTTTTTTTGCTATATTTTTCTTAATGGAGAGATTTTTAGACATTTTGAATTTTAAATTGGGAGAAAGTCTTGTTTCTGACTATCTATTGGCTGCAGCAGTTTTTCTTATCTTACTGGCTGTTTTTTCGGTTTTTAATAAATTTATTTTAAAATGGCTGGAAAAACTAGCTTTAAAAACCAAGACCGACTTGGACGAGACATTTATTTCCATTGTAAAGAAACTGCGTCCGCCCTTTTATTTCTTTTTGGCATTTTATTTTGCTCTTTGGTTTATAGAAGTTCAGGAATTACTCTGGAAATTTTTGACTGTTGTTTTGGTAGTCTGGGTCGTTTATCAAGCGGCGTTGGCTTCAAATATTTTAGTTGACTACGCCGTTAGGAAATTTACTAGAAAAGAAAAAACCGAGGGGACTAAAGGCGCAATTAAACTTATCGGTAAGATAAGTAAAGGCGTTTTGTGGGTGATTGCTGTTCTTTTTGTTCTATCCAACTTAGGTGTTAATGTTACCGCGCTTATGGCCGGCCTCGGCATTGGTGGTATTGCTATTGCTCTGGCTCTGCAAAGTGTTTTAAGCGATCTATTCAGCTCTTTCTCAATTCATTTTGACAAGCCGTTTGTGCCGGGTGATTTTATTATTGTTGGCAGTGATATGGGAGTAGTGGAGCACATTGGCATCAAAACTACTCGCTTGAGAGCTCTTCAGGGCGAAGAGATTGTTATTTCCAATCAGGAATTAACCAGCGCTCGGATTCACAATTTCAAAAAAATGAAAGAACGGCGGGTTACTTTTTCTTTTGGTGTTGTTTATGGAACGCCCAACGATAAATTAGAAAAAATTCCCAACTTTATAAAAGAGATTATTGATTCAATTGATCTGACGCGATTTGATAGGGCGCACTTCCACAAATTTGGTGACTCGTCTTTAGATTTTGAAGTTGTCTATTATACCCAATCTCCAGACTTTAACGCTTATATGAATGTCCAACAGGAAATTCACTTGCGTTTGAAAGCAATTCTTGAGAAAGAAAAAATTGAAATTGCTTTTCCAACCAGAACTGTTCATTTGGTGAAATAATAAAAAAATTTTATTTCCCAAGTGAATTCTCGGGTTGAGTCGAATGTTTTGTGTGCGAATGTTTGGGCGTCAAAAGTGCTCGGATATTACCACTCAAAACATTGACTATTTTTTTCTTTTAGTGTATAATGGAAAGGTATGTTAAATACCGAGCGTTTTTTATTTTTTATGAATAAATTAAAGTTTAAAAAATCAATATCAATTATATTCTGTCTTTTCAGTATTTCCTTGCTTTTGGCTTCTTCTGAATCTCTGGCTGCCGGCCCGGCGCTTTCCGGAAGTTGTTTTACCAATCCGTCTTCAATCATTGTCGGACAGTCTGTAACATGGCTTGTTGATGTTGGTGGCGGAGACGGTCTTTATTCTTACAGCTATCTTTGGTCTGGTTCTGATAATCTAAATGGCCAAAATTCAAGTATGACCAAGGTATACAATACTCCGGGTATAAAAACCGCTACTGTCAGAATAAGATCCGGCAATCAGCAAATTTTTAGAAATTGCAGTGTGGTGGTGGAGACAGGGACTGTCTCTGTATCCGGCAATCTTGGCCTTAACGCTTCAAATCAGAGCGTGCAGGGTGCTAATGGCCATGTTTTAGGCGAATCGGCTATTGCGGACCCTTTTATTGCTGGCTGTGTAGCCAACAAGGATTCTGTTGAGATTGGAGAAAATATATTTTGGACCGCTTTGGTTCCTTCTGATTTTAAAGACAAAAGCTCTTATTCATGGAGTGGTTCAGATAATTTGTCTGGTCAGACCGAATCGGTTTCCATTTCTTACAAAACTATGGGAGTGAAGACTGCCACAGTTGTTGTCTCGTCCGGCGAAAAGCAAACCACTGCCAACTGTTCAATTGATGTAATAGGAAAAGGCGGTGTAATTCCGGTTGTTTCTGGCTCGGCTTCTGTTAATAATTTACCAGAAGTGGGAATTGTCCCTTTAAACTGGCGTATTCTTTCTTATCTTATTTTGATTATTGGAGGATTCGTACTTTTGTCTTTTGTTTTGGTTTTGAGAAAACAGCGGAATGCTGAAAGGCAGAAGATGTCTTTGGCGTATTCTGAAAGCATTAAACTTCCAGCACCTGAAGATAAAAATAAAAAAGAGATATCAGAGATAATTCAGTCCGAGGCCAGAGAAAGAAAGGTTCTGGTTTCCGCCGATGCACTTAATTTGCTAGTTGAAAAATCGGGAGGTGATTCTGATAAGGCAATCAAGTGTCTTGACTGTGTGGTTTCGGAAATGAAAGAGCCACCCTATTCAACTATTCCCGGCGAAGAAAGATTGCCGGTTGTCGACAAAGACGAGGTCGAAAAATGTTTTTTGAGAAACAAAGACCTTTAAATTATTTTTGATCTTAAGAGCTTTCTTTTTTAAGAAATTCCACAAGGGAAGCAATATTAAATACTCCCAAATTTCCTTCATCGCGACTCTCCAGCGTAATATTTTTTTCCGTGGTTTCTTTGTCACCCAGAACCAAAAAATAGGGAACTTTTTCCAACTTTGCTTGCCTGACTTTTTTTCCTAAATTTTCGTTACTCTCGTCGATCTCTATTCGGAGATTGTTTTGTTTTAACTCTTGGCCGATAGCGCGTGCGTACTCAAAATGTTTCTCACTGACCGGCAAAATTTTTAATTGAACCGGAGAAAGCCATAAAGGAAAAGCGCCGGCAAAGTGTTCTATTATGACAGACAGGAATCTTTCAAGTGAACCTGAAATCGCTCGGTGAATCATGACCGGAGTTTTTTTAGAGCCATCTTTATCGGTATATTCCAAACCAAAACGCTCGGGCATATTAAAATCAAGCTGGATGGTTGCTAGTTGCCACTCGCGACCAATTGCATCCTTAAATTTGAAATCAAGTTTTGGGCCGTAAAAAGCTGCTTCTCCTTTTTCTATCGAGTAAGGCAAATTCTCATTGTCGGCTATATTTTTCAAATTTGTCTCTGATTCTTGCCAGATTTTATCGTCCCCCAGATATCTTTCGGGATCCTTTGGATCTCGGGTTGAAAGTATTACGCGGTAGTTTCCGTCCTTCCACATTCCGAGTGAAGAATAAAATTCTTTGATAACTTCTATGACATTTTTTATCTCTGTAGGAATTTGCTCGGGAGCGCAGAAGATATGACCGTCATCTTGAGTGATTGATCTGACTCTCGAGAGACCTAGCAATTCTCCGGATTGCTCGTCTCTGTATACGGTGGTCGTTTCGACAAAACGCACCGGTAAATCTTTGTAGCTTCTCTGTTGGCTGGCGTAAATTTGGGTATGATGTGGGCAGTTCATCGGCTTCATTACGAAGTCGGACTCTCGACTTTTGACTTTGAACAACTCGTCACCAAATTTCTCCCAATGACCGGAGGTTTTATAAAGGTCTGGTTTGGTGATATGAGGAATCCAGACTTTTTGGAAGCCGAATTTTTCTTGAATAGAGGAGATTTTGTTTTCAATGGCGTCCCGCATGGCTCGTCCTTTTGGTGTAAAAAGCGGAAGTCCAGCCCCAACCAGATCAGAGAAAGTAAATAGATTAAGCTCTTTACCGATTTTCCTATGGTCTCTTTTTACTGCTTCTTCTCTTTGTTTTATAAATTCTTCAAGTTCTTTTTTAGAATTAAAAGCTAATCCGTAAATTCTAGTCAACATTTGATTTTTTTCGTTTCCACGCCAATAAGCACCGGCGATTCTATCTAATTTAAAAGTATTTGGGCCTATATCTTTTGACGGATTTTCAACATGTCCGCCGCGACATAAATCTAGGAAGTTAGGGTATAGGGTATAGGGGTTTAGGAGGTCTTTTATTTTCGGCAGCTGTTTTTTCTCTCCGGAGTAGTAAAGAGTAATCTGCTCATTGTTTTTCTCAATTTCGTCAATCAACTCGAGCTTATATTCATTACCCTGAAAGATTTTTCTGGCTTCGTCGGCTGAAACTTCAAATTTTTCAAAAGTCTGCCAATGAGGCAGAATTTTTTTCATCTCTTTTTCAATTTTCGGGAGATCTTTTTCTGAAATTGGGGTAGAGAATTCAAAATCATAATAAAATCCGTTTTCAATTGCTGGCCCCAAAGTCATTTTTGTATCGGGATAAAGATTTAAAACAACTGACGCTAAAAGGTGAGCCAGAGAGTGTCTTTTGTTTTCTAGATTTTCTTGCCCCATAAATTTAAAGAAATTCTATCATTTTTAACGAGTTTGTTAATATTTCATTGGTTGTGTATAAGACTGTTGCCGGTTTTTTGTTTGGGTGAGATAATTAACTTTTAGAGTACTATTTGAGGCGCTGTGTCTCAAGCTCACCGGGCTCAAACCAAAGAAAGGTTGGTGGCCGAGTGCAACTGCAACAGGGTGGAACAGTGGCGGCCATGGGGGTCAGGAAAGTAGGCCTGAAAAAGGGGGAAATAAGGGCACTCAGAAAGGCAAGAGACAAGCTGATCAAATTCTTGGAGGAGGGAGGAATGAACAATTGCCTGACTTTGCGCGATCGTGATCTGATCGGTCACGATTTGGCTCTTACGGCAATCAAAGATTACAGTCAGACTCTTGCTGAGAAAAGCAGGATTCCTACGGATACTCTGGCAAAGTTGTACCATCACTGGAAAGAGATCTAACGACCATCACCAAGGACAAGGTGAATCGCGGAGAGACAAACTCCGCGATTTTATGTTAAAATTTTAGATGAACCTGTATTTTACCGATGCCAAAAAAAAATAAAACATCCTTACTATTTTTCGTAGTAACTTCTTTTTTCCCCGTGGCAGTTTCCTCCCAACCCGAAACCTACACTTTAAACCTAGATACTTTCAATATCTTTCTGCTTCTCTCCGGACTTGTCGCCGTCCTGATGTTAATCGTGAATGCGATTGAGTATCTTTCAACCGGAGCTATTTCAAAACGTGGAGTCAACAGAAGAGAAAAAATCTCTCTCTACGGCTTTCTCATAATCGCCGTCTCTTCCTGGCTTATCCTCTTTGCCTCCGACCCAGACATCATCTCAAAGATAAACGATGAGTTTGATAGAATAACCACTCCTTCTGATGAACCCCTACCACCTTCTCTTCTCTCTATCCTTCTGCGTCGAGACCAGTATAGACAACCGACCACTCCCTTTCCAAGGACATATGATTCTCCCTCTCCTCCTGTTCCTCCTCTGGCTTTTAATCCACCCCCTCCACCTCCACCCCCTCCACCTCCACCACCACCTCCTCCACCACCAGGACCACCACCTCCTCCGCCACCCCCTCCACCTCCACCTCCGCCCCCTCCGCCACCACCACCTCCTCCGCCACCTCCTCCGCCACCACCTCCTCCGCCACCACCACCCTGCCCGTTTGGAAATGAGATAACTAATTACTCCACTTGTGATTACAGGTATATGCTTCAGGACCGATATAGTAATCGTGATTACAGTTATCTTGGGATGTCAAATACTGCTTGGAGCGTCAGTGGCAGATTTCTTTTAGCACGTAGAGATATATCCGGCCAAAAATCTGATGCCGAAATGATTGAGGAACTTTTAGCGCATTCAAAAGACGACGTTCGAAATGAATTTAATAAATATCTTACATCTGGACTTGGAAAAAATTTAAATAAAAGTCATTTTGTAATTTTGGATATTGAGGGAGTTTTAGGTGCTTCAGCGATTGGCACCCTTTCTGAATATCTAAATGACTCTGATTTGCAACAGCAGGCGATTCAGGCACTCAAAATGAGATTGGAAGTGGCAAGAGAATTTTTACCTAGCTCAAAAATATTTCTTTGGAGCACACCAAATCCACCACGTTTTGGGGATCCCAATCATCCAGGGTTTCAGAATCAGATGGCTGGACACCAACTTTTGAGTCAAGCTGGAGTCTATGATTTGGTTGATTATCTTTTACCGACGCCATACGTTCTTTTTTTACCGGATCACCCTGACTACATGACTTTCGAGGGTCGAACTAGAGAGGGAATTAGGGCGGCAAAGCAGATAAAAAGAAAGAATGGTAGTTCAATTCCGGTTGCTGTGGTTTTGGCAACCCATGCGGCTCATGGTTATAATGCCGTGGAACACTGGGTCGGCTCTCGTCAAATAGAAATTATTCACCAAGAAGGTGGGGTTTCTTCCATCATGTATTGGCTTGGCGGAGTTGACGACCAATACGGATTTAATCAGAAGCAGTGGTTTGAGAGTGTTAAGCCGGTGCCAGCCGGATGTTTCTGCACCAGTGCCGGCATGTTTGATGAAAATAAGCGTCGTACCTACTTAGCTGAAGTAAAGTCTTTTTTCTCCGGGATTACGGATAGTCTTAGAAATTTTTTCTCAAAGCTTTTTCTCGGCTTCTAATTTTCTACACCCTCTTTCTCACCTTCACGGTTTATAGTCTTTATTTTTTCAACCACAATACTTTTTTCTCCATTTCGGTCTGAAAGACGACCCTTTAGAGCGATGCAGTTTTCTGGTCTTATTATATCTTTATAATTCTGAAAAACTTTTGGGAAGACCACCGCTTCAATGCTGCCGGTCAGATCAGAAAGTTTAATAAAAACCATTAAATCTCCAGATTTTGTCGCGATTTGTTTTACTTCTTCTATTATACCTCCGGCAATAACCGTTAGTCCGTTCAACTGATTTTCTTTTAAAATTTTTATTTTACTAAAGTATTTTTCTTTAACTTCTGGAGTAAAATTTTCCAGAGGATGACCGGAAACGTAAAGTCCTAAAAGCTCTTTTTCCCATCCAAGTTTTTCAAATTCACTTGCCGGGTCTTTTTGTTCAAGGCGTAGGGCGGAAAAACTTGAATTTTTAGCTAGTCCGAAAAGAGAGCTTTGATTAGAATTTTGGTCGGCGATTTTTTCTTTGTGAAAAGCCAACAAATTGTCTAAGTTTTGAAGCATTTGTCCTCTTTCACCAAAATCATCAAGCGCCCCACACTTTATCAGTGCTTCAAGTGATTTCTTATTTAAATTTTTATCTTTAATTCTCTCTAAAAAGTCCGCTAAGTCTTTAAATTTGCCACCTCGATCCCTTTCTTGAATTATTGCTTCAGAAATTCCCGCCCCGAAATTCTTTATTGTCATCAATCCGAATCTTATCTTGTCTTTTTCGTCAGCTTTTTCTTTGATGACTGTAAAGACGCTGAAACTTTCGTTTATACTTGGAGGTAAAACGGAAATCCCCATTCTTTTGCATTCAGATACCGCTTCCGCAACTTTTTCAGTGTCGCCGGAATCAGCTGTTAAAACCGCCGACATATAAATCACTGGAAAATTGGCTTTCATGTAAGCGGTTTGATAAGCAACTCTTCCATAACTTGCTGCGTGGGCTTTATTAAAACCATAAGCGGCGAAAGGCTCAATCAATTTCCAAAGCACCTCGGCTCTTTTTTCGGTCATTCCGTTTTTTTTCAATCCCTCAATCAGTTTTTCTTTTTGGGCTTCCATTTCTTCCGGAATTTTTTTACCCATGGCTTTGCGCAATTTGTCGGCTTCAAGCCAAGAATAGCCGGCTAGTTTAATGGCAATCATCATGACGTCGTCTTGATAAGTGATAACGCCGTAGGATTCGGATAGAATTTCCTTCATTCTTGGATCAAGATAGGCGATTGTATGAGGTTCTCTTTTTCTTTCAATATAAGTTGGGATTGATTCAATCGGTCCGGGGCGATAAAGGGCGACCATGGCGTTTATGTCGTGGATTGCTGTCGGTTTCAAATCCTTCAGGTATTTAGTCATCCCCGAACCGTTTAATTGGAACAGTCCTGAAGTTTCGCCCCGTGAGAGCATCTCAAAAGTTTTTTTATCATTTAGCGGTATGTTTTCAATCTCAACTTTTTTATTTTCAAGTTTTTCAACCAGTTTGACCGAGTCAGCCAAGATCGAGAGATTTTTAATTCCTAAAAAATCAAATTTTAAAAGTCCGGCGTCTTCGACGGAATGCATGTCATATTGAGTTATAACTTTACCCTCGCCTTTTGGATCGTATTGAAGTGGCACAAAATTGGTCAAAGGTGTCGGTGAAATGACAACTCCGGCGGCATGGACGGAAATGTGGCGAGCGCAACCTTCGATTTTTTTAGCCATGTCCATTATCTCTTTAACATCTTTTTCTTCCTTATAGATTGACTGAAGTTCCGGAATTTGACTCAAAGCTTTGTCAATTGTCATCGGAAAACCTTGAGCTCCGAATGGGATGAGCTTGGCGATTCTGTCTCCCACGCTATATGGAAAATTTAAAGCCCTAGCAACGTCTCTGACCGCGGCTCTAGCCATCATCGTTCCGAAAGTTCCAATTTGAGCCACCTGATTCTCGCCGTATTTTTGTTTTGCGTAAGCAATAACTTCGTCTCGGCGACTGTCGGCAAAATCCATGTCAATGTCGGGTGCCGACGGCCTTTCCGGATTCAAAAATCTTTCAAACGGCAATTTGTATTCAATTGGATTGACAGTGGTGATAAAAGTCAGATATGAGACCATTGAACCGGCGGCCGAGCCACGGGTAGTGCTGAAAATGTTATTTTTTCTAGCAAATTTCAGAAGGTCGGCAACTACCAAAAAATATGGCGCGTACCCTTTCTTTTTTATTATCTCAAGTTCGTATTCAATTCGATTTTTAATTTCGTCCGTCTCTTTCAGGTTTCGCTCTTTTAATCCCTCATAGACCAAGTTCTTTAATTCAATGTCATGAGTTAAGTTATTTTCGGTTTTGTAATTTGGAAAAACCCATTTGCCGAGTTCAAGCTCGAGATTACATTTCTCGGCAATTGCAAGGGTGTTTTCCAGAGCATTAGGGAAATCTTTGAAGTATTCTTCAGCTTGTTTTTCAGAAATGAAAGAGAAATCTTCTTCTTCGTTAAAACTGCCGGAAAAATTTTCAGAATTTGTCTGAATTGAGAGCATTGTCTTTCTGGCCATTTTGTCTTCCGGCTTTAAATAAAAAACTTCTTGACCGGCGACCATTGGTGTCTGACTTTGTTCCGAAAGTTTTTTTAGAGCCAGCATTTTTTCTTGGTGTCCGGGGATTTCCGGATGATGGGTTATCTCTAAGTAAAAGTTTTCTTGTCCGAATATTTTTTTGTGCCAGCTGATTATCTCTTCAGTTTTTTCAAAGTCGCTGTAGGCCAGAGCTTGGGAAATCTCGCTACTCAAAGCCGGAGAAATACAGACCAAATTTTGCCCGTATTTTTCCAAGAGTTCTTTGTCAACTCGCGGTTTGTAATAAAAACCTTCTAAATGAGAAAGGGTAACTAGCTTAATAAGATTTAAATAACCCTCGTAATTTTTAGCCAGAAGCAGGAGACGGGTTCTTTTGTTGTCTATGCCGGCTTGTTTGTCATTTCGAGAACGGAGGGCGACATAAAAATCAACACCAACAATCGGCTTTATGTTTTCTTTCTTGCACTCTTTATAAAACTCAATAGCGCCGTAAAGATTACCGTTGTCGGTTAAAGCTAAAGCTCTCATATTTTCCGCCTTGGCGGAAGCTACCAGTTCTTTAATTTTCGGCAGAGCCGAAAGCAGGGAGTAGTGGGAATGAGTATGGAGATGGATAAACTTTCTCATGTTTAATCGGTATTTTAGCACAAACTTATTTATAGTCTGGCTGTTATAATTATTATTAATGATTAAATATCTGATTGGCATTGACGAAGTGGGGAGGGGACCTTTGGCCGGACCTTTGGTGGTTTGCGCTTTTTGTGTCGAGAGGAGTAAAAGCGTTTTACCAAAACAGGTGAAAGATTCAAAAAAGATGAGCGCGAAACAAAGAGAAAATTGTGTGACCGAAATTAAAAAGTTAAAAAATCTTGGCCGTGCCGATTTTTCTTTTGCCTCCACCAATAATTCCACCATTGATAAAATCGGACTTGCAAAAGCTGTTGAGTTGGCAGTCAGGCGGGCGATTTGTCGGCTAAAAATAAAACCATCGGAATGCCGAGTTCTTTTAGACGGGGGATTAAAAGCGCCGGAAGAATTTGTTTTTCAAAAAACCATCATAAAAGGCGACGAGAAAATAAAAGTTATTAGTTGCGCTTCGGTTTTGGCCAAAGTCCGGCGGGACAAGTTGATGGAAAGAATGGCAAGAATTTATCCGAAATACGGTTTTGAAAGCCACAAGGGCTACGGTACTAAACTTCATTTTTCAAAAATAAAAAAGCACGGATTAACCCCCATTCATCGCAGAAGTTTCTTGGGTCTGAAATCGGCGTTTGATTCATAATGTTTTTTTGTTATTCTTAATTCAGATGTTCTAATTGATTCCGTGTGGATTGAACCGGAACATTAAGCCAAAGGAGGAAATAATACAGATGCAAACGCAGATGCAGAGGATAATTGCCGCTACCTGTTTCCAGATCAGAGACGGACGTTCTGGAAAACCGGAAGTTCAACTTCTTGTCAGAAGAGGGGGGACCTCGGCGGGTGGCCCATCAACTTACTCTTTTCTGTGTGCCGAATTTGTCCAAGAGAAAACTATCAGAGTGACTGATTTCTCGCCGTTGGCCAAGGAGATTTTGTCCAATGCGGGCATTATAATCCCCAAGAGGTCGAAGCATCCGCCGGTTTTTATCTCAGGCTGGCATTCCTGTCCTTTCCTCGGGGTTCATCGCTATTTGATCTTCCTGTTTTTGCGTTGGTCTGTGCCACAGAAAGGTCTGTTGAATGGCAATCTCTGGGTGCCGGCTTCTGAATTGGCCAATTGCCAACCTTTCCAAGAAGTTTTGCAATACATTGCCAAGATCGATCCGCAATCGTGCGAAATACTTCGCCCGCTTCTCTGCGAAAGGGAAGAGAGATAGTGACCTCCAAGACCCCGAAGCCGGCAGGCAGGGGTCTTTTCATACTTGTTTTTTCCTTTTCATTGCTTTATACTCTCGGTTATATGGTAGTAAGAATGAGACATACAAGGGGGCATACCCGAAACCGTCGGTCGCACCATGCCCTGAAAATAGTCAAGAGGGGTCTTTGCCCGGATTGCAATTCACCAAAAGAAAGCCACAAAGCATGCCTTAATTGCGGTAAATATAAAGGACGACAAGTCTTGAATGTTTTGGCTAAGGTTGAGAAAAAAGAGAAAAAAGAGAAGAAGAAACGGATAGAGCAGGGCAAGAAAGAAAAAGACAATACTGAAAAAGATTCTTAATCCTTAGCTTCGATAATTCAAAGCGCCTTCTTATTATTGGATGGTATTGAGGATAAAAGATTTAAGATCGTTAATTTATGTCTAATCGGCACCTTTTCAGATCAATTGTTCTTCAAACGCTATTTGAAATAGATTTCAGAAAAGCTGATTCTTCAGAGGGGTTGAAGATATTTAAAAGAAATATTGAAGAATTCGCGGCTGAATCAAATGACAATGAATTCCTGAACAATCTTTATAATGGAGTTCTAGAAAAGAGGGAGAAATTGGACGAGATAATTTCCAAAGCGGCTCCTGATTGGCCTCTTGATAAAATATCAGTCGTTGACAGAAACATCTTACGTCTTGGGCTTTACGAGCTTTTATTTTCCGACCGCGACCAAGTGCCTCCTAAGGTTGCGATTAACGAAGCGATTGAGTTGGCTAAATCATTCGGTGGGGAAAACAGCGGGAAGTTTGTTAACGGAGTTCTTGGTACTGTCTATAAAGAGCTTGGCGAGCCGGGGAAAGATGAAGATTCAAATTATGCAAAGAGTAAGGATAGTAAGAATTTGCCAAAAGAAATACTGGTAGGCGCGGTTGTTTACGCTAAAGACAATGAACAAGTCTATCTTGCCTTGGTGCACGACGTCTTTGGTCATTGGACTCTGTCAAAAGGCAAAGTAAAAGATGGTGAAGATCCTGTCGAGGGTGTGAAAAGAAAAGCGAAGGAAGAAGTCGGTTTGGATGTTGTAGTAGAAAAAGAGCTCGGTTCAAACGAATACGTGGCTCATGATCCGGAAAGAGGCAGAGTTAAGAAGCAGGTGAAATATTTTTTGGCTAGGTCTGATTTTGGCGATATAAAACTGGGAGAAAGTGGCGGACTTGATGATGCTAAATGGTTTAAGCTTAAAGATATTTTGGAACTCAATTTTTATGATGACGTAATGCCGATTGTGATAAAAGCAGTTAAAATTTTAGCTGAGAATCAATCCTAATTGAATGATTTTGGAATATGGATTTTTTAGAGTTTGAAAAAAAAGCCGGAATAAATTTCAAAAATAAGGAACTTTTGAAGCAGGCCTTTACCCATCGTTCTTATCTTAATGAAGTCCGGAATTTCAAAATCCAACACAATGAAAGGTTGGAGTTTTTGGGTGATGCGGTTTTGGAGCTTGCCGTAACCGAGTATCTGTTTAACCGATTTCCGGAAAAAACCGAAGGTGAATTGACAAGTTATCGTGCAGCACTCGTTAACGCTCTGACTTGCGCCAGAGTTGCAATTGAACTTGGTGTGAATAATTTTCTCCTACTTTCAAAAGGTGAAGCAAAGGATGTTGGTCGGGCCAGGCAATATATTTTGGCAAATACTCTGGAAGCGATAATCGGCGCTATTTACCTTGACCAAGGTTATGAATTCGCCAAAAAATTTATTTTAGAACATGTAACTCCTTTGACCGATGAAATTTTGCAGACAAAGTCATGGATTGATGCCAAGAGTCGATTTCAAGAGAGAGCGCAGGAGATAACCGGCACCACTCCGTCTTATAAGGTAATAAAAGAAGTCGGTCCGGATCACGACAAACATTTTACATCGGCGGTTTTCCTTGGCGAAGAAAAGATTGCGGAGGGCCAAGGTGTTTCAAAGCAGGAGGCCGAACAAGAGGCGGCGGCCTCGGCTTTAGAAGAGAAGGGTTGGTAATTTTTTGTTTTTAGCATGCGCTTAAAATCCATAGAACTTTCAGGTTTTAAATCTTTTGCCAAAAAAAGCCAGCTGGAATTCGGCAGCCCGGTAACGGCTATTGTCGGACCAAACGGTAGTGGTAAATCAAACATTACCGAATCATTTCGGTTTGTTTTGGGCGAGCAATCAATGAAATCTTTGCGATCTAAGAAGGGTGAGGATTTGATTTGGAACGGTTCCCAAGAGTTGCCGAGGGGAAATAAGGCCTCTGCCAAAATTATTCTGGATAACCGCAAGCGCTTAATGAACATAGATTTCGACGAAGTTGTGGTAGAGAGAGTTGTTTTCAGGGATGGCGTCAATCAGTATTTTTTGAATGACAGCCAGGTCAGGTTGAAAGACATTTTGGAGGTTCTGGCCCCGACAAATATCGGTCCTTCTGGACACCACATAATTTCGCAGGGCGAAGCCGATAAAATTTTGAATACCAATAGCCGCGAGCGTCGGGAGATGATTGAAGATGCTTTGGGTCTCCGGCTTTATCAGTACCGGAAACAAGAAAGTCGAAGAAAATTGGAAAAGACTGAAGAGAATTTAAAACAGGTTGAGCTTTTGAGAAAGGAAATTTCGCCTCACATTAAGTTTTTAAGAAGGCAATACGAAAAGTTGCAAAAGACCAAAGAATTAAGAAATGACCTTTTGCAGAAATATCTAGAATTTTTTTCTTTGGAAAGTGTTTATTTGGCCCAAAAGAAAAAAGAAGTTGAAAATCTGAAAGAAAAACCGGAGGAGCGCCTGATCTCTTTGAGGTTGGAATTGCAAAAGGTTGCTTCGTCTTTAAAGAATTTCTCGCAAGACGAGAAAAGCGAGAAACTCCTTCAATTAGAGTCGGAATTGAGACGGTTTCGTCAAGAAAAGGAGGAATTATCTAGAAAACTCGGCATGATTGAGGGTCAAGAAATTTCTCTTAGACGGATTTTGGATAGTCAAAAAACATCCGGAGATAATTTGCCTATTGCTATTGATAGGGCGAAAATTGAAGTATTGAGAGAAGAGCTAAAAGAACACTGGGAGGTGGTTGAAAATAGTAGTGACCTTGGTTTGATAAAATCTCTTTTCAAAAAAATTTTTGAGTCAATCTCAAATATTTTGACAAAAGAAAATTATGTCGGCGACACTGCTTCTGAACACTTGGAATTGATAAAAAAACTTGAAAATGAAAGGGGGGAATTGGAAGAGAAGCAACAAAAAACCGGAATTGAAGAAAAAGAACTTACAGAATCATTCAAGTCTTTGCAAAGTGAAATTGAAAAAGAGAAGGATGTTAATCGAGATTTGGAAAAAAATATTTTTCGCTTGAGAGCCGAAGAGAGTGAAATTTTGGCCGGCATTGCCCATTTTAACGATGTTTTAAGAAATATAAACTCGGCGGAAGAAGATTTTGAAAGAGAGTTAAAAGAGGCAAGAGTGCTTTCCGGGGAATCGGTTATGGCTTATGAGAAGTTTTCTGTAAACCTAACGCCGGACTATGAATCAGTTCTCCGTCCGTCTTTAAAAAAAGAGATCGAGAAGATGAAGATTCGACTGGAAGACGCAGGTGGGATTGGCGAAGAGGTGGAACGTGAGTATCGGGAAATTGCTGAACGAGACGCTTTCTTAGAAAAAGAATTGTTTGATTTGCAAAAATCTAGCGAATCTTTAAAACAGCTCATTAAAGATTTGGAATCCCAGCTTGATCAGAATTTTAAAGTTGGTATTGAAAATATAAACAAGCATTTTCAAGAACTTTTTTCTTCTATGTTTTCCGGTGGCACTGCTCGTCTGTCGGTTGTCAAAGATGAGAAAAAGAGGAAAAGGTTGGACGAAGATTTACAATTAGACCAGATAGAATCAGAAATTCCGTCTTTGGGGGACGAGGAAGAAGAGATTGAAGAGGGACTTGATATCAAAGTTAATTTGCCGAGGAAGAAAATCCGTGGATTGGAGATGTTGTCTGGTGGGGAGCGAGCTCTGACTTCAATCGCTCTGATTTTTGCCCTATCCCAGGTCAACCCGCCGCCATTTTTGGTTTTGGACGAGACTGATGCGGCACTTGATGAAGCGAATTCAAAACGCTACGGCGACATGATAGAATCGCTCTCCAAACATTCCCAATTAATTTTAGTTACTCACAACCGAGAGACAATGTCGCGGGCCGGGGTGATCTATGGCGTGACAATGGGCAAAGATGGATATTCAAAAGTTTTGTCCGTAGTTTTTGACGAAGCCGTGGCGGTTGCTAAATAGTCTTGTTTTTATATTGCGGGATTAAATTGGTTCGTAATCAATTTGTTTTGAGTCAAGGTCAACTCGTTTGATCTTGAATTTTATTTTGTCAGCCAACTGGAATTTTCTTTTGGTTTTTTGTCCGATCAGAGCGTATTGTTTTTCGTCAAGTTGGTAAAAATCGTCTCCAATGTCACGTAGCTTTATCATTCCTTCAGAGCGAGTGTTTTTTTCCTCAACGTAGATACCCCATTCGGTAATGCCGGAAATTATTCCTTCGAAGTTTTCTCCGATTCTTTGCGCCATATATTCAACTTGCTTAAACTTTATTGATTCTCTTTCCGCTTCAGTCACTTGTATTTCTTTTTCTGACAATTCTTCCGACAGCCGGCGGTATTTTTCAAAATCAACACTATCAATTTTTCCAGCGAGACACTTATCAAGAAAACGGTGGACCAATAAATCCGGATATCTTCTGATTGGTGAAGTAAAGTGGGTGTAATATTGAAATGCTAGTCCGAAATGACCAATATTTTTGACCGAATAGACTGCCTTGGCCATAGCCCTAACAGCTGCAGTTTTTATTAAAGATTCTTCCGCCCGACCCTCAATTTTTGCAAAAAGAGCATTCAGGTCTTTTGAAGAAACTCCCGTTCGATCGTTAAAAGGAAGCGAGTAGCCGAGGGCTCTTAGGAAAATAGACAAGCTTTTTATTTTTTCTCTGTTTGGCAAGTCATGAATTCTAAAGATAAAGCCGTTGTCTCCGCTTTTTGATTTGGCTTTGCGATGGACAAATTCCGCCACTTCTCGGTTGGCAAGTAGCATCATTTCTTCAACAAGTTTATTGGTGTCCATTCGTGGTTTTTTGAATACTCTTATCGGCCGTCCGTTTTTGTCGAGTTCAAACTTTATTTCATCAGTATCAAAATCTATGGCCCCCATTTTGAACCTTTCTTTTTTCAGGGTTTTTGCGAGGTTGTTTAAAATATTAAGTTCTTTAAAAAAAATTCCATTTCTATCATCCAATATCTTCTGTGCTTCTTCATAAGTGAATCTTTTTTGGGAAGAAATTATCGTGCGTCCGAAGAATCTATCTAAAACTTTTCCGCTTTCTGAAATCTTAAAAATCGCTGAAAAAGCCAGCTTATTTTCGTTCGGATTTAAGCTACAAAGGTTGTTTGAAAGGACTTCCGGCAACATCGGGATTGTCCGGTCGACAAGATAGATTGAGAACCCCCTTTTCTTAGATTCCGTGTCCAACGATGATCCTTCTGTAACGTAATAAGATACATCTGCGATATGGATTCCGATCTCATAGATTACCCCTTTGAACTTTGGATCTTTGATTTCGCGGAGTGATATTGCGTCGTCAAAGTCCTTGGCATCAACCGGGTCAATTGTGAAAGTCGGTATTCCCCGAATATCTTTTCTTTTGCGCACCTCGTCTTCAAAATTGATCTTTGCCACTTCAGCAACTTTTCTTGCCTCTTCCTCAACTGCTTCGGAAAAGGATGACTCAAAACCTTTGTTGAATATTATTGATTGGATTTCAGCTTCATGCTCGCCCTTTGGACCAAAAACTTTGACGATTTTGCCTTCCGGGTTCTTTTTTTGGTTTCCCCAGTTCGTAATTTTCACCAAAACCTTTTGCCCGGTCAGTTTTTTGAGTTGGGGATTTGGGGGAATAATTATATCTCGGTACATTCTTCTGTCATCAGCTTTTAGAAAAAAGATTTCTCCGTCTTTTTCAACGACTCCAGTGAATTGTTCTTTGGCCCTTTCTAATATCTTTATAACTTCGCCTTTCTGCCTGTCATTTTTTTTGGGCGGGTGGATGGATATTAATACTTTGTCGTTGTCTAACGCCCCCTTTAAGAAATAAGATTCGATTTCAATATCGTCTCTAATACCTTCTTTTGCCACATATCCAACTCCGCGGGAATTGACCTTGATTATTCCGGAGAGAACACTCTCTCTTTCTTTCCCCCTATTCTTTCCTTGTTTTTTTTGCATGAATTGAGTTTATCTCAAATTTGACCAAAAAACCAATCTTTGCTAGGATATTTTTCACTATGTTGAAGATTAGATTACAGAGGGTTGGCAGAAAACACGAGCCGGTTTTTCGGTTGGTTCTGACTGATTCAAAAAATGGTCCAAAGAGCGGAAAATTTTTAGAAATTTTGGGAAACTACGATTCACGTCGAGGTGAAGATTTCAAATTTGACGGCGATAGAATAAAATATTGGATTTCCAAGGGTGCCCAAACCTCCGGCACTGTCCACAATCTTTTGATTTCAAAGAGCTTGTTTGAAGGTAAAAAAATAAATGTCTTGCCAAAGAAAAAGCCAATAAAGAAAGATCAGCCAGAAGCCCAAAGCACTTCTTCAGTAAGCGAATCTCCAGATAAAAAGGAATCCGAGTCTCCGGTCCAAAACAGCGAACCCTCACCGACCCCTGATGAGAATTCAGAACAAGAAACAAGTTCTCCGGAAAAAACCGAAGAAACTGCAAGCGCCCCGTCTGCCTGATTTTCCTAATCAAATTCTTAGAAATCAGCTGTTGACAAGGATTGTCGTCAGTGTATTATCTTTTTAGTGCAGAAAGAGCCATAGTCGGGATTCTCTTGCACATTAATAGGGGTTAATTTATAGAAACCTAGTTATGGAAAGTGACGCAGTTTTTTTAGAACATGTCGTAAAGTCTTTGGTCGATAATCCTCAAGATGTAAAAATTAACAGAACTGTTGACGAAATGGGTGTTTTGATAACTTTGGATGTTAATCCCGCCGATATGGGAAAGATCATCGGTCGGGACGGTAACACCGCTAAAGCTATCAGAACTCTTTTGCGTGTTGTCGGTATGAAAAATAACGCCAGAGTCAATCTGAAAATTAACGAACCAGAAGGGGGTCAGAGAAGAGAAAGACCCGCAGAGAATAGAGAGAAGAGCGTAGATGAATCACTAAATGACCTTAAAATTTAGCCACTAGCCAATAGGGTCTAGGGTTTAGGTAAAAGTAAATACCGCGCATTGCGCGGTATTTACTTTTTTAGATTTTGATTCTACCCTATACTCCATACCCTAAACCCTAATTTATGACTTTCCACGTAATTACAATTTTTCCAAACAGCATTAACTCCTACGTAGAAACTTCGGTTCTTCGCAAGGCGCAAGAACAGAAAAAAGTTAAGTTGCTTTTTTACACCCCAAGGGATTTTACAAAGGACAAACACCGACAAGTTGATGATAAACCATATGGTGGCGGAGCCGGTATGGTAATGAAAGCTGAACCGATTCTCAAAACAATTGATTCTATTCTTAAGAAAGTTAAGAAAAATGAAAGTTATAAAATTGTTATTTTGTCGGCAAAAGGTAAGCAGTTTGACCAAAAGTTAGCTCTAAATTATTCAAAAAAATATGACCATCTTATTCTGATCGCCGGTCGGTATGAAGGTATTGACGAAAGAGTGCGCTTGGCTTTAAAAGCCCAAGAAATCTCTATTGGCCCATATGTCTTAACCGACGGCGAACTGCCGGCTGCGGTTTTGATTTCAACCATAACCCGTCTTATTCCCGGAGTCATTAAATTTGAATCTCTAATAGAAGAATCTTTTTTTAATAAAACAAAAAAAGGTGAAGAAAAGACTCTAGAATACCCGCACTATACCCGACCAGAGGTTTTGGTTTATAAAGGCAAAAAATATCAAACTCCAAAAGTTCTTCTCTCCGGCGATCATAAAAAAATCAATAAATGGAGGGAGGAGAAGAAAAGGTGAAACCTTGACTTTTTAGACTGTTGTGATACTTTGAAAACAGAAAGGGGGTGAAGCGTGGCCTACAACAAAGCCCGTTTTCGCCGAGATGTCAGAAGAGGTTGGGGCGTGTTCTGGCTTAGTGCCAAGAAATTTATCAAAGATGAGTGGCAAAACAGCTTCAACCCGTTTAAGTGTTTGCGGTCATGTT
Source organism: Candidatus Paceibacterota bacterium (assembly GCA_030583745.1). Taxonomy (NCBI): domain Bacteria; kingdom Bacillati; phylum Minisyncoccota; species Minisyncoccota bacterium. The sequence goes on from CP129473.1 coordinate 66,689, forward strand.
TTACGATGGTGGCTAAACTTGGCTTCCTGTTAGTCTTCAAGCTACCTTTCTTCTGCCTTCGACTCGCTCTAAGAGTTTAGCTTGCCCCGGTCTTGCCCGGGGCGGTTTTTTTTACTGGCTTTTTATCTGTTTCAACCAAAGTCGTAGGATGTAAAAGCCGCCGACTAAGAAAACAATAAGAAAGAAGATAACCCAATTTTCAAAAAAGCTTGCGAAGCGTGCGCCGATTAAAATACCAAGCGAAATCATCGCCGTTTCGTAAATCCCCGCTTGCCACCATTTCAATTCCAAATTGTGTAGAAACTTAAACATTTTATTTTTTGATGTTATACAATTAAGTTTGTGACCTCTTACTTTAAGTTTATCAAAAAAATCAGTCAAGAAGCAAGGCGGGTGGAAATTCCAAGGCATGCCGCGGCTTTGGCCTTTTACGCCATCTATGCACTAGCGCCGATAATAATTATATTCGTTTCTCTTAGTGGCTTTATCGTGGGCCAAGGATTGGTTGAAGATCAGATTGTTGGTTATTTTGAATTGAGGACCGGTGGTAAAGCTGTTCCTTTTGTAGAGGATTTTTTGAACGGTCTAAAAGAGTCTAGGGCCCACTTTCTTTTTTCAGCTGTCGGATTGCTCATTCTTTTTTACGGCTTGTCTCATTTTTTCAACACTTTGAAAAAGGCGTTTTTTGATATTTTCGGAATCCACTTTGGGCCAGTTAGGGGTGTCAACCAGACTCTGTTCAATATTTTAAAATCGGTGTATTACTCGGTTTTTTTGGCCGGTTTCATAATTCTGTTGACCTTTCTAAATATTGTTATACCTCTTTTTACACGCTCCGCTTTTAGCTCCCTAAATTCGTCGATTGCCAGTTCGCCGTTTTTGATTTTTTTTGTGGTTTTTGTCCTTATGGTTTTTTCTTTAGCTTTCATGTACAAGGTTGTATCAGTCGGACGTGTGAATTGGCGCGATTCATTTTTTGGCGGATTTCTCGGCGCACTTCTTTTTTCTGTATTAAACATTCTTTTGTCTTTATACTTCAGTTTGTTTTATTCGGCCCATGCTATATATGGCGCCTCGTCTTCACTTATTGCCTTTTTGCTCTGGATTTACAGTGTCAGCCAGATTTTACTTTTCGGTGCTCTAGGATCCCTGCTTTCCAAAGAATTTAGAAATGACCAATAATCAAGAAAATCAAAATCCAAAAAATATCAGAAGTTTTCCGACAGACAGCGTCGGTAGGATTTTGACCGACAAAGTGCCGACAGCGTTAAGGGATTCAACTGTTGGGCAGATAGAAGACCTCTTGTTGAAGGGCGTGAGAGGTTTTGACAATATCAACTATATTTACATTTTAGATAACAAAAATTCTCTTGTCGGGGTTATCTCAATCAAAGAGGTTTTTCGTTTACCCAAGAGCGCCAAGATTTCATCGGTAATGATCTCAAATCTGGTCTCGGTTCGGCCTAGTACAGACCAAGAAAGAGCGGCGATGCTTGCTGTAAAACATAATATTAAAAATATCCCAGTTGTTGATAAAAACGGCGCATTTTTAGGCGTGGTTACTTCCGATGTCATTTTTGATGTTCTACATCAAGAAGGGATTGAAGATGTTTTGCGTTCTGAAGGTATATTAAAAAATTATTCGGTTAGCGGTTTTCTTGCGACCAAAACTTCTGATCACTTCAAGAAGCGTCTACCATGGCTTTTGGTCGGACTTTTAGGCGGTATGTTCGCAGCTTTTGTTGTCGGTTTCTTCGAGCAGACCCTTTCACAGATTATTTTGCTCGCAGCTTTTATTCCGGCAGTAGTTTATATGGCGGACGCTGTCGGTTCCCAAACTCAAACTCTTTTTGTCAGAACACTTTCTTTGCCTGACAAAGTTAAAATAAAAAGCTATTTAAAAAAGGAATCGACCATAAGTTTTTTACTTGCCGTATTTCTTGGCCTCATTGCTTTTATTTTAGTTTTTTGGTGGTGGCGTGATTTTCGAATATCTTTAATTATTGGATTTTCTTTTGTTTTGACGATTTTTATCGCCGCTTTATCCGGAATATTTTTTCCATGGCTGTTTTTCAGATTAAAGCTTGACCCGGCAATTGCTTCTGGACCACTCTCAACTGTTGTTAGGGATATTTTTAGCATCCTCGTTTATTTCTTGGTTGCCTACACCGTTACTGGTATTTTTTAAGCTGAATAATACTAAGTTGGAAGGGTTGATGTCAGCCAGTAGAAGAAGAAAAATATTTTATTTAGTAAAGTAAGTTATCCACAGTTTCGCTTGACAAACAAAATTTGATCCCTATACTTGTCTAGTTGACAAGATTGAGTTGATGATGACTATCTGGATACTTTAAAGGGCTTATAAATTAAGTGCTTAAAAAGCTTAATTAAATTCTTTTTATAAGTATTTTTAAAAACCTTTATATAGCAAGGTTAAGTCTTGCTTTTGTTGATTTTTATGACTTCAAATCAAATAGTTATCAAGAAAGAACAGCTGAAGAAAAAATATTTTAGTCGCTATAAGGACCCAATCGCCCCCCTCTCTTATTTAGTCGAACCACAAATCAAATCTTTTGAGTGGTTTTTGAAAGATGGCTTAAAAGAAGTTTTTTCGGAATTCTCCAAAATCAAAGATTTTACTGAAAAGAAATTCCAATTTGATTTCTTGGGTTTTGAAATCGGTGAACCAAAATTTGATGAATACTTTGCTAAGGAAAACAAACTAACTTACGAAGCGCCACTTAAGGTTAAGGTCAGATTAAATAATCTTGGCTTGAAAACTGAAAAAGAGCAGGAGATTTTTATGGCTGATATGCCACTTATGACGAATCACGGCACTTTCATTGTAAACGGTATAGAGAGAGTCGTTGTTCCACAACTTGCCAGAGCTTTTGGGGTACTCTTCAATTCACAATATATTCGTGGACATAGGTATTTTGGGGCCAAAATCATTCCTTCACGAGGGGCTTGGATTGAAATTGAAACTGATCAAGACGGGGTTATATATGCCAGAATTGATAGGAAAAGAAAATTCGCCATCACCTCTCTTTTTAGAGTTCTTGGCGCCTCTACCGATAAAGAGATTCTTGCTCTTTTTAAAGATAAAAAAGAAGCAAAAGAGCATATCGAAAAAACTTTGGCCAAAGATCCGGCTAAAAGTTTAGAGCAGTCTGTTATTGAGATTCACAGACGTCTTAGGGATGGCGATATGGCGACAGTTGATAACGCCAAAGATTTTTTGAATTCTATTTTCGGCGAAGAAAGATACGACCTCTCAAAGGTCGGGCGATACATGTTTAATAAAAGATTTGGGTTAGGGTCTTCTGTCAGTGATTTGAAAAAGAAAGTTATAAGTTTGTCTGATTTGACAGTCATCATTAATCACATTGCCGAATTAAACAATAACCCAGACGCTAAAGAAGACGATGTTGACCATCTAGGTTCAAGGCGCGTTAGATATGTCGGAGAATTGTTCCAACAGAAAATCCGAATCGGACTGGCACAGATAAAAAGGAATATTCAAAACCGAATGTCCACCATTGATAGCGAAACCGTCTTGCCGGTAAATTTCATTTCTCCTAAGCCCTTGCAGGCTAGGATTAAGGAATTTTTTGCTACAAATCAGCTCTCGCAGTTTATGCAACAAGAGAACGTTCTGTCTGAAATAGAACATCTTAGAACTCTCTCGGCTCTTGGCCCAGGAGGTCTCAATCGCGCTCGCGCCGGTTTTGAAGTCCGCGATGTCCATCCTACCCATTACGGCCGACTCTGCCCGATCCATACTCCTGAAGGTCAAAACATCGGATTAATCTTGCGTTTGGCGCTTTATGCCAGAGTTAATGAATTTGGAATAATTGAGACGCCGTATGTCAAAGTCAAAGATGGAAAAATTTTAGGCCAGATTGACTATATGGATGCCCACGAAGAAGAAAAATACAAAATTGCCCACGCTGCAACCCCCTATGATGAAAGTGGTCGTTTAATACCTGACCATGTCGATGTTAGGGTAAAAGGTGTGCCGGGACTTGTCGAAAGAAATGACGTTGATTATATCGATGTTTCAGCCACTCAAGCTTTTTCTGTTGCCACCTCGATGATTCCTTTTTTAAATCATGATGATGCTAACCGCGCGCTCATGGGTTCAAACATGCAGAAACAAGCGACCCCTTGCGTTATTCCTGAAGCGCCACTTGTCGCAACCGGCATTGAAGAGGCCGCGGCTTTAGACACTGGACGACTTGTAGTTTCGAGCGAAGAAGGAGAGGTTTCCTATGTCGATGGCCGACTAATAAAAATAAAAAACAAGAAAGGTAAGACAGATGAATATCGTTTGGTCAATTTTTCAAGAACTAACGGCTTTACCGCTTTTCATCAGCGACCGATAGTTGAAGTTGGGCAAAAAGTCAAAAGAGGTGAAATTTTGGCTGACACCTCATCGTCTGAAAATGGCCAAATTGCTTTGGGCCAAAATGTTCTAGTCGCTTTCATGTCTTGGTCCGGGGCCAATTATGAAGACGCGAATATTGTTAACGAAAGGTTGGTAAAGAACAGCAAATTTACAAGTATTCATATTGAAGAATTTGTCGTCAATGTCCGAGACACAAAGCTCGGGCCGGAAGTTACGACCTGCGATATTCCTAATGTCGGAGAAACCAAACTTAGAAATTTGGCAGAAGATGGAATTATTCGGGTGGGGGCCGAAGTTCGCTCGGGCGATATATTGGTCGGCAAGATTACTCCAAAAGGTGAGACCCAACTGACTCCTGAAGAGCGTCTGCTTCGCTCTCTTTTCGGTGAAAAGGCCAGAGATGTAAAAGATACCTCAAAGAGAATGGAAGTCGGAAAAAGAGGCAGGGTAGTAAAGGTCCAGGTTTTTTCTAGGGAAAATGGTGACAAACTCGAATCAGGAATTATAAAAAGAATTCATATCGAGGTTGCTCAATTGAGAAATGTTTCTGTGGGTGACAAGCTTGCCGGAAGGCACGGCAATAAGGGTGTAATTTCTAGAATTCTACCAGAGGAAGATATGCCTTACACCAAAGACGGTCAGCCGGTCGATATTATTTTGACCCCTCTTGGCGTACCTTCTAGAATGAATTTGGGGCAAATTTTGGAAATGCATTTGGGTCTAGCCGCTAACACTTTGAATTATCAAGCCATTGTGCCACCATTTTTCGGCGCGACTGGGGAAGAAATAAAAGACGAGCTTGAAAGAGCTGGATTTCCAAGGTCGGGCAAAATGATTCTTCACGACGGCCGAACAGGAGAAGCTTTTAATCAGCCGATTGCTGTTGGCTATATGTATATTCTAAAACTTCACCATATGGTTGAAGATAAAATCCACATGCGTTCGATTGGCCCTTACTCGCTTATTACCCAACAACCGCTTGGTGGTAAAGCCCAAGGTGGCGGACAAAGATTTGGCGAGATGGAAGTCTGGGCGCTTCTTGGTTACGGTTCCGCACATACCTTGCGGGAAATGTTGACGATTAAATCTGACGATATCATTGGAAGAAGTGCGGCTTTTGACGCGATTGTTAGGGGTGAGAAAATAAGGGAACTTAACACTCCTGCGTCTTTTAATGTCTTGCTAAGTAATTTACGCGGTCTAGCTTTAGACGTTGAACTTAGAAAAAAAGATGAAAAAAGAAGGGGTGCGGAGAAATAGATTTTTCGTTTTAACAATATTTTCTTTTTAAAATTTATGAGAACAAAATTATCGGCAAATATAAACGACTTTGACTCTATCGCTCTACGTCTGGCTTCGCCCGACAGCATTAGGCAGTGGTCTTTTGGTGAAATTACCAAACCCGAGACGATAAATTACAGAACTCAAAGAAGCGAGAGAAACGGTCTCTTTGACGAAAAAATATTCGGACCTGACAAGGACTATGAGTGCTATTGTGGCAAATATCGCGGAATTCGCTATAAAGGAATTGTTTGTGAGAAGTGCGGTGTTGAAATCACAAGAAGCATTGTTAGGCGAGAAAGAATGGGACACATTGAGTTGGCAAGTCCGGTTTCTCATATTTGGTTTTTAAAAAGCGTACCTTCAAGAATCGGGATGGTTTTAGGAATTCCAGCCGGTGACTTGGAGAAAGTTATTTATTTTGCTGGTTATATAATCACTTCTGTAAATGAAGAAGAACGAAAGAGGGTTCTGAAGGATTTGGACAGTGAATTCAACAGCAAGCTTAAATCGGCCCAAAACCAGAAAGAAAAAGACGCTCTGAAAGAAATGTGGGTCAAGACCAGAAACGATATTGAAGGTCTTTCCGAAGGGCAAGTCCTTGACGAGGTGGCTTTTCATAACTATTCGGTTCGTTACGGGACAATATTTGAGGCCGGTATTGGCGCCGAAGCTATTTATAAAATCTTAAGCAATGTTGATTTAAAAATTCTTGAAAGCAATTTGGAACAAGAACTTGAGGAAGCTGGATCGGTTGAGAGAGAAAAAATCAAAAAAAGAATTTCTCTGGTTAAATCAATGATTAAAAACAGTTTGCGTCCGGAGTGGATGTTTTTGACTAGAATCCCGGTCATTCCTCCGGCTTTGCGACCAATGGTCCCGCTCGATGGTGGGCGATATGCGACTTCTGACGTCAATGATCTTTATCGCCGGGTGATAAATAGAAACAATCGTCTTAAGAAACTTAAAGAAATCAACGCGCCTGAAGTTATTTTAAGGAACGAAAAAAGAATTTTGCAAGAAGCAATAGATGCTTTGCTTGACAACACTTTGCGCCAAGGTACCGCTCAGTCATCAATGATCGGTCAAGGTCAAAAGCGAGAATTAAAATCGATCGCTGACAATCTGAAAGGTAAAAGAGGGTTCTTCAGGCAGAATCTTTTGGGTAAGCGTGTTGATTATTCCGGCCGATCTGTGATTGTTATTGGTCCGGATCTTAAGCTCAATCAGTGTGGTCTGCCAAAACATATGGCTCTTGAGCTTTTCAAGCCGTTTGTTATTTCTCAAATTCTAAAGAAAGAACTAGCTTTCAACATAAAAGGTGCTGGTAAGTTGATAGAAGAAGGAGTGCCGGAAGTCTGGGCAATTTTAGAAGAGGTTATCAGGGGACGATATGTTCTTCTGAATCGAGCTCCGACTTTGCACCGTCTTGGAATCCAAGCTTTTCAGCCGATTTTGATTGAGGGTAATGCCATTCAAGTTCATCCCTTAGTCTGTACTGCTTTCAATGCGGACTTTGACGGTGATCAGATGGCGGTTCATGTTCCTTTGTCCGCAGAAGCTCAAATGGAAGCTAGAAATATTATGGCGGCCGACAAAAATATTTTAAAGCCGGGAAGCGGTGATCCGATTGTCTCGGCCAAAATGCTTGATATTGTTTTGGGCTGTTTCTGGATGACAAGAATTATTCCTGATGAAAAAGGTGAGGATAAACATTTCTCAAGTCCGAACGAAGCGATTGGTGCTTTTGACTATGATATAGTCGGATTTCGAGCCAAAATAAAAGTCTTGGCGACAGACACTCCGAAATACAAAGAATTCAATGGACAAATTTTTGAGACTTCCGTCGGACGTTTGTTGTTCAACAGTATTTTGCCAAAAGATTATCCTTTCTTAAACTCCGAAATAGACAGGAAAAAGATGTCGGCTTTGGTTGAAGACCTTATTGAAAAATATGGCATTGGAGAGATCCCGCCGATAATGGACAAGATAAAGTCTTTTGGTTTTAAGTATGCAACCTACGCTGGTATTACTTGGGGTATTGATGAGATTTCGGTGCCGGCGCAGAAAAAAGATATAATAGATGCCGCTCATAAAAAAGCTGAAGAGGTTTTGGGTCAGTACAACGACGGTCTTATTTCCAGTGAAGAACGTTTGAGGAAAAATATAGAAATTTGGCATTGGGCTAAGGGTGAGTTGGAAAAAATTATTCCGGACAGTCTTGATAAAAAGGGTTCGGTTTACGACATGGTTAAGTCCGGCGCTAGAGGTTCTCTTTCTCAAATTACCCAGATGGCCGGTATGAAAGGTCTCATCCAAAATGCTCTCGGAGAAATTATTGAATTTCCGGTAATCTCTTCTTCGAAAGAAGGGTTGACTCCGATTGAGTACTTTATTACCACCCACGGCGCCAGAAAAGGCTTGACCGATACGGCTTTGAATACCGCAAAGGCAGGTTACTTAACTCGACGTCTGTTTGATGTGGCGCAAGATTCAATAATTACTGAAGAAGATTGCGGAACAAAAGACGGTATAAAAATCAGCCGTGATTCAGATTCAGAAATTGAGGTCCCACTGTCCAAAAATTTAAAAGGCAGATTTTTAGCTGAAGATGTGGTTGACTCTGACGGAGAAATTATTTTCAAGAAAGGCCATTTTTTGACCAAAAAAGATGCCTTATTAGTTGAGTCGTCCAAAGTCAGCGAGGCGATCGTTCGCTCACCAATGTCGTGTAAGTCTATAAGCGGGGTTTGCGCCAAGTGTTATGGGGCGGATCTTGGTTCCGGCAAATCAATTGAGATTGGTGAAGCGGTCGGAACCGTCGCGGCCCAAGCTATTGGTGAGCCGGGAACCCAATTGACGATGAGAACCTTTCATTCCGGAGGCACCGCTTCGGTAGGTGGGGACATTACCACTGGTTTGCCTAGAGTGGAAGAGGTTTTTGAGAAGAGAAAGCCGAAAAATCCAGCTGTTATTTCAACTGTCGATGGAGTTATTTCCAGCATAAAGAACGAAAAGGGTGAGAAATCAATTGTTGTTCTGTCTTCAGAAGCTAAAGTTCCAAAATCAAAAAGTGCCGAAATTGAATATCCAGTCAGCTTCCAGCGATCGGTTTTGGTGAAGGTTGGCGATGGGGTTAAAAAAGGCCAGATTTTAACCGACGGTTCTGCAGATTTGGACGAACTTTTCAAATATGCCGGCAAAGAAGCGACTGAAAATTATATTATTAAGGAGATAAACAAGCTCTACGAATTACAGGGTGAGCCGATTTCAAGAAAACATATAGAAGTAATTGTTCGCCAAATGTTTTCTAGACGCAGAGTTAAAGATAGCGGTGATACAAATTTATCAAACGGTGATGTTGTTGAGGAGCGGGAATTGACTTTGGCTAACGAGTCAGCCGCGAATTTAGGCAACAAAGAGGCCAAAGCTGAAAAAGTTCTGATGGGTATCTCCGAAGTTTCTCTAACCAGAAAGAGCTTCCTTTCCGCCGCTTCCTTTCAGCACACCACAAGGATTCTCATAAACGCGGCTATTCGAGGTTATGAGGATAATTTGAGAGGGTTAAAAGAGAATGTCATAATCGGCCGATTAATTCCGGCCGGCACCGGATTTATTGGAAGTCCAAAGCAGAAGATGATAGAAGATTCCCAACAAGATCAGGAGGTTCTTAGCTCTTAAATTTCTATCATTGGAGGTCTTTCGCGCTTAGTTTTTGTGTCAAAACCACTTTAGGAAGCTTATGTCTAATGTAGACAAAATCAAAGAGCGACTTTCAATTGTTGATGTAGTGGGGAGTCATTTAAAGCTTCAAAAGGCCGGCTCAAATTTTAAAGCTAATTGTCCTTTTCACAACGAAAAGACTCCATCCTTTTTTGTCTCGCCGGACAGAGATTCTTATTACTGCTTTGGTTGCGGAGCTAAAGGTGATATTTTTACTTTTGTTCAGGAGATGGAGGGGTTGGATTTTCTCGGCGCTTTGAAAATTTTGGCTCATCGTTCTGGTGTTGATTTGGACTTTGAAAAGAAGCAGGACAGAGGAGAGAAAGAACGGATGCTTGAGCTTATTGATCACGCCGCTTCCTTTTTTGAAGAAAACTTAAGGAATGATAAACTTGCCAGAGATTATCTAAAAAGAAGGTCGGTTGAGGAAAAAACACTTTCAAGTTGGCGAATTGGTTATGCCAAAGACAGGTGGCAGGACTTAATAGATTTTTTAAAGAACAAAGGTTTTAAAGAGTCTGAATTGCAGAAAACAGGTCTTGCTAAGAAAACTGAAGATGGCAAGTTATATGATGTCTTCAGAAATCGAATCATCTTTCCGATTTTTGATAGCGCCGGACGAATAATCGCTTTTTCAGGCAGATTGTTTCCGGAAAAAGAAAATGCGCCAAAATATTTGAATAGTCCGGAGACCGAGTTTTTCAACAAGTCGGAAATTCTCTACGGCTTTGATCGGGCAAAAAACGAAATTAGGACAAAGAATTATTCAATTTTGGTTGAGGGCCAAATGGATTTGATTTTGTCGCATCAGGCGGGATTTTGTAACACTGTCGCTACCTCCGGAACTGCTTTGACAGAAAAACAACTTCAAAGATTGAAAAGACTTTCGGAAAGAATAATTTTCGCTTATGATGGAGACGCGGCCGGATTCAAGGCAATAGAGCGGGCGGCTAAACTGGCGATTCCTTTTCATATGAATGTCAGAGTTGCCGCTTTGCCGAACGGTGAGGACCCGGCTTCATTTATTGCCAAAGATAAAAACGAATATCTAAAAATCTTGAAAGACTCGCGTCACATAATTGATTTCTATCTTGATAAAATTTTGGAAGCTAAAATGGACAGACGTCGACAAGACCAAGAGATTATGAAAAAAGTTCTGCCATTTTTAAAGCTTTTGCCCTCAAGCATTGAGCAGGCGCGTTTTGTTGCCTCGGTTTCCGAGAGAGTAAACATCCCGGAGGCAGCTGTTTGGAGCGATTTACAAAAGGTTGATCTTGAGCTTGATTCGGTTGAGTCTGAAATCTCGGTTCCGGATAAGTCGTTGACAGATAGAAAATCAAGTATAATGTTGAGACTGGCTGGCATCGCTTTCTGGCTTGATGGCAAAGGACAGAAACCAACCATTTCTGATATTAAAGGCAAGATAGAAGAATTTTCAGATCTGGATTTCGAGCTTTTTTTAAAGCAGAACGATTCTAAAAAAGACGAGCTTACTTTTGAAGCTGAAGCGTATTTTTCTGATAGAGACGACATTGGAGACATTGTTGAGGATTTAATTTTTAATTTGCATGAAGAGGTTTTAAAAAACGCCTTGACCGAGGTCTTTAAAGAAATTCAGCAAGCTGAGAATGGTCGAGATAGAGATAAGGTTGAGACACTGCTTCTCAAGAGTCAGGATTTGAGCAAAAAAATAAATCAGTTGAAACTGGAAAGACAAAAATAAAATTTTTATGAAAAGAAAAAAACCCAAAGCTATTAAAAAGAAAAACCTTCGGAACAAATCTCTGAAAAAGGGCCGAAAGTCGACGAAGGTTAAAAATAAAAAAAAGGTTGCTGTAAAAGCCAAGAAATCTTCTATCAGAAAGACACGGGGTGCCCGGGCTCTTTCTCCTAAGACGCAGAAAACCAAGGAGAGTATTGAATCGGCAGTAGAGAAGATTTTGAACAAAGGCAAAGAAAGAGGTTTTGTTACTTATGATGAAATCTTAAAAGAATTTCCAAATATCGAAAGCGATATAATGCTACTTGACGACCTTTATTCCAAAATTGAGGTCGCTGGCATTGACCTTTTGGAAGGTGGAAATCTCTTAGAATCCAGCGATGAATTGATGAAGGAGAAGGACATATACAAATCTTCTTTGTCCGCAGATTCAATTCAGATGTATTTGAAAGAAATCGGACAATACCCTCTGATCTCCGGTGCTCAAGAAAAAGAATTGGCCCAAAGAATCGTAAAGGGGGACATGGAGGCAAAAAATATTTTGGCTAGGTCAAACTTGCGTCTTGTAGTCTCAATTGCCAAGAAATATGTTGGCCGAAGTCCTGATTTGACACTTTTGGACTTGATTCAGGAAGGCAATCTTGGCCTCTTTAAGGCAGTTGATAAATTTGATTGGGAAAAAGGATTTAAGTTTTCAACTTATGCTACTTGGTGGATTAGGCAAGCTATTACAAGAGCGCTTGCCGACCAATCACGCACCATTCGTGTTCCGGTTCACATGGTTGAGACAATCGCGAAATATAAGCAAATCGTCCGACGACTGTCGCAGGATTTGGGGCGCGACCCGATGCCAGAAGAAGTGGCGATTGAAATGGGAATGGACGTTGACAAAATTCACAACATTACCAAAATTGACCAAGCAACAGTGTCTTTGGAAAGTCCGGCTGGCCCTGACGATGACGATGGCAAATCCACTCTCGGGGACTTTATCGCTGATGATAAAATTCTTTCTCCGGCTGAAGAAACATCAAGAAGAATTGTAGCGGATCAAGTCAAAGAAATTCTTTCTGACTTACCACCGAAAGAAAGGCGGATTCTGGAAATGCGCCACGGTTTACTTGACGGTATTACCCACACTCTTGAAGAGGTTGGTAGGGAATTTGGTGTGACTCGCGAGAGAATAAGACAAATTGAAGCTAAGGCGCTTGAAAAATTAAGGAATCACCAAAAGATAGAACGTCTCAAAAATTACCTTTAAAAAGGAAAAGCCGACTCAAATGCCGGCTTGTTGATGTTTCGGATCACCCAACCTCTTCTTTAAAGATTTCCCGTAGTTGTGACTGGATTTTTTTCCGGTCAAGCGACTTAGGGAAAATGATATAGAATTCCTGCCTGCCGCTACTTATGGCCGCGACAATTTTAAACCCGGTTTCCGTATCAGTTACTTTCATGGAGGGTTGACCTGACCTGTTCCCCTTTCCTGTTAACTCTCCAGTTCTGACACTTACCCCGCCAATCTTTGAGATAGCTCTCAAAAAGGATTCTAGCCCCCTTAGGATTGTTGAATGTCCGCCGGAATTTACTCCCTTCAGTAATCTTGGTCTAGTTGACACTTTAACCTCTCTTTTCTTTTTACAAGATGGATTATCCTGCAGTCTTTTTTCATAATATCATTTTTCTAAAAAAAGCCAAGAATTGTTTTGTGTTAAAATCTATCAGAATATGTTTTCTAAATTCAAGACTTATTATGACAAATTAAATCCTGAACAGAGAAGGGCGGTTGATGCGATTGAGGGGCCGGTTATGGTTATTGCCGGTCCGGGTACTGGCAAGACCCAGGTTCTAGGATTAAGGATTGCCAATATCTTGCGCAAAACCGATACTCCACCTGATGGTATTTTGGCGCTAACTTTTACCGAATCCGGGGTCTATTCAATGCGTGGACGTTTGGTAGAGATAATCGGTGCCGACGCCTATCGAGTCAATATTTTTACTTTTCACAGTTTTTGTAATGAGGTGATAAGAAGTTATCCGGATTTTTTTCCAAGGGTTGTCGGTGGCAACACCGCTTCGGAGGTTGAGCAGATTCAGATTTTGGAAGAGATAATTGATAATTCAAATTTTGATAAAATCAAACCCTTCGGAAATCCTATTTTTTACATAAAACCAATTCTTTCGGTAATCAGGGAATTGAAAAGAGAAAACATCGGGGTTTCTGATTTTAAAAAATCTATTCTTGATTATGAAAAAAGAAACAGGCCAGAGACCCCATCCTCATTAAAAAGAAAGTCAATCGAAGACGAAGATTCAGAACACCTTAGAAAAAACCGAGAGCTTTGCGAGGTTTATGAGCGTTATGAAAAAGCTCTTCACGAACGCTCGCTTTACGATTATGAAGATATGATACTTGAGGTGGTTCGGGCCTTGGGAAAAAACAAAAAGCTTTTAGCAGAGCTTCAAGAGCAATATTTGTATATTTTGGCCGATGAACATCAAGATGCTAACCGCGCCCAAAATCGAATTCTGGAACTGCTTTTAGGTTTTCATAAATCACCGAATATTTTTATTGTTGGCGATGAGAAGCAGGCGATTTTTCGGTTCCAAGGCGCCTCTTTGGAGAATTTTCTCTACTTTAAAGAAATTTATCCTGATGCTTTAATTTTAACTTTGGAAAAAAATTATCGCTCGCCGCAAGGGATTTTGGACGCCTCACATTCTTTGATAGAAAAAAATTCAGTAAATGATCCAATGTTGCGTCGACGCCTTGTTTCTGTTTCCGACCCGCTTTCAAATAATCCAAAAATTTTTCTGCGAGAGTTTAGCAAGCCAATTTTTGAAGAATCGTTTATTGCTGAAGATATATCAAAAAAAATTAAAAGTGGGATTAAACCTTCCTCAATTGGAGTTTTTTACCGAGACAATAATGATGTTTTTTCGATTGCAAACTCTTTGCAAAAAAAAGGTGTTCCGTTTGAAATATATTCCGGTCAACGTTTGTTTCTAGATGAAAACATTAGAAAAATACTTTCTTTGCTTCGTGCGATTGACCGTTTTGGTGACGACGAACTTTTGGCCGAAACTCTTTTTATAGATTTTCTAAATATTGATATTTTGGATGTTTTTAAGGTTTTGGAATATTGCCGGCGAAAAAAAATTAGCTTGCACGACTGTCTCCGTTCTCCAAAAATTTTAGAAAAAATAAATCTGGAAGATCAAAAAAATATTCTGTCTTTTTATGAATTACTGAAAGACTTGTCCAGAAAGGCTGATAACCAAAATCTAATGGATTTTCTGGAGAACTTGATTGAGCGTTCTGGATATATTAAATTTGCTTTATCCAACAAAAATTCGTGGGAGGAATTAAATAAGCTCGAAGCTTTCTTTGGGCAGGCCAGAAAATTAGCGCAAAATCATAAAGATGCGAAGTTGTCCGATCTTGTAAGTTTTTTAAATTTACTAAAACGTTATGATGTCTTTTTAAAGGTCCCAGACTCTTATGGACCGAAAAAGGAAGCTGTAAATTTAATGACGGCCCACAGCGCTAAGGGGTTGGAATTTGATTACGTTTATATTACCGGACTTTTTGACGGTCATTGGGGGCATCGTAAAAGGAGGAAGAATTTTAATCTTCCAATCGATGTCTTTTTAGAAGTCGGACTTGAGGATGAACGCCGGCTTTTCTATGTGGCTTTGACTCGGGCCAAGAGAGAGATCTTTTTGAGCTTTTCCCGTGAAGACCAAAATCAAAAACTTCGTTTGCCTTCCCAGTTTATTTCGGAAATTAATCCAAAACTAGTCAAGGAAATTAAGACCGCCTCACTTGAATCCGAATTCTTGAAAAAAGTTGTTTTGAAAAAGCCGGTGAAAAAGCCCGCAGAGAACGATATTTTTAAAGACGAAGTCTTTTTGGCAAATATGTTTTTTGATCAAGGGCTTTCGGTCAGTGCTTTGAATAATTATCTAGAATGTCCGTGGAAATATTTTTTTGAAAATCTCCTGCGACTTCCTAAGGCGCCGAACAAAAATCAGATGTATGGCACCGCGGTCCATTTGGCTTTTGAAGAATTTTTTAAACGATATCGCAACAATGAAAAACCAAACTCCAAAGACTTAATAGTTTTTTTTGAAAATGCCTTAAGAAGACAACCTTTAGATAAAAATGATTACGAAGATGCTTTGAAAAAAGGTAGAAAATCACTTTCAGCTTATTATGATTTTTATAAAAACAGTTGGCCAAAAAATATCAAGACCGAGTTTACTATAAATGGTGTGATTTTGGGTGAGGTAAAAATTGGTAGTAAAAAAAGGGAATTAGTCCTGCGCGGCAAGCTTGATAAGCTAGAATTTATTGGGGTGTCTGATAGGGAAGTTAATGTCGTTGATTACAAGACTTCTAAACCAAAGAGTCGTAATGATATACTCGGAAAAACCAAACATTCTTCGGGCAATCTTTACCGTCAGCTCGTATTCTACAAACTACTTTTAAATCAATTTGCCGATGGGCGATACAAAATGGTGTCTGGCGAGATTGACTTTATTGAGCCGAATCAAACCGGTCGTTTCAAGAAAGAGAAGTTTTTTATTGGAGATAATGAAGTCGAAGATTTAGTATCGCTTGCAAAAGAAAAAGCGACGGAAATCGCCACTCTTTCTTTTTGGGATAAGACTTGCTCTGACTCACACTGTAAATATTGTCTCTTGAAGAAGTCTGTTGTATCAAGACGCTAGTTAGATATTTTTTAGCGCTTCCTCCACGACTTGTTTGGCGCTTTCATAAGGTAGGGCACCCGGAATAACTGCCATCGGTTCATTTTTAGCGTTTACAATCAAAGTGTAAGGTGTGCCTTGCGCACCGGCATTTGCGGCATTTTGTCTTTCAGCCAAAATCTTTTCTTCAAATTTTCTGCTTTCTTGGCATGTTCTAAATTTTTCCATATCTAGCCCTACTCCTTTTGCAACAGTTTCTATAGAAGCACTGACAGGAAATCTGGCGTTGTCGTTTTTAGCGGTAAACATAGCATCAATAAATTTCCAGAACATTTCATTTCCTCCTTGGTCGGCGGCGCATTCCGTAGCATGGGCTTCAGTGACTGATTCGGGTCCCAATATTGCAAAGTGACGATAGACCCAAGCTACTTTGCCTTCCGGCGCGAAATCAGCCATCAACATTTTCATTGTTTGGTGGAAGGCTCGGCAATAAGGGCATTGGGTATCAGAATACTCGACAAGTTTTATTGGAGCACTCGGGTTACCAAATATGTGATCACCCTCACTAACGGGGCTCATCTTTTCGAAAGAGGGCTCTTCAGCGTCATTACTTACTCTGTCACCATTTCCTCCAAAATATAAAGCTCCGGCTATCAATCCTCCGGCAATGATTATTGCCAAAGGCAGAAAAATTTTATTTTGCATAGTTTTATCTATTTAAATTTTAAAAGGTAAACGAATCTTATCATACAAAAAAATAAAGTCCATTTTGGCGTTTTAGCCGTTTAAAATGGCAGTGCCCCGGTTGTTCCGTTTTGTTCAGATTCTTGCCAGCTTTTAACATCTAGCTTAATTTCCATAATTTTGCCACCCTCGGCAAATTTGAGCTCGCTGTTTTTTAATGCATATTCGTAGATTTCTTTGGTAATTTTTACATCATCAAGGCAATATTTTTTGACTTTTTCAACCTCACCTTTTTTCCACCACTCGGTAGCTTGCAGTCCAAAACCTGATTTTCTAATTCCCAACGTACCTTCGGCAATTTGATCAAGCTTCATACGTCTTCCGAAACTTTCTTTTATCTCTTTCAGAATATCCAAACTTTTGATTTTAGTCAGGTCTCCCGGATAATATTTGTTTAAGAGCGGGATATCAAAGTGGTCGCTGTTAAAGCCGATTAACAGATTGGCACGGCTTAAAATTGGCCACAGTTTGTTAAATTCTTCTTCTAAAAAAGTTTTATATTCTCCGCTTCGGTAATCGTATATTCCGACGACCGAAATATCCAGCGCCGCCGGGTTTCTTTCGCCGACATCAGAAAATATATTTTTGGTTTCAATATCAAAAACAATCTTGGACATAAGAATTCGGATTTTTTAGCTCAAATTTTTCTTTACAAAATCTGCTATTTCTCCCACGCTTAAATCTGTTTCCTCTCCGCTTTCAAGATTTTTAACCTTAAATCTGTTTGATTTTATCTCATTTTCTCCGAGGCAGACAATGAAAGGTATTTTCTTTTTAGCTGCAGTTTTTATCTGGTCACCGGTTTTTTTGGTGGTTAAATCTACTGCTGAATTTATTCCTTGTTTTCTTAAATCTTGGGCAAGTCTATTTGCTTCATCAGTAAATTTCTGATCAAGTCGGCAAATATAGATTTGAGTCTGACTTCTGTAATCAGGAAGCAGGTTGTGGGTTTCTAGAAAATCAAGCAGGGTTACATCTCCGGCGCCAAAGCCCACTGCCGGTATGCTTGCCTCACCAAAAATTTGCAGAAGTTCGTCAAATCGTCCGCCACCAAATAGCGATCGGCTGTTTTTAGGATTGGTATCAAATATTTCAAAAATCGTGCCGGTGTAATAATCAAAACCTCGCATCAGATTTTGATTGAACTCAATGTTTTTGATTCCGAACTTGTATAGTCCGTCGATTAGTGCGGTCAATTCTTTGATTTCCGGACTTTGTTCCCCGAGTAGATCAATCATTTTTTTATTTGAATCCATGATCTCTATAAATCTTTCAGCTTTTTCTTGTAGTAGAGTTTCTGCTGCGGTTTTAAATTCGTTTTCCGAAATTTTGTCTCTTTTGTCTATAACTTTTGAGATTTTATATTTTTGTTCAGAATTAAGGCCGAGTTTTTCAAAAGTCATTTCGGCGACTTTTCTGTTATTGATGATTATTTTGAAATCCTCATCTTTGGCGCCAAGGTTTTTTAGAAGTGAGTAGGCCAGTATTAAAATTTCCAAATCGGCCTCTCTCGGCTCTCCACCAAAAATATCGACATTTAGTTGGAAGTGTTCTCTCAGGCGACCTCTTTGAGTATTTTCGTATCGGAAGAGGTTGGGGATTGAGTACCAGCGTAAGGGGAAAGCCAAATCCCTTTTTCTTTTTGCGACCATTCTGGCCAAAGTCGGCGTCATCTCTGGGCGCAGTGTTACCTCTCTTTCTCCACGGTCTAAAAAAGTATAGGTTTGCTCATTAACTATTTCTTCACCACTTTTGGCGCGATAGAGTTCGGCCGGCTCAAGAATCGAAGCCCCGTATTCTTCGTAGCCAAAACTTTCTACCGTTTCTCTCATTTTTTGGAAGAGGTATTTCTGAATAAATAAGTCCTCGGGATAAAAATCCCGGACCCCTTTGTATGGTTCGGTGTTAACCATTTTTTTGCTCATTTGTCGTCTATAATATCACTTTGCCTATTTCCGGCAAATCGTTGATTATTGATTTATGGTATATAATTGTAGAATGTTTTAGTCATAGTTTTCGTTTTTTATTAGTTTTAATTTTTAATATGAGTATTATGAACATTGTTTTAAATTGGTTGATTTCTGCCGTAATTATTCTGGCAATTGCTTATATTTTGCCGGGTGTTACAGTCGCCACTTTTTGGGTAGCTTTAGTCGTAGCTTTAGTTCTGGGCTTGATAAATGCTTTTATTAGGCCGATTGTTATTTTATTGACTCTGCCGATTAACATTCTGACTCTTGGGCTCTTTACTTTAGTCATAGACACCATTCTTGTTATCTTGGCAGCTTGGATTGTTGAGGGCTTTAGTATTGATAGTTTTTGGTGGGCGCTTGTCTTTGCGCTCGTGCTTTGGTTGGTTAATTCTTTTGTTAAAAAGACCGCTAAAAATAAAGCCATAAGTTTTAACGACAATTCAGCTAAATAAATCTTCCCGCCTTAAGGTTTCGGTGGTAAGTATCTCTGTCATTAAATTTGAGTTTTGAAAGAGCCCCGCTGACGTGTTTACACGCCAGCGGGGCTCGAAGAAAGAGCTTGACAGCTACAGGCCGGCCGAAATTGTCCGGTCGTGCGGATCAATCCGCACTGTTCTAGACCTGTCTGGTCTTTTCGTTTTCTCTCCACCCCTGTTCTTAAGTCCCCCTTTCTTTTCCTCTCTCTTGCGGTCATTGGGCGGTTTGGACTTTGTGCCGTCTTTTGCCTGGTCCACGAGTCGCTCCTTTCTTTTGTCGTCTTGTTTCCATCCTTGAATTTATAATTTAATTTTGGTTGTGTCCAGGAAAATTTCCACAGTTTTTTTCAACCTCCTATAAATTTTTTGTGATATTATTCATAATATGGAAGAGGGGACTTTAGAAAATTCTCTGAATTTTAACTTGGGTTTCCCGAGCTCGAGCTTTGTTGTAAACAGTGATTTCTTGTGGCTCATTTTGTCTGTAGTCTTTTTAGTTTTTCTAGTTTTAAGCTTAATTCTTATTTTCCACTGGAATAAATTTGGTTTGCACGCTACTGCCGTTGGTACAGCTGAGATAGTTTATTTTTCTGTTTCTGCTTTTCTTATTCTCGGCGCTGTCGCTTCTATCTTGTTGTTTTAGAAAAATGATTAAATATGTTTAAACTTGATTCAGACGAGAAGGTGGTTTTGGAGCTTCGCAAGCACTGGTTTGTAATTTTTGTCCAGGGTTTTATCTTGTCTATAATTGCTTTATTGCCCGGCATTTTGGCGTTTGTGGTTTTGAAATTTTTCCCAACTATCAAACAAATTGATTTTGGCGGAAGTCTGGTCTATCTTTTTTCTTTCGGATATTTTATTTGGCTTCTTATTTTGTGGCTAATATTTTTTCTTGAATGGACCGACTATTATCTAGATGTTTGGTATGTAACTCCAACCAGAATTATTGCTATTGAACAAAAAGGCCTTTTTCGGCGAGAAACTATAAACTTGCGCTTTGAAAAAGTTCAAGATGCGACAGTGGAAATCAGCGGTATCATCCCGACCTTTTTGGGATTTGGTGAAATTCATGTTCAAACTGCCGGCGCTGGACGAGAAATTATACTGAAAGACGCAAAAAATCCTCACGAGGCGAAGAAGATTATTCTTGACCTCCATTCAAAAATTCTTGAGAAAGAAAGCGGTCATGACCACTTGGTCCGTCATGAATAGTTCCGTTTAGGACTTGATTTTTGTCCGACTTTTGCCATTCTTTAGTAATGGAATTTGAATTTAAAGGTAAAACTCTGTCGTTTGATCCCAATAAGCCGAGAAACCGACCGGATTATTTGAAATGGATGTCTGACGAAGAGGTAAAAAAGTATCTGGATGGTCGTAAGTTGAATTTTGGCGTCTTAATAGCCAACCTTCTTTATGATAATAATGCTGGCAATATAATTCGTACCGCCAACGCTTTTGGGGCGAAAGAAATTATTCTCTACGGCCGGAAAAAATTTGATCGGCGGGCAAGTGTTGGCACCGAGTTTTATATGAAGTTTAAGCACGTCAAATTTATTGAAGACTTGGATGAAATTTTTTCCGGCTACGACTTGGCGGTGGCGGCCGAAAACACGGAAGATTCAACGACGCTTAATGAATTTGAATGGGACGTTTCAAAAAAGACCTTACTTGTCTTTGGCCAAGAGAGCGATGGTATTCCTAAAGAAGTTTTGGAGAGGTGTGATTATAAAGTCCAAATTATCCAATTTGGTAGTGTCCGCTCACTTAACGTTTCAGTCGCCGCCGGAATAGTAATGCATGACTATTGCTTGAAAACCGGCGCACTCGATAAATTTAAAAAACAAACGTTCTAGAGAAAATTTGCGATTAAAAGCAAGATTCCGAAAAAGATAGCAAAATAACCAAAATTTATTTTTCTCGCTAGTCTAAGGAGTATGTCAATTGTCAGTATGCCGGCGAGAAAGGAGACGATGAGTGCAACAATGAGTTCTAAAGATACACTGAATGATCTAAAGTTTAAGAAAAGGTTGCCTAAAAAAACTATAGGTAAACTCAAAAGGAAACTCAAACGCAAAGCGGTTGTGTCATTAAATTTTTTCAAAAGCAGGGCGGAGACTGTCAATCCGGAGCGCGAAAGTCCCGGAACTACTGATAATCCTTGCATTATTCCCAAGGCAAGACCGTCCCAGATATTAAGATTTTTTTCTTCTTTCAGTCCGGTTTTTTTCGAGCTTAATTGTAAAGTTGCGGTTATAAAAAGCATCAGAGCGATTAGGGTATTTGCAAAGACACTGCCGAGCTTTAATTTTTCTTCAAACCTACCAATAAATTGAAGTAGTAAAAATCCAAAAAGCCCGCTAACCAAGGTGGCTATAAAAATAAATCTAAAAATTTTACGGTCTTCTTCTGAAGATTCTTTCGGACGAAAGGCGGTTTTGGTCAGATTGAAAACATCTTTTCTGAAATAAACCAAGGCCGAAAGAAAAGTCCCGAAGTGTAAAAAGAGCGCCAACCTGATTAAGTCAACAATAGTTTTATCTCCAGAAAAAAAATTGCTTTTTATAGCAACAATCAATCCTTCTGAGCTGATTGGGATCCATTCAGCTAGTCCTTGAGCTAGACCTAAAATAACCGCTTCAAGCATACTTAAATTTTATCATAACTTTTTGCTGACTTTGCTTTAAATTACTCGTTTTGTTATAAATATGACAGACAAAGCACAAGGAGAAGAAGATGCCGAATAGCGAAAATCTGATGGAAATCTTCGAAAGGCAGATAGGGGCTGGTTTCAGGTTTGTGGATAAGGTGGTTAAGATTGATAAGGATGAAGGAACTATAATCACAACATTCGACTACTCGCTTGAAGACGAATCCAAACACTTCCTGCGCGACCATTTTTTGGGTAGACCGGCCATGCCGCTTTCTCTCATCATTGAGATGATGGCACAGACCTGCGGTTTGTTTGTTGCAGGTGTTCTCGGAAACGGCAAGTGTTTCGTTGTCCGTTATGACAAGTGTCAGTCCGGTAGCGAGCTCGTTACTCCGCCGGTTCAGCTAGTTATCACAGCGAATTTGTTGAAAAGGAGGGGGCGGGGCACTAGAAGCTTATGGATATTTGCCGTCAAGGTGGAAACTGATCAGGCGAAGAGTGTCGGCCAGGGCGAGATCACACTTTTCGCCGGAGTTGGTTCCTCGAGATCTTCGGAAGAGCTTCAAGACGAGATTCGAGACTGAAATCCCTCCCCGCGCCCACAAGGCGCGGGGATTTTGATTTTATATAGTCCCTCGGGGCAGAGCCACGAGGTAATGTCGGAATCCTCCGCCAGCTGGCGAACTACGTCACTTATAAAAAGAAAAAGGCCCCACGCGCGACAGGATGACACGCGGGGGCCGGAGGGCTGGGCGGAAAGAAGGTAGAGGTTGGTTTGCGATTCAGGAATCGCTCTAGAACGACTCAACCGTTTCGCTTTACCGCTACACCCGATCAATTTTTTTCATCGGGTGCCGGATTAACCGGAGGCGGCTCCTATGGGGGACCGACCGCGACCTTTTTCCGCCCAAGCCCTAGGGAGGGTCTCTAATCTAATATTATACATATCCTGTAAAAAAAGCAACTCCAGACTCTTTTTAAACCTCAATTAGTATCGATAGTAGGATTTCAGAAGAGCTGGAAAATCAACCATGCCAAGGAGTAAACAGTGGCACCTATGGCAAATCCGGTGATCTTCCGCCTGATGATTTCTGATGCACTGTGTGGGGCGTTCATTTCTCTCTCCTCTTTTATTTAAGGATGTCTTTTGAAGAACACTTGCGATATTGTATTTGAAATATTAAAAATTTCAAGAGAAAAACCCGCCATCGTGTGCGCCTACAAGTCGCGAGCGATGGCGGGTTAAAGGGACGGGCCGAAGAATTACACTGGCGGAAAGGGGGATAGACTGGGGTGTTTTTGTCTTCCCCCGCCGTATCGTAGTGGGGGTGGAACGATATTCCGCCAGATTCTTTCGGCCCCTGGTTCCTCTTTAGTCTTCGACGACCCTCCTGACGACTCCATCACAGACCAGCCACTGTTTCGGCAGGTTTCGGTCGTCGTATAGTTCATCAATCCGAACCACCAAGAGGCGGCTTTCATCTGCTTTGAATTTGAAAACCGCTACACTGTTTGGTTCAGACGGGAAGTCTCGGCCGTGTTTTTTCTCGTATTCCGAGACGGCCGAAAATGCTGCAGTAGCACTGTTTTTGACTGTCGGACTCTTTTCGATGAGGTTGATACTTTGCCAGATGACGTGGCCCATTGCCAGTATCAAAATAACGACAATGACGATGTTTATCACGATCGTCGGGTTAGATTTTCTTCGCATTTTTGCCTCCCGTTCGTGTGTGTTTGTGTACAGAAATCTACACTCTTTATATCATTTTCTAGAAAAAAGAAAAACCCGTCCTGGCGGGTGGGCTGGGGGAGATGGGCAAGTGCCCGACCAGGACGGGTTGAAATGGGGGGCTACGAACCGGGGAGTTGGAATGGGCGACACAGTCGAATTAGTGTGTCGTTTTCCCACGGCGCCCCCTTTCTAAAGTGATAATAACAAATTATGTTTTAAAGACAAGTGGGGTGTGTCAGAAACTGATCAAGACAATTTTGTTTGGTTGGCGCTGACCTTTTGTAATTTTTAGCTTTCTTATAGGTAGGTTTAGATGTTCAGCAAGGAGAGCTAGCATTTTTTTGTTGGCCAAATTATTTTCCGGTTTTTCTCTGACAAAACACTGAAATCTGCCTTCTGAAATTTTTTCCAACTTGTCTTTTTTTGCGTTGGTGAAAACCTTTACTTTAAGATGCATATGTTCACATTTTAACTCAATTTTGATATTATCTTTTGGTTCTTTGATATAAAACATTCCGGCGTAGCTCAGTGGTAGAGCAAGCGACTGTTAATCGCTGGGTCGTAGGTTCGAATCCTACCGCCGGAGCCAATAATAAAATCCTTCCCTTTTTGGGAGGGATTTTATTATTGGCTCCCGAATTAAAACCTTCGCAAACTTTTGAAATTATTTTGCCAAATTTGATACACAAATCCAAAAAGCGAAATCTGAAATGATGCGCCCCGCCACTATTTTTCTGGGGTAAAGGAGGCGGGGCGATGGACTCGCCCGCGCGGAGGAGGGGTCTGGGGAGGAATCCGCGCGGGCTTCGGCTTTCTTTTTCGAAAGAATTGGCGGCTACAAATTGAAGAAAGAAGAAATTCATGTTAGTATAGTTGTGAGGGTTAAGTTCAACGCTCATACTTATACTATCATACTATGGAAAGTAAGAACAACAGACAAATTGGGGATAAAATAAAAGCCATGCGCACAAAGCAAGGATTGACGCAAGACGCTCTTGCGAGAAAATGCGATATTCCCTATACAACACTGACAAAGATTGAATCAAATGTGATAAAAAAACCCTCAATTCAAACAGTTACCAAGATTGCCGAGGGGTTAGGAATAAGTATTGACGATTTAATTAAATAACATGAATTCAATTTGTATTTTTGGAGACAGTACCGCTTGGGGTGCTTGGGATATGAAGAAAGGTGGTTGGGCAAATCGTCTATGGCTTTACGCTGGTAAGAAAACTGATGGTGAATGCGAAATTTACAATTTAAGTATTTCTGGTGGCACAACAGAAACGATACTTGAAAGGTTTGAGTCCGAAGCGAAAATCCGCGAAGCGGACGCCCTCATTTTCCAGTCCGGCGGCAATGATTCCTATCTAAAAGGCAAGAATGGCCCCAATCAAATTCCAGTTGATCAATTTAGGAAAAATCTGCAGGAAATAATCAGGAAAGCCAAAAATATCACACCAAACATAATTTTCATCGGCTTCAAAAATGTTGACGAGACAAAAACAATGCCGGTCTCATGGAAAGATATTTACTACGTCAACGCCGAAATCAAAAAGTACGACGAGATTATGAAAGATGTTTGCAAAGAAAACAACATTCCGTACTTGGATATTTTTGGCCTTCTCAAAAATGAGGATTTTGAGGATGGTCTTCACCCCAATACTTTAGGGCATAAGAAAATTTTTGAGAAAGTGAAAAACTTTCTTGAAGAAAATAAATGGATATGAATACGAAGAATGTAAAATTTGTAGTTTTTGTTCCGCTTTCGCACGCTGATATCGTACGACAAGCGCTCGGCAAAGCCGGAGCAGGCAAAATCGGCAACTATGACTTCTGCTCATTTTCTTCTCGCGGAATCGGCCGCTTTCGCGGAAACAAAAAGACAAACCCCGCTATCGGCGAGGCAGGAAAATATGAGGTGGTAGAGGAAGAACGAATTGAGGCAGTCGTGCCACGAGAGATTTTGGGGGGAGTCATTGAGAAAGTGAAAAGCGTCCACCCATACGAAGAAGTCGCTTTTGATATTTACCCGCTAGAAAACTACTAGATTATGGCAACAATTCACAAAAAAGTTTGGCGAGAATACTTTGAGAAAATTATTTCCGGCAAGAAAAAGCTGGAGTTGCGCCTTGCCGATTTTGAGATAAACGAGGGTGATACTTTGATTTTGGAGGAATGGGACAAAGATAAAAAAGAATATACTGGCAGAAAATTTGAAGCTGTTGCTACCTATATTCTCAAAACCAAAGACCAAACTTTTTGGTCGCAGGAGGAAGTAGAAAAGCATGGTTTTCAGATTATCCAATTTGAGCCGAAAGACAGCCTTGCTCAACGTCCGAAAGTTGGTGTTGGCGTGATGATTTTGAAGGAAAATAAAATTTTGCTAGGAAAGCGAAAAGGTTCGCATGGCGAGGGCGAGTATGCCTTCCCCGGCGGCCATTTGGAATACATGGAATCTTTTGCGGATTGTGCTCGGCGCGAAGTGAATGAGGAATGTGGAATTGAGATTGAAAATATCCATTTCCAATATTTGGCGAATATCATAAAGTACGCGCCGAAGCACTATACGCATATCGGTCTTGTGGCAGATTGGAAAAGCGGTGAGCCAAAAGTTTTAGAACCGGAAAAATCAGAATCGTGGGGTTGGTATGAAATAGACAACTTGCCTCTACCGATTTTTGAGATGTGCAAGTTGGCTGTTCAATGCCACAAGACCGGAAAGAATTATTTGGATGTTTCCGATTTGAAATAGCCGCCAATTCTTTCGAAAAAGAAAGCCGAAGCCCGCGCGGATTCCTCCCCAGACCCCTCCTCCGCGCGGACAAGTCCGTCGCCCCGCCTCCTTTGCCCCAGAAAAATAGTGGCGGGGCGCATCATTTCAGATTTCGCTTTTTAGATTTGTGTATCAGATTTGGCAAAATGATTTCAAAAGTTTGCGAAGGTTTTAATTCGGGAGCCAAGAAACTAGATACGAACTCATTTTTTGAATATGAGAGTGTTCGCTCCGCCTTCGCTAAAGCTATGACGGACACGCCGTCTAGCCCCGAGAGTGGCGGGGCTGTTGAGGCACAGCAAGGAAATTCCTTGATATTATGTCATACGACAGGTTGTTTGAGTTTCGAGATTCACGGTAACCCATACTTGACATAATCCATGTAATGGTGTATACTGGTATCAGATTCTTAGTCGTATGACTAAGTCGTCTCTTGCACCGAAAGGTGGGAGGTAAGGGAGTATGTGGGTTCTCCATTTAACCCATAGTTCAATGAAAGGAGTGTCGTATGACACGCAATAGAATCATCAACGCCCCGTCCAAGTTCGACCTCAGCATCGCCTTCTTCGATCGGCCAAATCCCGAGCAGCTCGGTGGCCGTCGGTCGGTGACCTTCACCATCGAGGGTCCCAGCTGTCCGAACGGCCAGCGCCAGATCGAAGTCGTCATCAACCACATCTCGTGGGAAGACGGCTCCGGTGAGAGCTGGTGCTTCGAGGGATACTGTAAGACCGATGTCGGCCAGCCTCAAAACTCGACTGCCGAGGTCAAGGGTTGGTTCCGGACTTCGGACCGCAAGGGTTGGATCAACATCGACGCGTCTGCTCAAAGCAATACGAGCGGGACTGCTGGTCAGGGTGACTCTGGCCTTCGCAACGTGATCGATCAGATCGCCACGCAGCGGAATCAGTAAGCGTTGAGAAATTCAGGGCGACCAAGGCAATAGCCAAGGTCGCCCTTTCTCTTTATTTATACTCGAGGCACAGCAAGGAAATTCCTTGATACGCTGTTATTGGGATATTACGCATTACTTGACAGTATTCGTATAGTATGCTAGCATCTATATTAGACACAAACACTGCAACCAAGGAAAGGAGTGATAAATGCGTAAGTTCACACTTCACTGTCTCGGCGGAAAGACCGAGGGAGTCGAAGGGACAGACATCGCCGACGCTTGCCGTAGGGCTGGCATCGGTGCGGGAGACCTTCCTGCTCTCGACTACTTCGAGGAGAAGGGTGAGAAGACCCAGGTCGCTGGTGCATCCAGTTCCTGTGGGTGCTGGTATCACGCAGAAGAAGGAACTGCGTGCCAGCACGACCTCGAGGTGGTTGGGCTCAAGTAGCTCTCTCCGCCCCGACAAAGAGATTCGTCTCTGCGTCAGGGGCGGATTTCTTTTTATGGAATTAGTTCTGAAGAATAGCACTTAGAACCATCTCTAAAATCCCACTAAACTGCAATTCACTCTTTATCTTCCTCCAATTTGCAGTTCTGAACTTGTCCAGCAAGGGGAGCCATTACAAATCGAAGTAAAATGTCTTTTTATTTTCATTTTTGCTAATATAGATCAGTATGAAAAAAACTATAATTATATTAATTTTAATTTTTATTATCGGCGGGATTTGGTGGCTCTTATCGAAAGAACAAAATCCATTACCAAGTTCATCTCAGACTTACTCATCGGAAGAATTTGTATTATCTTTTGAATATCCAAACGAGTATTTTATTAACGAGGTAAACATGGATACCGGCGAAAGAGAGAGGTATGCAATTGTGATATTTGAGGATAATCAATTTAATCGTGATTTGGTTGCTGGAAAAATCAAAGAAACTGATTCCCCGCCAACTATTACAATCAGTATTTTCCAGAATAATCTGGACAACTACACCGCCAGGAGCTTTGTTGAAGGAACTAATTTCTCAAACTTTAAACTCTCTGACGGAAATATAGAAGAGATTAAAATCGCTGACGAAACGGCATTAAAATATAAAGCTGACGGACTTTGGCAAAGTTATAATGCCGTAGTTGCCAGACCAGATTATGTCTATATGTTTACCGTCTTCTTTAACTCGCCTGAAGATAAACTGGTTTCAGTCTTTGAAGATCTCTTAAAGACAGTGGAATTTAGAACTGAAACTCCGACTTCGGCTGATAACGCCCCTCCGGGAAGCATTCACAACTTACCACTACCAGAAGCTGTCTCTAAGGTAAAGAAGCTTGTTGCCGAAACTTATAATGTGGAGGAAGGGAAAGTCATTGTTATGACTGCATTTGAAAAAGAATGGACAGATTCCTGTCTCGGCCTTGGTGAAGCTCATGAAAGCTGTGCTCTAGTAATAACTCCGGGATATGAAGTGGCAGTCCAAGCTGGAGGAAAAAGTTACACCTATCGAACTGATATAAACGGAAGTCAGATAAGATTAGAGAAATAAAGTTTTGTCTCGTCCTATCCCAGCGCTAATCCGCCAGCTGGCGGAACGGGCATAGGACGAGACATCAGGGAAAACTTTGTTGCAGAAGTGTCGGCTCCGCCGACTCTTTGCACGACTCGCCTCCTCATCCCCGTGCTTTTAGCACGGGGATGAGGAGGCGAACTACAATAAAAAACTTGCTTAATTTTTCAAATAATTTTAAAAATCTTAAACTTCTCAATCTCTCTTTTGATCTTCCTCTAGGTTGCAGTTTTCCTTCAATAAATTCAGGATAAAATAACTCATCTAAGCACAGGATCAAGCCAAAACAAAAGCGCCTTTCCAGCGCTTTTGTTTTGGCAGAATTGTAATTTATTTTAAGTTTTTTCTACCTTCGTATTGCTTTAACAATCCAAATAAGGACGACTGCGCCGAGAAGCGCTACGAGAAAACTGTAGATATTGAAGCCACCTACGCCAGTTTCTCCAAAAAGACTCATAAGCCAACCGCCGATAACTGCACCAACAATACCAACAACCACGTTGAGGATGATGCCTTGTTGAGCATCGGTTTTCATAATAAGAGATGCGATCCAGCCGACAAGCCCGCCAAATACAATCCAGAGAATAATTCCCATATATTTATTTCATTAAATTACTATTAATAGTTGTGCTGTGAACACAAAATATATGCCGAACAATCTATATGAATATTACAAATGAATATTACAGAAAGTTGAGATGATTGTAATTGTTTGTGTAATACAACCTTAGTCGAGTCGGCTCCATTTGTAGGTCACATTTATTAAAAGTTAATGTTTGTAAAATATTATGACAACAGTAATTAATACTCCTCCAAACAGAGAACGTGCTGATGGTGGTGGTTGGGCTTTATCCGTTATTATGCTAATTGTGGTTATCGGAATTGGTGTGTTTTTCTGGCTAAATTTTCGCGACACTTCAACAGCGCAAACCCCAGAAACAATGGACACCTCGACCAACATAAGCGTCACACTCCCGAGTGCAAATACTCTAGCGCCGGAGACCGCCCAGTTAGAATAGTTACTAAATTAAGTGGAAACATTAGTAAAAGCAGATATTTTTTTCTTCATTGCCTCTATTGCGACTATAGTATTAACAATACTGATTTCTTTCCTTCTATTTTATCTAATAAAAGCTGGAAAAAATTTGTATAGGTTATCTGAAGTCTTGAAAAGTGGGTTTAAAGAATCGGAAGAATTTGTCGAGGATTTGAAAGATCGACTCGAGAACAATGTTGTCTTTCGATTCTTTTTTCCCCCAATTCGCAAAAATAAAAAATTAATGAAAAAAGATTCTGCAAGAGATACGGATTAAAAAGATACTTAACGGTTCTTTACTAAATTAAAACAAAAAGATATGGCAAATAAAAAGACAGAAGAGACGTCTAATACATTAAAATACACCGCAATTGGAATAAGTTTGGCCAGTCTTGCTGCTGGAGCTTATTTTTTCTTTGGACCAAAAGGAAAAAAACATCAAAAGCACGCCAAAGCTTGGGTAATTAAAATGAAAGGTGACATTATAGAAAAATTAGAATCAGCAAAAGAAGTTACAGAACCAATTTATCACGCCATCATCGACACGGTTGCTTTAGACTACAAGAAAAAAATAAAAGATAGCCAAGGAGACATAGCCGAAATTGTAGATGATTTAAAGAAACAATGGAAAAATCTTCAAAAATCAGTTAAATCAAAAACAAAAAATTCTACTAAAAAGAAAGCTGTGGTAAAAGAAGCTTAACCTCAAATGTTATCAACTTAATCAACGATGAAAGCCGGCTCTCAATTAACAACAAGTGAGAGACGGTTTATCTAAACAGAAAATTATTAAATAATATGAAAAATCTATGAGAAAATTTTTTTCGTTTCTAAGAGATTTACCGGCGCCATTTATTGGCACCAGAACTCTTTTTGGAAAATTAGTTCTATTGGTCGCAATTTTTTCTTTACTGGCTGTTGCTTCTATTTTCGGAATTTTTAGTTTACAGAACGTGACTGCGCAAGGGTCTATAAATTCAGAAAATCAAATAGAGAGGGATGGAAGTAGTAACTTAGACGTAGAATGCAAGGACCATGGCTTTGATTTTGGTATAGCAAAATGGGAGTGGGAGGATGAATCTTGGCAGGTTGAAAACAACCCCCCCTTTCCTCTAGCCGATTACAATACATTTGTGTCCGGAGACGATCAAGTGTCTGATTGGACATCTGATCCTATCGCTGCCGGTGTTGTTGCCAAAACTGCAACAGATTCTTATGTTTTTGACGGTGGAATATCAGGCCAGATAAATAATACAGACACAGGAAACCATGATATTAGTCATATAACTTTCTGCGGTAATGAATCTGAATCAGAAACTCAAACTGCAACCATCATTGCCCATAAGGTCGTCTGCGATTCAGAAGAGCTTCTACCAAATTTAGAAGAGCGTTCGCCAAATATAACAATTAATAATATAACCTCTACTACTGCAAGTACTTTCGCTTCTGGTACCGATGGCTGTGAACTTGTAGAAGACTGGGACTTTGAATATAAAATTACTGATGATCAAAGCAATCCGGGTGGCAACACTGTTGGCCCTAAAGGTGGCGACTGGACTACTTTCACTAACACGACTGAAATTCCCATTGACGACTTATCTCTTATTCAACTAAGAGAAGTTTTGCCGTCTGGTTATATTCCTTTCTCTGATAGTGATGATGGTGTTTCTGCTGAATTTTACTGTCGCGTAGATGTCTCTGTCTATGACAGTTGGAACTATGACAATTGGGAGTTTATAAAAAATCCGCAAGACAAGGAGACATATTATTGTGTCGGTTTCAATGTGCCTAAACCAAGCACAGATAACGACCTCACGATAGTTGGTACTAAAATAATGTGTGATTCTGAAACTTATTTACCAAACTGGGGCGATGGAAGCTCCGGTCCGATTACTGCAACTACCGCGACAGACTGGCTTTCTGAAGGAGATAATAGCGAGCACTGTCAGATAGTGCCTTGGGACTTTGAATGGTCTCCAGCTGACATTACTAACCCAGGTGATAATCAAGGATTGGTTGGGGGCGACTGGACTCAATTTAGCGGTTCAACTACAATTTCTTCTCTGGAAGACATTGGCGATAAGATCTGGGTTAGAGAAGACTGGAATAACACTCTAGTGCCGTTCACCGGCTTGAACACTGATCAAGACGAAAGCGCTGAAATCTACTGCCACACCGATGTCTTGCACTACGATAATTATGACTTTATTGTTAATCCTGAATTAGGGGAGACCTATTACTGTGTTGCTTGGAACGCACCAGCTGAAGTAAAAGAACCTTTGATTTGCGAACCGGGCGTTAATCTTCTGATTAATTCTGGTTTTGAAGAACCGGTGGTCAATAACAGCGCTGGTTGGGATATCTTTGATTCAGGCACTCTTGGACTTGGTTGGATAGTAAAGTGGGTTTCTGATTTTGCTGGTGCTCCAGAAATAGCCAAACTAGAGCTTCACCGCGGATTAAACGGATGGCTCCCTTCGGCCGGCAATCAATACGCCGAGCTTGATACTGACTGGGACGGTCCCGACGGTAGTATAAACGGTGAAGAAGCTTCTGTATCTATCTATCAGAATATTCCTACTGTTAGTGGCAAAACCTACAATCTCTCTTATGATTTCTCTCCTAGACCAGACACCCCGACCACCACCCAGAATGTGCTGGAAGTTTTGATTGATGACTCACTCTTAGACACTCATACAGCTGTAGGTCTGTCGCAAACTTCATGGACTTCACATTCCCTAAATTTTACCGGAACCGGAGAGCCAACTAAGATTGAATTCAGAGATGGGGGCACGCCAGATTCGCTAGGTACATTTCTTGATAATACAAGTTTAATCTGCGAAGAAGATTGTAAAGAAACTATCGGGACTATCTCAAGTAATAGTCAGACAGAAGTTACTAATATAGTCTTTGCTTTAGATGACCCCGATGCTACTCCTGATTATTCAGCACTCCCTGTCTCTGTTGTTACGGAAATTCAAACTCTTGGAGACGGTGTCTGGGCGGCTGATGTTGGTGATCTTGAAGCAGAATGGATATGGTCTAACGACCCTTACGACCCTGACTGGGAAGTAGATAAATGGGTAACTTTTAAAAGAGTATTTGAAGTTTCTGGCATTCCTCAAGTTGGCACTTTAGAGATTGCTGCTGATAATTCTTATGAAGTCTGGATTAACGGAAATCCGGCCGGCTCCGATTCTTCTGAAAATAACCATTCAGTAGCTGACTCTTGGGACATTACGGGTCTTCTAGTTGACGGCTCAAACACTCTTGAAGTTCGCGTCAAAAACTGGGCTCTACCCGGATCTGCCCAAGAAAGTAATCCGGGAGGTCTCCTCTACTCATTGTCTTGGGGGGCCGAAAATTGCGATAATAGTGACGACGAAGAAATTGATCCTCCTAATAGTGGCGGAGGAAGTGGTGATGGTAATTCTGGTGGTGGTTCTTCTTCCAGCAGTCGCTCCGGTGATTTTAATCGGGGTGGCGGAGGTGGCAGCTTCTTACCGTCCGTAGCCGGAGCATTTACGGAAGGAGCATTTACACAGTTCCCAGAATCACAAATCTTGGGGGCAACAATTGGTCTTCCTAACACCGGCCGGGCAGAAGAAAATTTCAAAAACTTAGTATTCGTTTTTACTCTCATCTTAGGAACACTGATCTTGCTTACTCTGAATTATCAAGTTCTTAGAAAAATTAAAACTAAGAAAAGTATTTAAAAGGTAACATAAAACAAAAACTCCGCTCCATGGAGTTTTTGTTTTATACTTAATTATCTTTAATGAAAAGAAAAATTATCTTTAAAAATATTGTTCTTTTGGTAATGGTCTTTGTTATTGTTCTAATTTTTATCTTTCAAAGTAATAAAGACAAGCGATCGCCTGTTGTTGTTCTGCCAGCGCCACCTACAACAGAATCTCTTTCAGAATCAGAGTTTGGCACCGGATATCCCAAAACTATAATTATTCCTTCTGTAGAAGTTAGGGCTAGGGTTGAAAATGTGGGTGTTACAGAAAGTGGTAATATGGATGTACCAGAAGATTATGACGATGTCGGTTGGTTTCGCCATGGTGCAAGACCAGGATCACCGGGTTCGGCTGTAATTGCCGGACATTTGGATACCGGACGAGGACAGCCGGCGGTATTCTACAATCTGTCGGGAATAAAAATAGGAGACGAGGTTTTTATTGAAGATGACACAGGAGAAGTTTTGAGATTTGTTGTAAGTGGATATAGGTTGGTAGATTATGAAAATCCGCCCGATGATCTTCTTAGAGAAATTTTTTCAGCAGAAGGAGAGAGGTCTCGGTTGGTTTTGATAACTTGCGATGGGGACTGGGTGCCGGAAGAAAAAACTTACACTTCCAGATTTATTGTTTTTGCGGATCTTGTTGTTTAATTTCTGCCAACTCAAAAACCTAGGCGCATTCAAAAACACGCTCCGCCACTGCGGGTCGTGTTTTTGGTTGGAAAAACCCGTAAAAATATAAAGTGGCAATAATGCTATGTGACGTAGACCAAACTTACCTAAAGAATTAGAGAAAAAACTTTAACTTGAGGTTTGGAAATGTTAAAATCTACTCGTAGATATGAAGGTTAAGAAAAACCAAAAGTTGATTTTGGCGGAAATTGCTCTGATCGTCGCATCTGTTTTTATATTCCGAGGCCTCTGACTTTTTTAGGACAGCATTGAATTTATGAACAGTTCTCAAGCCCTCTTGGTTTCGATCGTCGCGGGTATTGTTGTCTCTATTCCGGCCCTGCGATATATCATAAGAAATTCATAATACCTACACAGATTTTTTGCGAAGAGAAGTCTTAGAAACAGTAATTGATTTTTTAGATCCAAAACATTGATCATTTAAAGTCGGTGCATTAAATTTAAAAATTAAAATCATATGGACAAAAAACATCAATCTCACTATTTCCTTTTTATCGCGCTTTCGGTGTCAATTGTCGTCGTGTATTTTATAATCAAGCCGTTCTTGGGCCCGCTTATTTTAGCGGCCGTATTTGCGTTTCTCTTTCAGCCGATTTATAAAAAGTTTTTGAATTATCTAAAGAAACGAGAAAGTGTGGCGGCGTTTTCTACAACCATCGTCGCTATTTTTTTAATCTTATTACCAATTTCGATTCTGGGAACTCAAATTTTTAAGGAATCCAGTCAACTGTATCAAACGTTAACAAGCGAAAACAATAACTTTGTCAGCTCGATGGAAGAAATACTAAACCGAACCCGCACTGTCCTTCCGATCCCAGCAGATTTTAAACTTGACTTTGGTCAATACGCCAAGCAGGGGCTTGAGGTTTTGATTCAAAACTTTGGCGCCGTGTTCTCGAGTTTTGCCAAAATAATAATCAATGCATTTGTGTTCCTTACGGCCTTTTATTTTTTCATCAAAGATGGCAATAGGTTAAAAAATTATTTTGTTGATTTAAGTCCACTAGATGATACAGATGATGAGTTTATCGTGTCACGGTTAAAATCAGCGGTGTCGGCGGCTATGAAGGGCAATCTTGCTATTGGGATTATTCAGGGCGCTTTGACAGGTATCGGTTTTGCGATTTTTGGCGTGCCGAATCCTGTTCTTTGGGGAGGTGTTGCTGCTATTGCCGCTTTTCTTCCAGGTATTGGCACGTCGCTTGTCATTATTCCGGCGATTATCTTTCTGTTTCTTACCGGCAATACATTTGGCGGAGTCGGGCTTTTGGTGTGGGGAGTGACCGCTGTAGGTCTTGTTGATAATTTCCTAGGTCCAAAGCTTGTTGGTCGCGGCATGCAGTTGCACCCCCTTGCTGTGTTTATTGCTGTTTTGGGCGGTTTAGTCTTTTTTGGTCCGTTAGGATTTCTCTTGGGACCGCTTGCCATGAGTGTTTGTCTTGCTCTATTTGATATCTATTCTTCACTTAAATTAAAGGAAAGTCAGATATCACATTGACATTGTGAGTAAATTTTTATAACTTTATTTTTGGAACATTTTAAATAATAACTGGCTGTGATAGAAAGGGGAATGTATGCTGGAAGCCATCCTGCTTCTTGAGGTCATTGCGATTCTTGTCATTGTCATCTCTTACTCTCTGAAGATCGTTGAGGACACGGCAAAGAAAAAAAGAAATTACAGAGAACACAGATTCAGGGCGTGGCTTCTTTTCTTCTTGCTGACAGGGGTTGTTGCGTCTCTTGAGACGCTGATTCGTTTTGGTCTTGTGGAATTCTTCTCCCCCAGCCCTCTCTACTGGACCCACCTGATTTCGGCCATGCTTTTCTACATTACCTTTGTCGCCAAGGGATTGACGGCTTCCACAGGGCTTCAGAAGCTTCACATCGCTCTCTCCAAGCCCCTGTGGTTCTTGTGGTCTATGACGGGGGTGACTGCGCTCTGTATTGGTCTCTGGAATCTCTTAATACAAAGGTGACCGACCTTCTCCACCCGGGGCTTCAACCCCGGTTTTCTTTTTATTTAGAAAACTAAATTTTATTAGTATGCTTCTCTAATTTGACTGCCGTCGGAGTTAGTTCGGTAGGTATAGTTTTGTCCGCCAATTTCAAAAACCACTTCATAGCCAGAAGTTATGACTTGGGCACACATTTCTTCTGCTTCGGGCAAACCAAGACAGCTGTCCGGCCAACTTTTTTCTTGAGCACTTGTGACGATAATATTTTCCTCTCCAATCTCACGAGCTTCGGCAATTGATTTTCTAGCCACCAAGACTGCTTCCGGTAAGGATTCATCGTCTGTGCCGTTCATGTCACCCGTTGAGGAACCGTTGGGAGAAACCGGCTCTATTTCCTGTCCTTGTGGAGCAAACCACCAGATAGCGCCAAGAACAATCACAATCGCCAAAACAATCAGAAAATTTTTCATATTTTTCAAAACTTTATTTTCTTAACTTTTAAATAATAGATTAGCAGTGATTATATATCAAAGATATTTTTTGCAAAGTCTTTTTAGTGTATAATTATTTTATGAAGGGACTTTTCTTACTCATATTTGTTTTTTTGGTGGTTGCCGCAGGTGGTTTATTTTTAGATATGCTTAAACAAGGCGGGGGCGGGGGACCAAGAGTCGCTTGCACCCTTGAGGCGCTTTTGTGTCCGGACGGTTCATCTGTCGGACGAGTCGGCCCGCTTTGCGAATTCAGCCCTTGTCAAAATCAAGAATATTTTTCCGGCAGACTCTCCAGTCAAGGTGGAGAATTTAGCTTGATTACCCCTATACCTTTCGGAGACAGTCTTTATGGGACATCCTATTTTTTGCCACTTAAGTTTTCGCATATTAGCAGTACCTTGTCAGATTTTATTGGAAAAGAAGTTTTAGTTAGAGGAGATTTTTCATTTGGAAATACTTTACAAGTTTCCGAGATTGAATTATTGCAGACTATTGAAAGTGAAGAAGTCGAGTCGGTTCAACCATAATCTTTGTGTCTAGAAGCTATGGGAAAAATAAATTTCAAAAAACTTCTTATTTCTTTTCTTTTGCCTTTTGTCGCTGGTTTTATCGGTTCATTTTTTACTGTATCAGCAATTTCCGTTTGGTATGAAAATTTATTAAAACCCTCGCTTAATCCGCCAAGCTGGGTCTTTGCTCCGGTTTGGACAATTCTCTATTTCTTGATGGGTCTTTCTTTGTATCTCGCTTGGAGTAAGGTTGGTACTAAAATGAGATTGACTCGTCGGCCGATTTTTGTTTTTTTTATTCAGATTTTTCTGAATACCAGTTGGTCTCTATTTTTCTTCGGTTTACAAAATCCGCTTTTAGCCCTCATAAATATTGCCTTGCTCTGGCTTTCTATCATCTGGATGATTTCGGTGTTTAGTAAATTTTCAAAAACAGCTTCTTGGCTTATTATCCCTTATTTCTTTTGGGTCAGTTTTGCTTTCTATCTGAACTTCGCGATTTGGTTTTTGAATTAGTAAAATTATTTTTTTTGTCTATTTTTTGTTGGCAAACACGGATAGTCCGTGATAGTCTTTGCTTTAGATAGAACACCAAAAAGAAAGGAGCGAAACATGGAGATGAAGACTGACGGGACTCTTGATGCTTTCGCTCAAATCCCGGAGTTTCTCAAAGCAAACCGGAGAATCGTTGACGGCTGGATTTCTCAAATAACCTCCAGAATCACAAGAGTACTTTTTGTGGCCCATGGAGACTGGACTACGATTCGTCTCTTCCTTGAGGCTCGAAAGGAGAAATTTTTGCCGCCCCCGACCCTGTATTGTCTTGACAGCTCTAGCTTGACCCTTCAACTGGCGCAAAAGAACTTGGCTGATGTTTTGCCGGAAGAGAAGCTCAAGATGGTTCATGCCGACGTCCGGCAACTTGACTGCAGTCAGATTGGCGGGTGCGTTGACCTCGTCATTTGGGGCAACGGTATCCATTGCCTCTCTTCGAAAGATCAAGATGAGGCGTTTCGTCGGATTGCCGAAGCACTTCGACAGAGTGGTCTCTTTGGATTTTCTACTGCTTTTCACGAAGAAGCTCGGCCGGAAAATACCTTGCCTTTCTACAGAAGGCACGTTGCTCTTTCGATGAGAACTCTCAAAGAAAAGGGCATCACTCCAGATTCTAGAGTGGGGGTAACGAAAACAGCAAGCTTCCTGCCTCCAAGCCACTACCTTGCGCTTCTGGAATCGCATCGTTTCCGTCCCGTTCTAACCGAGACTCTTCCGGTCGATACAACTCTGGGTTTCTGGGAGGCCGTTAGCAGTTACTATCAGTACGTATCTAGCACCCTCCCTGGCTATCCGACGGATGAAGCCGTCCGAGCACTCGTCAAGAATGCTGATCCGGCTCTTGAAAAGTGTGGAAAGCGGTACGAAAACAAAAACCCCTTCATTCGCTTGGACTGGTTCTCTGTCCTTGCAGTGAAGATCTGAATCATGATCCCGCGATGGCGCCAAACGCCGACGCGGGATTTTTCTTTTCTGAATTCTCTATTTTTTGGTATAATTAAAAAATGTTTTTAAATCTCTTGCCGCAAATTTTTGAAAAAGCAGAAAAAATTATTCTCAACGCTCTAATTTTTCTCCTGATTTTTGTCTTGGCTTATTTTATCGCGCAAATTGCAAGGACAATAACCAGAAACCGGGTTTTTAACTACTTACCGCAAAAAGAAGTTGCGACGTTTTCTTCAGACCTGCTTTTTTATTTGATAATGGTCGTCGGTGTGGGTATCGGGTTGACGGCGGTTGGCGCCAACATTAATGCGGTTATTGCTGGCTTGGGGCTTGGCGGTTTTGCTTTAGGTTTTGCTCTACGGGATATAATTGGCAATTTTGTCAGCGGGCTTTTGATAATTTTAACTAAGACTGTTAAAGCCGGCGATTCTTTGAAAATTATGAATTTTGAAGGCACTGTTCGCTCGGTTAATTTGAGGCACACTATTCTTTCAAGAGATTCCGAAGATGGTGCCCCTGAAAGTGTCTTGGTGCCGAACAATAGCATTTTTTCTTCGGTAGTGATTGTTAAAAAGAAAAAAAATTCAAAGAAAGCCGAAAAGAAAAATTAATTTTTATCAATCTTTTTTAAAATTAAAAATATGTCTTGGTCATCAAAAAGAATTCAAGAGTACAAAGAGGGTGGGGAAGCCAGTTGGCTGGAGAAACGCGCTTTAGAGCATGCCGAACCAATTCACTTGATTTTAATAATTTTAAGTTTACCACTTTTGGTCTATGGTCTTTGGGAGCACAGCTGGTTTTTTATTGGAATTGGGATTGCCTTGAATTTTGTCGGCCACATAAACACTTGGATTAGGAAATAGTATGGGAAAACTGATTGGTGAAATAGACAGATGGATTATCGGCAAATTTAAGAAATTGGAATCATTTATCGCCAGACTGGCGATTTTTGTAGTTTATTTCTGGTTTGGGCTTTTGAAATTTCTTGGTTTAAGTCCGGCTGAACCACTAGTCTACGGCTTGTTTGATAAAACTTTGGGTTTTTTGAATTTCCCTGTGTTTTTTAGTTTCTTCGCACTTTTTGAAATGGCAATAGGAATCTTGTTTTTGGCTAAGGGGTTTGAACGGTTGGCAATTTTATTTATCGGCGTGCATGTTTTTACAACTATTTTGCCACTCGTTCTTCTTCCGGAAATAGCGTGGCAGGCGGCTTTTGTGCCGACTTTGGCTGGTCAGTACATTATTAAGAACATCCTGATTGCTGCACTTGCGATTGTAATTGGCTCAAGACTTGCGCCGATAAAAAGCCGAAACTGATTATTTTAGGATAAAAATTTGTGTGATAAAATACAGGAATGCTCGGCCGGTTTAAAAACAAAAGTTTGCCTCTTGTCTGGGCGCTTTCTGCCTCGATAATTCTTTCTCTTATTTTAAGTTATAGCTATTTTGTCTTGGATAATAAATTTTCTGCTTCCAAGAAAGAGCTGTCGCTTGAGATTTTGGATTTACAAAAAAAGGTTGTTGGTTTGGAAGAGGTATTAAGAAATAAGGAAGAAGAAAATCGTTATCTTTCTGAAGCACTTTATTCAGAAAGAAGTAAAAATCAGATGTTCGAACAACAGATAGGTGATATTGCTAGCACGGTTGGGATTTTGGACAAATTACGAAAGATCGACCCAGAACTTCTCCAGAAATATTCAAAAGTTTATTTTTTGAATGAACACTATGTGCCAAGCGAGCTTGATAGTATAAAATCGGAATTTATTTACGAGACAAATCGGCCAATGCTTATCCATTCGGGTGTTAATCCTTTTCTAGAGAGAATGATGAGGGAGGCGTTTGGTCGCGGTATTAATTTGCGAATTCTTTCGGCCTTCCGTTCTTTTGATGACCAAGAATTTTTGAAATCAAATTACAAAACTATATATGGCAGTGGTGCTAATCAGTTTAGCGCTGACCAAGGATATTCTGAACATCAGCTCGGCGCGGCGGTTGATTTTACAACTCTTGAGCGGGGCGCGACTTTTTCTGATTTTGAAAAAACCGAAGCTTTTAAATGGCTTTCTCAAAATGCCCACCGCTTTGGCTTCACATTGTCTTACCCAGAAAACAACAGCTATTATCAATTTGAGCCTTGGCACTGGCGGTTTGTTGGGGTGGGCTTGGCGACAAAACTTTATTCGGAAGGTAAATACTTTTATGATTTAGACCAGCGGGAAATTGATAAATATCTTGTTCATATTTTTGACTAGTTGTAGCAAGTATAGGCAAAAAACCATGACAAGAGAAGAAGAGGTGTCTAGTAAGAGAAAGCCGTTTTGTGACAAAGATAGGTGCCAAGAGGGTGGTGACTTAAGATTACCCTCGAATAAAAAAAATCGTCTTTCAAAAAAAATTATCGGTTTATTTCTTATTCTTATCGGCTTTTTTGCTCTTATTACCCCCTTTACTCCCGGCTCTTGGTTGATTTTTATTGGGCTTGGAATGCTTGGTCTTAATATTGTTTTTTGGAATAAAATAAAAATCTTTTTGAATAAGTCGAAAGACAAGTTATAATAGTAAAAGTTTAAAATCTTTTAAAAAAATAAAAATGCAAGTAAATATAAAAACTTCAGGCATTGGTTTAACTCCAGAGATTTCGACTTATGTTGATAAGAAGCTTGATGCGGTCAGAAAGCTTATAAACAAAGAAGATTCCGGTGCACTCTGTGAATTTGAAGTCGGGCGAACCACTCGTCATCACAAAAGCGGAGACATCTTCAGGGCGGAAATTAATTTGACTACAGAAGGTAAGAGCTTTTACGCCGCTTCGGAAAAAGAAGATTTATACGCGGCGATTGACGAGGTCAAAGATGAAATAAGAAGTCGTTTATTGAGTCATAAGACCAAAAAAGAAACCCTCTTTAAAAGGGGTGGTCGGCAAATGAAATCGTTGATTAAAAATCTCCGTTGGCCGAAACGTTAATTAGATTTTAAAAATTGTTCATATTCCACCTCCTTTTTGCCCTCCGGCACAACCTTGTTTATTGTGAATTTTCCATCTCGCAAAGAGGCGTCCGTTATTTTTATTCTTTTATCTTTTTCAAAAAAATAAATTCCCGGGGAAGGGTGGTAGGCCAAAAACTTTCGATAGTTTAATTCCGGATCATCGTCAAAATTGATCAAGCCGTCCTCCTTTTTAATTTTTTCGGTGTAGGTGGCGTTTTGATGGTTTTGTTCTTGCGGTTTAATTTTGTCTGCCAGCCAATCTTTCATTGCTTCTGCTAAAAGCTGGCCGCCGATTTCATTTAGTTTTTTGAAAACTTTTTCCTTGGACAAAGGCCAGTTTTCAAAATAAATTTCTTTTTGTGCCAGAATCGGCCCGTGATCCATTTTTTCATCCATTAGCATTACTGATACTCCGGTCGGGTTGATGTTTTCCAAAATGGCGGTTTCAACCGGCGAAGCCCCGCGCAAGTGAGGTAGTAGGGAATAGTGGAGATTTAAAACGCCTTTCTTGGGAATTTGAAGAATCTCTTTCGGTAAAATTTTTCCATAAGCGACAACGGCAAATAGGGTATAGCCACTAGGGTCTAGGGTTTTAATAAATTCGGAATCAAGTTTTTCGGGTTGTAAAACCGAAATGTTGTTGTTTTTTGCCCAGATTTTTACCGGCGGGGGAGCAAGCTTCAGACCTCGACCCTGCGGTCTGTCTGGGGAAGTTATGATAAGAGACGGTAATAAACCTTCTGATTTTAGAATTTCCAGAATTTCAACTGACACCTGCGGAGTGCCGAAAAATATAAAGTTCATATTTAAATTAACTTAATTTTAAGTATTTTGTTCAGGTAAGATTTCTTCAATACTCTGGGCTTTATCTATAAAAAGAATTCCATCAAGATGGTCAATTTCGTGCTGGAAAATCTGGGCTAAAAGTCCGGAAGCGCCGCGTTTGATTTTTTCACCTTTTTCGTTGTAGGCCTCTATACTGACTTTTTCAGCTCTTTTAACTTCGCCGTAAAGCCAGCGAACAGAAAGACACCCCTCTTCCATCATTTCTGTTTTTCTGGATTTTTTAATTATGACCGGATTTATATAAATTTCATCCGGTTTTTCTTTTTTTATTTTTGTAAAATCGGTTTCCAAATCCGGATTGTTTTTTGAGAGTTCCAAAATTTGCTTAACTTTTCCGGAGACGATAAAAATCCGCCAAAGTTCACCGATCTGCGGGGCGGCGATAGCAACGCCGTCATCTTGAGAATCAAGAGCGTCTTGCATTTTTTTTAAAACCTTCTTTATTTTTTCGGATGAGATTTCGGAAGTCGGAACCTCTTTTGATTTTTGCCTCAAGACGGGGCTTTCTTTCTGTAAAATTTTGATCATAAGATAAATATATCACAAACAAATATCATCTAAATTTAATAAGGGATGTCAGACGTCCCTTATAATATTAAGGACTTGCGATGTCCTTAATATTAAAAAAGAAAAAACCCGCGCTGGCCGGCTCTTGCGAGCGGCTAGCGCGGGGGTATGGCTTAAGCCGAGATCCCTCGGTTC
The DNA here is from genome assembly GCA_030583745.1 of Candidatus Paceibacterota bacterium. Taxonomy (NCBI): domain Bacteria; kingdom Bacillati; phylum Minisyncoccota; species Minisyncoccota bacterium. The sequence continues at coordinate 109,799 of CP129473.1, forward strand.
TGTCCTCGGATCAGACCCAGAAGGAATCGGGTTGAGAATAACCCGATTCCCCAGACCGTGCCGACGACCGGCAATGCCGTAAGCCACATAACCCAGAACGGCTCCTTAGCTCCTTCGTCCTTGGCGGTGCTGGAGGCGACAGCAGTCATGAGGGCAACGAGGACGAGGAGGGAGACGGTGGAGACCACACTGGAGGTTGCGGTGCGGAGGGCGAGAACGGCGATTGCGGTGGCACAGGCGGCGAAGGCGGCGGGGATGATGAGGGCGAAGACGCGAGAAGTGAAGGCGCAGGAGACGAAGGCGGCGGCGAAGAGGGCGAAGGCGGCGGCGAGGGCGGCGAGGGCGGCGGAGGTAGAGGCAGTTCTGAAATCGCCGGTAATGGCGTATACGCCGCCTCCTACGATACACTGAAGGCCGAGTACGAACGTCGTATAGATCCACAGCTTCTTCATTTCGTTCTCCCTTTCTTTTTTTATCATTGCCGAAATCACATGATTTCGGAAAATTTTCCACTTAAGATTCTAATAGATGTTATCCATGTTGTCAAATTTAATTTTGTAAAAATTTATGACCCGAAGTTTGAAATTTGAAATCAAAAATCTCAAACAAAATCACAGAATGTTCTCCGGATCTACCTTGACCAAAAAATTAGGTGGTAACTCGCGCAGTTTTTCCACAAGTTCGCCAACAGGCCACTTTTTCGGATCTATCTTTAGGAGCACATTAATTAAGTGTTTGCCTTTAATTTTTGAAGTAAAGGCCGGATAGGAAACTGATTGATATTCAGCCATTTTTTCTTTTATTTTTTCCGCTTCTTTTTCTGCCACCGATTTTTGCGCGCTTTGAATGGTTATTTTTATAAAAAGTGAGAAGGGTGGGTAATTGAATTCTCGACGTGCCTCAAGTTCACTTCTGTAAAAATCAATTAAATTTCCGGAAAGCAAATATTGCCAGAGTGGTAAATCCGGAAGTCTGGTCTGGATCAAAAATTTCTTTGCTGATAAATTTTTCAAGCGCAAGAGTAGTGAAAAAATTCTTTCATTAATGCGAAAATCAGGTATGGAAAATAGGGAATCAGTTGAAGCACAAATTACATTATCAATTTTTTTATTGAGATAAAATACCGCCATTTCATTACTAACAAGAATACTACCTGGAGTTTTCAAGAAATCAGATATTATTTTTACCGCTTGTTTGCCAGTTCTAGCTTTTTCTTTGTCTAGTCGGAAAACCGAAGCTTTGGGGTAGGTTTTTTTTATTTCTTTCTCCAAAGCTTCCAGCCCGACACCAAAGCCCTGGATTCTCCACCCTCCGCAATTTTTGCATTTGTCCACCGCTTTCTTTTTTAGCCCGCATTTGTGGCAAGAAATCTTTCTTTCATTATTTTCTTCGTGAAGAACAATTGGAGCCGAGCAGTTGGAGCACTCCATTATTTGACCGCAGTCAAGACAGGACAAAAGCGGAGACAGACCCTTGCGCGCGCCGAAGACGAAAGTTGTTTCTTTGTTTTTTTGTGATTCTTCAAGGATATCTTTAGCCGTATTAGACAAAAGAGAAAACTCTTTCTCTTTTGTCTCTTTTTCTCTATCTCTTAAATCCACAAGGTTTTGATTGGCATTGGTTAAAATTCTAAATTTAAGCGGTATCAATTCTGAAAAATCCAAATTTTCTTGTCGCCAGAGAGTTTCAGTTCTTAAGAAAAAATCGCCGAACAAAAGCCGTATTCCAAGCTTTTTTGAAAAAATCTCGGCAAAAGTTCTGATATCAAGATACGGCCGACGCAGGTCTTTGTATGCCGAAGAGTTCTCCCTCTCAACAATCATGGTTCCAAAATCACTTCTCGGTAGATACATAAATTGCGCAGTGGTTATGATTAGAACCGGGTGTTTCAAAGACACTGCTGTGTTCCAATTCTTTTCAATTTCTTTGCCTGTCATTGAGCCGTTGAAACAAAAAACAAAGTTCTCTATGCCTTTTTCAAGAATTTTTTTAGAGCGATTCAACTCTTCTATGGTGGGGACGATAAAAATTACAGAAAGATTTTTGGCAAACTCTTCTCGTATCAAATTTCTGTAAGTTGAAAATCTTTCATCTTCGCCGGCTTGCAGTAGCAGTTTTTCATGACGGTCTCTCGGGCTGTCTTTGTTGGTGTTTAAAATTCTTAACTTATCGGCTCTCTCTAATGTTTGTTTTGAGACAAGGTTGTTTAAAATCGCGCCGGTTGAAGATGCGAAATAATTACCGGCTTCTTCCACGCTTTCTACAAAAGCCGTCGGTAAAAATTTCTTTACTTTTACCGATTTTATTTTTTTTACCGCAAAATCAGCTTTTTTAAGTTGGCTTTTTATTTCAATTACCTTCGTTTTGCCGGAAACCAAAGCTTTCACTGTTTTCCTTCTTAAGGGAACTTCAACGATTGCTCCAAGTGGAATATCTTTGTTGCTAAAGTAGGTTAATTTCTCTTTTAAGATGCCTTTGGCGATGGGAATGACTTCGATCGTATACATTAGTTAATATTATCATCAAGCTCGTCTTTAAGACCAATTCTTACTTCTGCTGATTTTCAATTTGTAAAAAAACGGCTGTACCCTTAATATGAGTATAAATGAAGAAAGAAAGTTTTTTCATAAAAGGCCTGGCTGGGAAAAGAAAATTGAGTGGCGAAATTGTGGTCAATGGCGCAAAAAATGCTTGCTTGCCCGTCATGGCGTCATCCTTGCTTTTTGAGGGTGGAATTTCTATTTCTAATGTTCCAAAAATTGAAGATGTGTCCAGGATGTCTGAACTTTTAGAAAATCTCGGCGCTAAGATTAATTCTAGCGAAAACCAGATGAATATTAGCTTTAGTAAGGAAATATCCGGAGACTTGGACGAGGAAATATCAAAAAGAATGCGCGCCTCTATTTTTTTAATCGGGCCTTTGCTCTCCAGAGTAGGAGCGGTATCTTTTCCACATCCGGGAGGATGTGTTATCGGTGAGAGGCCAATCGATCTTTTTCTCTTTGGTTTTGAGAAAATGGGCGCAAGTGTTGAAGAAAAAAACGGCAAATATTTTTTGAAAGCCGGCAGAGGAGGTCTTAAGGGGGCAGAAATCTTTTTCCCTTTTCAGAGCGTTGGGGCAACTGAAACTCTTATGATGGCAGCTGTTTTAGCCAAAGGAAAGACTATTTTGAAAAATGTGGCTTTGGAGCCGGAAGTTGTATCACTTGGCAAATTTCTTTCTTCTTGTGGTGCAAAAATAAAGGGTCTTGGGACAACAACTCTTGAAATAGAAGGCGGGGGACTTTTAAAAAGTAACAAGCGCGAGCATAAAATTATTCCGGACCGGATTGAGGCCGGCTGTTTCTTGATTCTTGGTGCTCTTTCTGCCACTGATCTTTTAATCAAAAATTGTGAACCGAATCATCTTGAAGCCCTGATCGCGCTTCTGGGTTCTTCTGGAGTAAATATTGAAATTGGAGAAAATTGGATTCGTGTTAAAAATGACATTTTGTCAAAAAGTTTTTCAGGTTTTAATATTAAGACTCATGAATATCCGGGTTTTCCAACCGACTTGCAGGCGCCGATTACCGTATTTTTGACACAAGCAAACGGCTCATCTGTTGTTTTTGAAACACTTTTTGATAGCCGTTTAAACTACACCGCCGATTTAATTAAAATGGGCGCGGACATTACTCTCTGGGATGCTCATCGGGCAATGGTAAAAGGGCCGACTCCGCTAAAGGGGCGCGAGCTTGATGGGCCCGACATCAGGGCTGGTCTGGCATTTGTCATTGCGGCAATTATTGGAAGAGGTAATTCGACTATAAACAACATATACTATATTGACCGTGGATATGAGAAAATAGAGGAAAGATTAAGAAAAATAAAAGTAAATATTGAAAGAGTTGGTTCGTAAGATTACAAAAAAATGAGTATTTTTACAAAAAAACTTGGAATTGACCTTGGGACGACAAGCGTTCTCGTTTATGTTCCGGGGAAAGGAGTGGTTTTGAATGAGCCTTCTGTGGTCGCGGTGTCAGAAGATGACAATAAAATTTTGGCGATCGGTGTTGAGGCCAAGAAGATGATAGGTAAGACGCCGGAAAATATTATTGCTTACCGGCCGATGAAAGATGGAGTAATTGCCGACTATCGAGTTACAGAAGCTATGTTGCGCTACTACATCAGGAAAGCTCTTGGTCGTTTTAATATCGCAAAGCCGGATGTTTTGGTTTCAGTTCCGGCTGGCGTTACTTCTACCGAAAGGCGAGCGGTGGTGGAGGCAGCACTTAAGGCCGGCGCCAAAAACGCCTACATTGTCAAAGAGCCGATTTTGGCGGCGATTGGTGCTGGTATTCCGATTTATGAATCAATGGGGCATATGATTGTGGACATTGGTGGAGGCACAACTGACGTAGCGGTTATTTCTTTAGGTGGAATCGTTGCCGCAACTTCCGTAAAATGCGCCGGTAACAAAATTGATACCGCGATTGCGGACTATGTCAAAAAGACTTTTAATTTGGCGATTGGCGATAAGACCGCCGAGGATATAAAAATTACAATCGGATCGGCTATTCCGCTAGACGAAGAACTTTCAATGAATATAAAAGGCCGAGATTTTATAACCGGTCTCCCGCGTTCTATTGAAATCAAAACTAATGAAATAGTTAAAGCTATTCATCGTGAATTAAAAGAAATAGTTAAAGCCATTAAAGATGTTTTTCAAGAAACTCCGCCCGAACTTGCTTCGGACATTATTGACCAAGGAATAATTATGACTGGCGGAACCTCTCAACTACGAAATTTGCCAGAATTGATATATCGTCGAACGGGAGTCAAAGCGATTCTGGCTGACAATCCGGTCTATTGCGTGGCGCGTGGCACTGGCATTGCTCTGGATCATTTGAATGTCTATAAAAAATCAATAATTTCTAAAAAGTAGAAATAATGTCTTCGGTTTTAAACTTGAAAAAACACCATGCTTATTTGGTTTTGTCGGCAAACGGCAATGGTTTGGAATTGTTGAAAAAAATTGTTCAGTCTGGTTTGGATATTGAGACTACTGGTAATCCTGACTATTGGGAAAAACAAATTGAAACTTTTGGTATAGATGATAGCCGAGATTTGAAAAGGATATATTTAAGTCGGGCTTTAAAAGAAAACAACCCTAAGGTTATTTTGGTAAAGACTTCTTTTATAACTACCGAAGCTCAAAATGCGCTTTTGAAAATTCTTGAGGATCCCAGTCCGCAGACCTTTTTCTTTTTTTTGATGCCCTCAAAAGAAGGTCTTATCCCGACTTTGTTGTCGCGTTTTATGGTTTTGGAAAAAGCGATAGTGGGAGAAGAAGAAAAACCCCCACTCGAGCCAGAGATTTTTTTGAGTTTAAGTGTTCCGGCTAGATTAAAATCAGTAGCTAAAATTATTGCAGTTAAAGACAGGGCGGTGGCCGAAAAAGCAATTGATGCCTTGGAAACCTGTCTTTATAGAAAAGTTGATTGGCTGTCTTTAGATTTAAAACAAGCCGAAATATTTAAAATATTTGCTGAAAGTCGGAATTATTTGCGAAGCCGTGGTGGTTCAATAAAGCTCGTTCTAGAAAATCTATGCTTGGTTTTGCCGAAAGTCTGAATTAAAGCTTGGAATTTTAGGGTTCGTAGTTTATGATGTTTAACAAATGTATAATTTTTCAAATTTAAAAATCAAAACTCAAGAAGTCGTAGATTGGTTAAAAAAAGAATTTCAACTAATTCGTACCAGTCGGGCAACTCCAGCGATCTTAGATGGTGTGCGAGTGGAGGCCTATGGCTCGCGGATGCCGATAAGCCAGATGTCAACGATAACCGGCGAAGATCCGAAGACGCTTAGAGTTTCGCCTTGGGATATGAGCCAGAGTAAGGCGATAGAGAAGGCCATTCAAGATTCTGGTTTGGGATTGTCGGTGACTTCTGACGATCGTGGGGTGCGAGTTCATTTTCCGGAATTATCAGACGAACGACGAGCTACTCTCATAAAACTTTGCAAACAAAAGCTTGAGGAGGCCAGAATTAGTGTAAAAGCGGAGAGGGAAAAAATTTGGGAAGAAATACAAAAAAAGGAAAAAGATGGGGTGATTAGTGAAGACGATAAGTTTCGATTGAAAAATGACATGCAAAAGATTATTGACGAGACAAATAAAAGGCTTGAAGAAATGGCAGAATCCAAAGAAAAAGAAATTTCTAATTAGACTACTATGACTATTCTTATTTTTGTAATAGTTTTGGCCGTTTTAATTCTCGTTCATGAATTTGGGCATTTTATCTCTGCCAAGAAATCAGGAATTCGGGTTGATGAATTTGGCATCGGTTTTCCACCACGCTTATTGACTCTTTTTAATTGGCAAGGGACAAAATTTTCGCTTAATGCTTTGCCGTTTGGCGGATTTGTAAAAATTTTTGGAGAAAATCCACTGGAAACTCCGACTTCAGAAGAAGAAAAACAGAAACATTTTTCTCACAAGCCGAAAATTGTGCAGGCCTGGGTTTTAAGCGCCGGCGTAGTCTTCAATATTTTATTTGCTTGGATTTTAATTTCTCTTGGTTTTATGCACGGTCTGCCAACGCCAATAGACCACAGTGATAATGTCTCTGATGCGCGTCTTGTTATAACTTCTATCTTGCCTAACTCTCCAGCCCAAGAAGCTGATTTGAAAGTCGGAGATACAGTCTCCGGAGTTTCTTTTTCCGGAGAAGAGTTGTTAGAAATCAGCCCAGAGAGTTTTTCAGATTTTTTAAGTGATAAGGATGGGGTGGTGGTATTAAAAATTTCAAGAGGGCAAGAAATTTTGGAAAAAGAAATTGAGCCAGCCGTCGGTATTTTAGAAGACCGGCGGGCGATTGGGATTTCTATGGGTATGATAGGCACTTTACGTCTGCCCGTCCACTTGGCTTTTTGGGAAGGAGGGAAGACAACACTAAATCTTCTTGGCGCTATTGTTGTCGGCTTGTTTTCTTTTTTAAGTCAGGCGATTGTCGGACAAGCTGATTTGTCGCAGGTTGCCGGTCCGGTTGGCATTGTTGGTCTTGTTGGTGATGCCACGAGTCTTGGCTTTATATATCTTTTGCAATTTACGGCCTTTATTTCTTTGAATTTGGCGGTGATAAATCTTTTACCGTTTCCAGCGCTTGATGGTGGACGTCTACTGTTTTTGGCAATTGAAGCAATTACAAGAAGAAGTATCAATCCGAAAGTTGCCGGCGCGCTGAATGCTATCGGCTTTCTTCTCTTGATTCTGCTCATGGTTGTAATAACTATTAGCGACATTTCTCGATTTTTCTAAGGGTTGCCGGAGTTTGAGATTTATGTATAATCATATTAGAGTTTTGTACTGTCTCCATATCTTGGGAAAGGGACGATTCCTGACAAAGATCTCCTGACAAAGATCTAGAGAAGGACAGAATGTTCCAACCCTCGAAACAGGACAAAGATGTTCAGACTTGATGTTCGGCAGGGTCTTTCCCCGGGACTCTGTCGACCCATCGCCCCGTCGTGTGTTGCATTTGTAGCGCCGGCGGGGTTTTTCATTTGTTTTAGAATTCTTGTTGATATAATATTGTTCTATGCGCCAATCAGCTATATTTTCTAAAACCAGAAAGGAAGCACCCAAGGACGAGGTTTCTCAAAACGCCGCTCTTTTAATCAGAGCTGGTTTTGTCCACAAAGAGATGGCCGGAGTTTATTCTCTTCTACCTTTTGGCTTGAGAGTCTTAAACAAAATTGCCGGAATTATAAGAGAGGAAATGAACACGCTCGGAGGACAGGAAATATCTTTGACCTCTCTTCAAGAGCCATCAATTTGGAACAGCACCGGACGTTGGGAAGAGATTGATGTTTGGTTTAAGACTAAATTTAAAAATGGTGCGGATGTTGGTCTTGCGACGACTCATGAAGAGCCTTTGACCAATCTTCTCAAAGAACACTTATCTTCTTACAAAGATCTACCATTTTCAGTCTTTCAAATTCAGACAAAATTTAGAAACGAAATTCGTGCGAAAAGCGGTCTTATGAGGGGAAGAGAGTTTTTAATGAAAGATCTATATTCTTTTTCTAGAGATGAAGCCGAGCATCAGAAATTTTACGAAAAGGTTAAGAAGGGTTATTTGAAAATTTTTAAAAAAGTCGGGCTGAAAGAATTCTATCTAACTTTTGCTTCTGGTGGTAGTTTTTCAAAATTCAGTCATGAATTTCAGGCGCTCTCGGAAGCTGGCGAAGATACGATTTATCTTCACTCAAAAAAGAAAATCGCCGTAAATAAGGAGGTTATGGAGGATTCAGTTTTGGCCGAACTTGGTTTGGAAAGAGAATCTCTTGAAGAACGTCGGTCCATAGAAATCGGTAACATTTTTTCTCTCGGTACTAAATTTTCTGAGCCACTTGGCCTTTTGTATCTTGATGAAAAAGGCGAAAAGAAACCGGTAATTATGGGAAGCTATGGGATTGGTTTGGGACGGCTTATGGCAACTGTTGCAGAAACTCTTTCTAACAGTCGGGGTCTAGTTTGGCCCGAGACAATCGCACCTTTTAAAATCCACCTTTTGGTTTTAGGTACAAATAAAAAAACACGCAAAAAAGCTGAAGTGATTTACAATCAATTTGTTAAAAAGAACATTGAAGTTCTTTTTGACGATCGAGAGGCAACGGCTGGAGAGAAGTTTGCAGATGCAGATTTAATAGGTATTCCTTGGCGAATTATTATTAGCGAAAAAACTGAAGCGACAGGAAAGTTGGAGGTCAAAGAAAGAAAAAGTGGCAAAATAAGTTTTCTAACCGAGAGTCAATTATTTAAAAAATTCGATGAATAATCTTTTTAAAAAGATTAGTGGGACTTTTTCAAACGATATTGGTATTGATCTTGGGACAGCCAATACTTTGGTCTATTTGCGTGGTAAGGGAATTGTCATAAACGAGCCATCCGTTGTTGCTCTCAATCAAAAGACTGGAAGGGTGGTCGCGGTTGGTGAACAAGCCAAGCAAATGCTCGGCCGGACACCGGCTCATATTACTGCCGTCCGACCACTTGTAGATGGAGTTATCTCTGATTTTGAAGTGACCGAAGAAATGATTTCTTATCTTGTTAATAAAGCGCAGAAGGGTGCACAGAAATTTTTTGGTCCACGAGTGGTTGTTGGTGTACCGTCTGGAATCACCTCGGTTGAAATTCGGGCGGTAAGAGATGCCACTAAAAACGCTGGCGCTAGAGAAGTTCACATTGTTGAGGAACCGGTGGCAGCCGCCATTGGAATTCATCTACCGGTAATGGATCCGGTTGGCTCAATGGTTATTGATATCGGAGGAGGAACAACCGACATCGCTGTGATTTCTCTTGGCGGTGTTGTTCGTTCAAAAAATCTAAGGATTGCCGGAGACAAATTAAATTCAGACATAATTTCTTATATCAGGAGCGAATTTAAAATTTTAATTGGTGAGAAAACGGCTGAAGCTGTGAAAATTGCAGTCGGGTCAGTTGCCGATGGCGAGACGATTGAATCTGTCATAAAGGGCCGAGATTTGGTGACGGGTCTGCCGAAAGAAGTGATAATTACCAGTTCAGACATAAGAGAGGCAATCTCATCTTCAATCGCCGCTCTTCTTGACGCAATTAAGGAAGTCTTGGAGACAACTCCGCCAGAAATCTTGTCGGATGTTATGCAACGCGGTGTTTACCTGGTCGGTGGTGGCTCTCTTATACGAGGATGGTCAGAGCTTCTGAAAAGCCAGCTAAAAATTCCGGTCTTTATTGCTGATGAGCCGATGACGGCGGTAGCTCGGGGCGCCGGAATAATTTTGGAGAACTTGGATTATTATAAAGAGGTCTTGATTGTAAATGACAATGAATTACCTCCGGCCCGCTGACAAAAGACCGAAGAGAGCCACGAAGTTTGTGATTGTGGTGGTTTTTCTTGTACTTATCGCTTTCTTTTTTTCCGGCGCAATCGGGAGCTTAGGCAAAAACTTTTTAAACTCACTTGGTTTTCCTGTTTGGAAAGCCGGACTTGCATCGTCGGAAAAATTTTATTTTCTCGGTTCGTTCTTCAATTCTAGGATTAAGCAAGCCGAAGAGATTAGAATTTTAAAAGACGAACTTCTGCTTGCAAATTTAAACTTGAAAGAGTTTGAATCAATGGTAGAGGAAAACAGGAATCTGAAAGCCCTCTTGAATCGTGAGGATAATCAAGAGGCGATTTCAGCTTCTGTTCTGGTCAGACCCCCACAGTCGCTTTATGATGTATTTATAATTGATATTGGCAGAAGGCACGGGCTTGTCGGTGGGGAAAAAGTTTTTTTTGAAAATGTTTTACTCGGGTTTGTTGACGAGGTTTTTAACAAAACTTCAAAAGTTAAAATTGTTTCTTCTCCCGGTTTTGAAATCTCTGCTTTCATTGAGAGAGTTAATCTGCCGGTTGTAGTTGTTGGTCGAGGTGGCGGAAATTTTCAGGCAAGTCTACCACAAGAGGTAGAAGTGGAAGTTGGTGATTTTTTGGTTGTGCCCGGATTGCCACAAAAACTTTTGGGTCAGATTGAGGAAGTTGAACAGACCGAAACTGGTTCTTTTAAGAAAATACTTTTCAGGTTGCCGGTCAATCTTTCAGAAATAAGGTGGGTAGCGGTTGAAATAGGGGCGGACTAAATCATTGTTATTTTGTATTTAAAGATATGAGTTTTTTACTCAACAAACATTTTTTAAGAATTCTAGCCAATTTGCTAGTTTTGGCATCCGTCTTTATTCTGCCTTGGTGGACACTTTTTTTGCTTTCCATTTTTTTTCTATTTTATTTTCATCTTTATCTAGAAGCAGTTTTAGTCGCTTGGTTTTTTGATATTTTGTATTCAACTGAAAGTTGGTTTTTAGGTATGTATTGGGTAACTTTTGTTATGTTCCTAATTTTTTTATTATCAGAATTCTTGAAACGTAAAATAATATTTATCAATGATTAGCTGGTGGAGTAAAAAAATAAAATACTGGTTTAAGAGAAGGCACAATATTGAAATTACTCCGGATGAGATACTTTTGGATGCGAGTAATCTGCCGAATTTTGACACTGATCAATTCGAAGGTCGGCTTGAAAAACCAATTTCTAAAAAATCTTTGAAGCTGGTGTTTGTGTTTTTTGTTACCATAAGTGTTTTACTTTTTGCTCGAACTTGGTTTTTACAGGTCCAACAGGGCGAAGCTTTTCTTGAAAGGAGCGAGAATAATCGTCTTCGTTACACTTTTATATTTTCTAATCGCGGAATAATTTATGACCGTAACGGTCAGGAGTTGGTCTTTAATGTCAGGGATGACACTGAAGATTTTTCAAAAAGAAAGTATCTTGAAATCCCGGGTTTCTCTCACCTTTTAGGTTATGTTAAATACCCAAGTAAAGACAAGCACGGTTTTTACTGGGAAACCAATTATGTTGGTAAGAGCGGTGTTGAACTTGCTTTTAACGAAATCTTACTTGGAGAAAATGGTTTGAAGATTGTTGAAACCGATGCTTTTAATGAAATTCATTCTCAAGCTGTTACCAAACCGCCGAAAGATGGCAATAATGTTTATTTATCTATTGATGCTGGAATCCAAGCTAAATTATTTGAAATAATTTCTAAAACCGCTGGGACCTTCAACTATCAAGGTGGGTCCGGTGCAATTATGAATGTCAAAACCGGCGAGCTTATCGCCGCGACAAGTTTTCCAGAATATAGTTCAGAGATTCTAAGTAACGGTAAACAGGAGGAGATTGAGAGTTATTTGAACGACAAGAATAACCCTTTTCTTTATCGACTAATTGGCGGTCTTTATGCTCCGGGTTCAGTGGTCAAGCCCTTCCTCTCGGTCGCTGCTTTGAATGAAGGAGTCATAGATCCAAAAAAACAGATTTTAAGCACTGACCGAATGGCAGTACCGAACCCATATGTCCCCGGACAATTCTCATATTTTACTGATTGGAAAGCACATGGCTGGGTGGATATGATTGATGCCCTAGCTTTTTCTTCAAATATTTATTTCTACCACATTGGCGGTGGGTTTGGTGAACAGAGAGGTCTTGGAATCAGTAAAATTAATAAATATCTTTCGGACTTTGGGATTGGCGAAATAACCAAAATTAAATTGTCAGGCGAAGTTTCCGGCACTATTCCGAATCCAGAGTGGAAGAAATCTCGTTTTGACGATGACTGGAGACTTGGTGATACCTATAATACCTCAATCGGACAATACGGTTTTCAGGTTACTCCAATTCAAATTTTAAGAGCCGTTTCGGCTTTGGCTAATGGTGGCAATCTTTTAACACCATCTTTACTGAAGGGAGGGGAAGGGAATAAAGACTCTTATAGTCTGTCACTGACAAGGGAATCTTTTGAAATTACAAGATTGGGAATGAGGCGGGCTGTTGAAAAAGGAACAGCGTCTGGGTTAAATGTTCCTTACGTTTCAGTGGCAGCAAAAACAGGAACAGCTGAAATAGGCAGGTCCTTTATCCACTCTTGGATTGTTGGATTTTTTCCGTTTGAAAATCCGAAATATGCTTTTGTTGTAGTTATGGAAAGGGGTCCGTATAGTAATACCACCGGTGGGGTTTATGTGATGAGGCAGTTGTTGGATTGGATGAATCAGAATACACCGGAGTATTTTAAATAAAAAAACACTCCGACTACGTGTCGGAGTGTTGCGGGCTGTCGTGAACCAGAACTCTCGTTCTTGTGCTGTTCTCTTTTCCCTCCGTGTTATTTGGATCTGGAAGGGCAGCGGCTATTTGCTCGGCACTGTTGCCTCACGATGTACCTCCGACAGTTGCGGAGAAGTGCTTTGATTGGAAAGCCAACCATGGTGCCTATACCCCAAACCCCAATTTTAGTTGACTTTTTTGACCCTGTTGATACAATTCATCTCACTAAAATTAAGCAAAAATAAGATGGAAGTTACAGAATATTTAACTCAAGAAAAGTTTGATGAGCTTCAAAAAGAGTTGGAGTATCTCAAAAAAGATAAAAGGAAAGAGATAGCCGAACAGCTTGAGTATGCTCGATCTCTTGGCGATTTGTCCGAAAACGCGGAATACCACGAAGCTCGAGAAGAACAGGCAAATTTGGAAGACAGGATCGTGAAGATAGAAAATCTCTTGAAGAACGCGAGCATAGTATCTTCGTCTGGTGGAAAGGAAGTTTCGATAGGTTCTACAGTCGTTGTTCAAAGAGATAAAGAAAATGAATCTAAGACTTTTACTATAGTTGGTTCTGAAGAAGCCGACATGTCGGTTGGCAAGATTTCTGTTAGGTCTCCATTCGGAGAATCTGTTTTAGGAAGAAAGAAAGGGGACGAATTTTCTTTTAAAACTCCGACCGGGGCCGCTAAATACAAGATTATCTCGGTGAAGTAGTTATTCCATAAAAGCCCCCGCCCTTTGGGCGGGGGCTTTAGGTATGCTAAAATAATCAGCGTAATTAAAATTTTTAAAGGCAATGTCTACTCTAGAAAACATTAGATCAGAGCGTCTTAAAAAAATAGAAATTTTAAAAGAAAACGGTCTTAATCCTTATCCGGCCAAAACAGAGCGAGATCTTGAAATCTCTCAATTTATAGAAAATTTTGATCAATATCTTTCTTCGGCAGAGGAGCATGTTTTAGCAGGCAGAATTATGTCAATCCGTAGCCACGGGGGCTCAACCTTTTTAGATATTTTTGATGGTACGGAAAAGGTTCAAATATTTCTTTCAGAAGCCGAAGTTGGAGAAAAATCTTACGAGCTTTTCAAACACACAACAGACCTTGGAGATTTCGTCGAAGTAAAAGGCAAAGCTTTTCAAACTCAGCGCGGCGCCAAGAGTTTAGCCGCCAATTTCTGGACAATGCTTTCCAAGAGCTTGCTACCAATTCCGGATGAATGGTATGGCCTCAAAGACGAAGATGAAAGGTATCGAAAGCGATTTCTTGATTTGCTTTTGAATAAAGATCTTCGAAGTTTATTTGAGAAAAAAGCTAAGTTTTGGAATGAGACTCGAAATTTTCTTATTGAAAGAGGTTTTCTTGAAGTTGAAACCCCAACACTTGAATTAACAACGGGTGGCGCTGAAGCCAGACCATTTCAAACCCATCATAATGACTTTGACTTGGATGTTTATCTCCGAATTTCTGTTGGTGAATTGTGGCAGAAGCGCTTGATGGCCGCCGGTTTTCCAAAAACTTTTGAAATCGGCCGAGTTTACAGAAATGAAGGTACGAGTCCAGAACATCTGCAAGAGTTTACCAACGTGGAATTTTATGCCGCTTACATGGATTATGAAGAAGGTATGAATTTAACTGAAGAAATGATAAAAACAGTTGTCTATAAAGTTTTTGGAACTTACAAGTTTTCCGCCAAAGGTCATGAATTTGATTTGGAAAGTAAGTGGCCGAGAATAGATTATGTTGAGACGGTAAAGAAAATGGCGGGGATTGATATTTTGAATGCTTCTGAAAAAGAAATGAAAGATAAACTCGATGAATTAGAAGTTAAATATGATGGTGATAATAGAGAAAGGTTAACAGATACTTTATGGAAATATTGTCGCAAACAAATTAGCGGTCCGGCCTGGCTTATCAATCATCCTAAAATAGTCTCGCCACTGTCAAAAGCTAAAAAAGATAATCCAAAGTTAACTGAAAGAGTCCAGCTTCTTTTAGCCGGAGCGGAAATGACAAATGGATTTTCGGAGTTAAATGATCCGCTTGACCAAAGAGAGAGATTTGAAATTCAACAAAAACTTCTTGAAGAAGGGGATGAAGAGGCGATGATGGCTGATTGGGAATTCGTAGAAATGCTTGAATACGGTATGCCACCAACTTTTGGTTTTGCATATGGAGAAAGACTTTTTGCAACATTAGCTGGACTTCCAGTTAGAGAAACCCAACTATTTCCTCTGATGAGGCCGAGAGAATAAGAAACCTATAAATCTACACCAAAAAACCGCCTTCTGGCGGTTTTTTGGTGTTAGGCACAGTTGTGGATAACTTTCTTTTCAGTATTTTGGAATTTTGTGGTATATTTTCCCTTGAAGTGGGATAAAGTGGGAAATATGAAAATAGTTAAGAGAACTTACACTGTCCATTTTAAAAACAACAAGCTCCCGCTTGAATTCCTGGTTCTTTGTAATAAGAAAATTGGTCGGAGGGTCAAAGTTAAACGAGCTTAAATATGTTACTTATCGGCGAATACATCCACACCCTGGACGATAAAAAGCGGGTCTCTTTACCTTCCAAATTCAGGAAGGCGGTTGGTCGGAAAATAATCGCGACAAGAGGTCTTGATAATTGTCTATTTATCTACGAATTGTCTGAATGGCAAAAAATCGCACAGAAACTTTCTGATTCAGGGATGGGACGAGCTGACAAAAGAAGCTTTGACCGATTTTTCCTGTCTTCGGCTGTTGAAATGGAAGTTGATAACGCTGGGCGATTTCTTATCCCAGAGCATTTGAGAGATTTCGCTGATCTGAAAGGAAAAATTGTTTTTGCCGGTGTAGGAAACAGAATAGAAGTCTGGAACGAAAACCGTTGGACTGAATACAAAAACAGGATAGACAAAGAAGCCGATATTTTAGCTGAAAAATTGGGAGAAATCGGAGCGTTTTAATTAGGCGTTAGGGAATTAGGCTTTAGGCGTTAGACAATTTCTAATTTCTAGAGCCTAGGACCTAGAGCCTAGAGACTAATATATGCACGTTCCCGTTCTTTTAAAAGAAACAATAGACTGCTTAGGATTTACTGATAAAGACAAGATTTTTCTAGATGCGACTGTTGGAGCAGGCGGGCATAGTTTGGAAATTTGCAAACGGTTCCCTTGGCTTCAGATAATTGCTATTGATGCGGATGAAGAAGCTCTAAGTTTGGCGGAAGAAAATCTGAAAATCGGCGGTTGTCAGTTTGAAGTTAAGATTGAAAATTTCCGAAATCTTGCCAAGACCATGGATGAATTGGGTATTCAGAAAGTTGACAAGATTTTGTTTGATATCGGAATGTCCTCCATGCACATTGATATTTCGGGCAGGGGATTTAGTTTCCAAAAAGACGAGCCGCTTCTCATGACGATGAAAAAAGAGTTGGAAGGATCATTGACTGCCTATGAAATAGTAAACAGCTGGCCGAAAGATGAAATTGAAAAAATTCTTAGAGATTACGGCGAAGAGTCTTTTGCCAGAAAAATTGCCGAGCAGATTGTGAAAGAAAGAAAGAAGGGGCCTATAAAAACCACCCTTGATTTGGTCAAAGTGATTGAAGATGCGACCCCGAAATTTTACCGACACAAAAGAATTCATCCGGCGACTAAAACTTTCCAAGCGATTCGGATAGCTGTAAACGACGAACTTGAATCGCTGAAAGAGGGGATAGGTCAGGCGTTTGAGAGGTTGAGAGTTGGTGGTCGGCTGGCAGTCATATCATTTCATAGTTTGGAAGACAGGATAGTAAAGAAAAATTTTAAAGAACTTGAAAAAAACGGTAAGGGCAAATTGATAACAAAAAAACCTCTAACTGCAAGTTTTGAAGAAATAAAAATCAATTCAAGAAGTAGGAGCGCAAAATTAAGAGTAATAGAAAAAATTTAAAAAAATGAACACTTTGTCAAAAACCATAACAGTTTTCAAAAGAAGGCAGAAACCCGTGTCTTGGTTTTTATTTTTTTTGGCTTCTGTTCTTGTTTTATCTTATTTATTGAGCGTAAATTTGACTGTATTCAGTACTGCCAAACGAGTGAAGATTAATAAAGAAATAAATCTCTTGAATTTTCAGGTTGGGCAATTAGAATTTGAGCTTCTCTCAAAGAAAAATGAAATAAATATGAATTTGGCTCGTTCGTTGGGTTTTGACGAAGCTCGTGACGTCAGGTTTATTTCTAGAAAATCAGTTGCTACAATACTTGGGACGGCTAATATTCAATGAGAATTGAGTTAAATCAGGTCTATGAAAAATAAAAAATCGCCAGCCTTCAGAATCTGGCTTTTGTTTTTTGGTATTTCGGCTTTTGCCCTGATTTTGGTTTTTCGACTTTATCATTTGCAAATTCTACAAGGTGAAGTCTACAAAGAAAGAGCCGAGAAACAGTATTATTTTCCTCAAACTAATATTTTTAATCGCGGTTCAATTTTCTTTACCAATAAGGATGGAACATCATTTCCAGCCGCCTTGCAAAAGAACAGTTTTTCGGTCGTGGTCAATCCTTCTGTAATAAGAAGCCATGATTTCTTGTTTTACCAAATTTCTTCAATTATCGATTTGGACGAGGAAGATTTTATTGGAAAGCTTAGCAAGGGTGGGGATTATCAAAAAATTGCTTCTAATCTTGATGTTGCAACCGCTGAAAAAATAAAAAAATTGAATTTGATTGGTGTTAGTGTTGAACATCAAAAAGAGCGGGTTTATCCAGCTGGCAACTTAGCTTCCCATGCTTTGGGTTTTGTTGGTTTTGTGGAGCATAGTCGAGTTGGCCAATATGGCATCGAAAGATATTATGAAAATACTTTAAAGAGAGAAAACCAATCAGTTTTTGTAAATTTCTTTGCAGAGGTTTTTGCTGGTATAAAAGACAGCGTTTCCATTGCGGAAGTTCAGGAGAAGGAGGGAGATGTTTTAGTCTCAATAGAACCACAAGTTCAGGCTTTTGTTGAAGAAGAGTTAAGAGATTTAAACAAAAATTTTAATTCACGTTATTCTGGGGCGATTGTGATAAATCCCAAAGACGGAGCGATTGTTGCAATGGCTTCCCATCCGGATTTTGACCCAAACAATTATGGAAAAGAGTCTTCAAATTCAATCTTTATTAATCCGTTGGTCGAGAATGTCTATGAGATGGGTTCAATTATCAAAGCTCTGACTTTAGCCGCGGGTTTGGATTTTGGCACAATTAAACCGGAATCTACTTATTTTGATCCAGGGGTTATAACTTTGAACAATCGCCAGATTTCAAATCACGATGGTCGTGGGCGCGGACTTGTTGATATGCAGACAGTCTTAAACGAATCTTTAAACACCGGCGCATCTTTTATTGTCCAGCAAATGGGTAATCAAAATTTTGCCAGATACATGTTTGATTTTGGTCTGGGAGAAGCATCTGGAATTGATTTGCCAAACGAAGCCGTTAATATTGTTTCCAACTTGAGCAGTAGTCGAGATTTGGAATATGCCACCGCTTCTTTCGGACAAGGCATTGCTTTAACTCCGGTTTCAACAGCCCGCGCTTTGTCGGTTTTGGCTAACGGCGGTTATCTAATCAATCCTCATTTAACAAAAAAGGTTCAGTACAAAAATGGTTTTTCGCGCCAGATTTCTTATCAATCTGGTAAAAGAGTCTTAAAACCGGAAACTTCAGAAGAGATAAGCAGAATGCTGGTTAAAACTTTTGATGAAGCGCTTTTAGGGGGCAGTTTGAAGATGGAAAATTATAGTATCGCGGCAAAAACCGGTACCGCCCAAGTAGCGAAGGAAGGCGGGCGAGGTTATTATGACGACAGGTTTTTGCATACTTTTTTTGGTTATTTCCCCGCTTTCGACGCTAAATTTTTGGTCTTTCTGTTTACTTACGATCCGAAAGGCGTAAGATATGCTTCCGAATCTTTATCTGTGCCGTTTATGGATATTGCCAAATATCTCATCAATTATTATGAAATAACGCCGGACAGATAATGACGGCCTGCAAGATATGAAAGATTTTCTTAAAAAAACCATTGTTCATCTTATTACTTTTGAATCTAAGCTGATAATCAAAAAATATCAGCCGAAGATTGTTGCTATCACCGGCAGTGTCGGCAAAACCGGCACCAAAGATGCAGTTCACGCTCTTTTTTCTAAATTGTTCTATGCCGAAAAAAGTCCAAAAAGTTTTAACAGCGAAGTTGGGATTCCACTTTCAATTATCGGTGGCCAAAAAAGTGGGTGGAGAAATCCGCTATCTTGGCTTAAGGTTGTTTTGGACGGCTTATTTTTAATTATTTTACCAAATCATTATCCGAGGTGGCTAATTCTCGAGGTTGGGGCTGACAGGCCGGGAGACATAGAGGAAATTTCAAATTGGCTGAAAACTGACGTTGCGATCTTCACCAGAATGAGCGAAGTGCCGGTTCACGTTGAGTTTTTTGATTCACCGCAATCAGTCTTAAAAGAAAAAATGTTTTTGTTAAAATCTCTTAGGTCGGAGCAGGGCGTTGCAGTTTACAATTACGATGATGAAATTATAAGAAGGGAGATTGAGGACAGAAAAGAATTGACCAAGTTGTCTTATGGTTTTGACAAAAAAGCCAGAGTCTCTGCTTCAAACTATGCAATTATTTATGATAGAAAAACTGGTTTTCCTTCGGGTATAAATTTCAAAATTAATTTTGATGGTTCAAGTGTACCAGCCACGATTTACGACACAGTTGGCCGTCAGCAAGTTTATGCTGTCTTGGCCGGGGTTACGGCCATTTTGTCTCAAGGTGGTAATCCAGTAAAAGCAATTGAAGGTCTTCTTGATTATAGAAGTCAGCCGGGCCGAATGAAGATTTTAGAAGGTGTAAAAAATTCTCTTATTATTGACGATAGCTACAATTCTTCTCCGGTTGCCCTGTTTGAATCGCTTGATACTTTGAAATCTATCAAGTGCGCTGGAAGAAAAATTGTAATTTTGGGCGATATGATGGAGATAGGACGCTATTCAATTGACGAACATAAAAAAGCCGGAGCTTTAGTGGCCGAGTTTGCCGATTTTATTTTTACTGTTGGTGTTCGAGCAAAATGCATCAATGATGGCGCTTTAGAAAGGGGGTTTTCGCCTGAAAAAATTTTTAATTTTGGCGATTCCAGAGAAGCCGGAAAACAAGTGGAAATTATGGTTCAGCCAGGCGACATCGTCTTAGTAAAAGGTTCACAATCAGCTAGAATGGAGCGGGCAGTTGAAGAAATCATGAATGATCCGATGAAAAAAGAAGAACTTTTGGTAAGGCAAGAACAAAGCTGGCGTTTCTGATAAAAATTTTTGTTTAAGATGTGGTTTGCTAGTTGGCAAAGAGAGAAAAAGAGAAGGTTACTTTTTCATTCCCTCGCCATACAGCGCGCCTTCGGCGCGCCCAGATTTTGCGCTTACTTCCGACCAAGTTTCTGAATGTGACGATATTATAGCCTTTGCTCGAACCTATTTCGAGTCAAAGACCGACTGACTTCGCACGCGCGGAGCGCGTGGTGGCTTGGAACTACATCGTACGCTCCGATCGCGTGGTGATGCCAACTCATGCTGCCAGCGCCTCGACAAGCTCGGCGCTCCGCCCTCGCCCCGTTTCCGCTCTCCATGCTTTTTCTTTTTTCGCGGGGGGATTTTTTTAAAAATTGAATGGGCGGAAAACGGGGCTCGGTCGGGCTTCACCTAAAAGGGTGAAGCGTGGCGTCATTCGTTCAGTGGTGCCTCGGATCTATTCTATCAATTTTGCGTTCATGGCTAAAGGGACGGCACCCTCGGCATCCACCTCGGGCTATTTCCGCTAGGGCTACGAGCGCCTAGATGCCTAGGAGTGTCGCTTTTCCTCGCAAGTGCGCCTTGCTAGGCGCTTGCTCGGGCGACACGCAGTTTGGGGGAAGGAAGGAATCCTTCCCCCAGCTTCGGGCTCCTCCTCGCAGTGGTCGTTCGGAGTGTACGGTGCCGTACAGATAACAAGGTACGTCGTGAGTTTCTCTCTCGCTTTGACGTGCCTTCGGAGTCCGCCTTCGCACAACCCCCATCCTCGTTTTCAATATTTCTTTCGTGGTGTCGCTTCCGCTACGATACTTTGTTTTGCAATATAACGTCGGCGCTCGTCCTTTAGCCCTGGACGCTCCTAGCGGAAATAGCCCGAGGGCTCTGCCTTATGTGCTTGCCCCAGGCCGTGTTAGTACACGGCTCCCACCCGTGCGCGCACAAACCCCGCCCGCAAGCGGGCGGGACTCCCTGCAAAATGCAAGTGCCCTCGGGAGGATTCGAACCTCCAAGATCGGGGTAGAGGCCCGACAGTTTATCCATTAGCTTACGAGGGCAAAGAGAAAGAAGCGCATAAATGCGCTGGGGGAATTCTTTATCTTCTGTGCCTCGTATTAAACATTACTGTTTACATTAACATTTTTTTGAAAAAATAAAAACAAGAGTTATAATTCAACAATTGAAGTCCTTTGAAATGCTGGCGGGATAGTCGGAGCGCCCTTTTCTGCATCTTAGGGGATCATCTCACCTCCTCCCCCCTGGTCAGTGCTTTTTCGAGCATTGACTCGGGGGCGCGTAGCAGGTCGAGCCCCTGGATTACCAGAATTAAGCGAAACGATTGTTATGACTAAAGTCAAAACAGGCGGTACTGCTAAAAAATCTGGACAGTATAGAGTCGAGGGTACAAAAACCCTCGAGATTACATTGTCTAGAGGCGATCGCGTTCCACCTCATGGAGGAAAGGCGAGAACCTTTGTGCTCGTTGATAAGACGAAACACAAATAGTAAGTAACCGCTAAACTTTTCCTGCCAGCATTTCAGAGGATTTTCTATTTTATTCTCAAAAATGGTTTGCTAAGGGTTAAGCGATAATCTCCAAAAAACTCTTTTATCGTCTTTCTGGTCCTGTGTTTTTCAATGTATTGATCTAAATAAGTGAGTAGTTCTTTTTCAACCTCGACGAAGCTGTCTGGGCAAATAGATTTGTAATGATTGACCCAACCGCCAGCAAAAGATTTGTATGCCTTAATTACTTCTCCAAAATCAAATTTTTTGACGATACCAACATTTACAATTTCGCGCTCAAAAGTGTTTTTAAATTCCTGGATTGCCTCCTTGGGAATGAAAAGACTATTTTTCGAAATACCAACCCCAAGGAATTCGAAACTATTTCCATCAATATTTAATAACTGTGTTTTACTACCAACCTCAAGTGGGTGTAATTTCAATTTAAGTTTCTCGCTTCCTGATTTAATTAACTCATATACATTATTTGCTTGACCTTCACTTTTTGAAAGAACGATCATGTCATCAAGGTATCTGAAACCCTTGCACCCTTTTACTTTGTTAGGAATTTTATCAAGTGGTAAGGCGTAATAACTTGAGAGAAATGGTGAGTATGAAAGACCCTGCGGAATGCCAGTGGTCTTTAGTTTAAGGTGTCCAAATGTTCCATGAAAATCTGAATCTGCCTCAATTTTATTTTCTATGGATACCTTTATTAATCGAAATAATCTGCGTTGATCTTTGCCTCTGAATTTTTTACTCAGTTGCTTTAATAAAATACTTCTATCAATGGATGAGAAAAAATCTTTAAAATCTAATTTTAAAATATAGCGAGCCTCGCCATTTTTTAAAGCTCTCTGTATTTCATTGAGTATTCGCTTACATTCACTGGTGTCTTTTTCTTTCTTAATACCAAGTCCAAGTGCACCGTATTCCTCTAAGGCTGGTTTTAGAATATTACAAACTTTTGGAAATACGGCTGATAAAACGATCCGGTCTTTTGAAGAAGGGATAAGAAGGGGTCTATATTTTCCGTTAGATTTTCTTATTTTCAAACCAGAATATGGTAAGAAAGAAAATCGCCGTAATTCTTTCGAGTAGAATTCGGCTACACTTATCTTCTTTATGTATTTCCCTAGATCATTTAGCTCCCGCTCCTCTATTCCTGAAAATCTTTTTAAATCTGAAAAGTTTTTGCGAAATACTTTACGTCTCAAACTCTTAAATGCACTTGCGATTTGTTCTTGAGTTAAAAGCAGTTGCAGGTTCACATAATTTTCTATGATAGACGACCTCACTGGACTCGAACCAGTGCATGTTCCGAAAGATCGTGCTCCCTTAAGGGTAGAGGCTACTGCCGAAGCGATAGCCTCACCATTAAGGGTACTACTTTTCAGTCCGTTCGTCAACCGAAGTTGATAGACTTTCCTAATCGGTAGGTGGCGACCTGCAAGAGTAAAGTTTATGGCGTGCATAATTCTTTTCCCTCGCAGGAAGTCGTGAGCCGAAGCCCACTGTAAAATATTATACATTAACCGGCTTATTCAGCAATAGAAAATCTGTGGATAACTCGCTGTAGTTTTCGGTATTCTTTCGGTTATAATATGCTTATATTATAACATATAACTTTTTATAAATTATGAGATCTCTTACCATAAGACAAAAGCAAATATTCGATTTCATTGACTCCTATATAGCGAAGAAAGGCATTTCTCCCACAATAGACGAGATAAGGAAAAAGTTTAAATTAAAATCAGTTTCTACTATTCATCAGCATATAAACGCTTTAGTTGAAAAAGGTTATTTAGAAAAAGATGAAAAATCCGTCCGAGGTCTTAAAATAAAAGGAGAAACTGACTCTATAAGAATTCCCGTTGTTGGAATGATTGCCGCCGGACAGCCGATTGAAGCAATAGAGAATATTGAGAGACATATCGGTGTAAGCCGAAGCGTAGTGAAAAATAGCGATGATCATTATGCCTTGCGAGTAACTGGAGAGAGTATGATTGATGAAGGTATTTTTGATGGAGATATTGTTATCATAAAAAAGCAGTCAGTGGCTGAAAACGGACAAACTGTAGTAGCAATAATCGATGACAATGAGGCTACGTTGAAAAAAATATATAGGGAGAAAAACAGATTTAAACTTGAACCGGCAAATCAGAGCATGCTCCCTTTTTATCGCAAAGAGGTGGAAGTGCGAGGTGTCGTTGTGCAGGTTATCAGAAATATTGATAATCGTCCCGAGGATAAAAAAATTCAGAAAAATGGCTATAAGACCGTTGACTTGTTTGCTGGTGTAGGAGGAATACGTCTCGGATTTGAAAAAGTCGGTTTTGAAACTGTGTTTGCAAATGATTTTGAACCGCAATGCAAGGACACTTATGATCTTAATTTTGACACCTCAAAGCTCGTCGTAGAAGACATAAGAAAAATTGGCATCGAAGATTTGCCTGAATTTGATTTTCTCCTCGGGGGTTTCCCGTGCCAGGCGTTCTCTATTGCCGGATATAGGCAGGGATTTGGAGATGAGAAAGGTCGCGGAAATTTATTTTTTGACATAGCAAGAATGTTAGAAGCAAGAAAGCCGACAGGATTTCTTTTAGAGAATGTAAAAAATCTAATGGGCCATGACAAAGGCAGGACTTTCAAAATTATTAAAGAAACTCTTGAGGGTCTAGGTTATCATGTCCATGCAAAGGTTCTCAACACTATGGAGTACGGAAACATTCCGCAAAATCGCGAGAGAATTTATATTGTTGGATTTAGGGACAAAAAGCATTTTGAAAGGTTTGAATATCCTAAGCCCGTTAAACTAGCTGTAAGCGTTACCGACATGCTAGAGGACGAGGTGGATAAAAAATATTATTACAATGGAAAACCCCTATTCCCAAGGTTAAAAGACGATGTTAAAAAAGAAGGAACGGTTTATCAGTGGAGGAGGAAATATGTCCGGGAAAACAAAAGCGGAGTATGCCCAACGCTTACCGCAAATATGGGAACCGGCGGGCATAATGTTCCGATTATCAAAGATAAAAAAGGAATAAGAAAACTAACCCCTTTAGAGTGTTTTAGAATTCAGGGATTTCCAAAACACTACAAGCTTCCAGAATTGGCTGACTCTGCACTGTACAAGCAGGCAGGAAATTCGGTTTCTGTGCCAGTAATAGAAGCCGTGGCAAAAGAGATGCTGAACGCCGTTAGTTAGTTGATATCTTATCAAACAGATCCACAAGATCTTGCGTGGAGTCATTGCCAAATTTCTCAAGCGTGTATTTTAGCGCAATGTTCTCATTCCATTTAGAGCTCCGGTCAAATTTATTGAGGTTGATGACAATGTTACCTTTTTGAACAGGAATTCCACTAATTCTAATATCATCTGTAGAATGTATATACAAAGAGCCTTTGTTTTTCTTTAGAATTGTTATCTCTGTTTTGTTTTCACTTTCAATAGCGAACGGAAGACAAACATATCCTTTATCGTATGTATAGGTAAACCTATTGTTTCCGTCCAAAACCATTTTCTCTTTAAGATTTGCCCCGCGAGGATCTTTATTTTCAGCGCCGGCAAAATAGTACGGGCTCACATCCTTTTTGCAAAGCGTGAAATTATTTTGAACCTCGCCTTTTGTGTAAATGCCAATTAAGCGCATTGTGCCAACTTTTGCGGTTTTAGAAACAGTAGAATGAGGAATAATTTGTTTGTCTTTGTCGCTTTCAATAAATTCGTCGCTCATTTTAAGCTCCTCAAAATATTTGTCAGCAAATGTTTCTTCTTCAAACAGCGATGTCAAATAATCTCCCTCCAGATCGGACTCAATAAATGCATAATAATCATCAATCATTTGCGGTTCCCGTACCCCAAGTAACGCCTGATCTTTCCGCACAACTTTAACCTCGATCCTCGGCATGCCATCAATATTTGTCCAGGTTCCGTTATTGTATTTTACAAAAGGAATAGTCTTTCCGTCGGAAGTTTGAAGTCCGAGAATATCAGGCGCGTTCTTATCAGAGTCGTTAGCATATATAAAATAATCTGAAATAACTTTATATTTGTTATCCTCCAGCAATTTTTCAAAGATAACTGTTTCTGCGATTTTATTGAACCACCTTTCAATATAACCGCCGATTAAATCTCTTTTAGCAGAAGTGCCCTGGCGATGAAGCGGGTCGCCTTTAAACTTCATTAGAATGAAGTAAACAATTTTTCTAAGATCATCTTTTGTTATTTCTATTTCCGGGTATTTCATAATTATTTGAATCGCAAAAGCTCATCAGGATCCACATCCAGAGCGTCTGATATCTTTTTTATATTCTCAACAGAAACATTGCGCTCGCCTCGTTCAATATCGCTCATGTATGTTCTGTGCAGTTTCGCTTTTGTAGCGAGTTTTTCCTGCGAAATACCCGCCTCCAAGCGAAGTTCTTTAATTTTCTGTCCTAATTGTTTCTTAATATTTGACATGCAAAGTCTGGTAACTTATTGACTACATCATATCTTTTTGAGTAAAATAGGGCTACAGACTATAAGTGACGTATAGTCTAAGCCCGAGCCCCGTTTTCCGCCCATTCAATTTTTAAAAAAATCCCCCCGCGAAAAAAGAAAAAGCATGGAGAGCGGAAACGGGGCGAGGGCGGAGCGCCGAGCTTGTCGAGGCGCTGGCAGCATGAGTTGGCATCACCACGCGATCGGAGCGTACGATGTAGTTCCAAGCCACCACGCGCTCCGCGCGTGCGAAGTCAGTCGGTCTTTGACTCGAAATAGGTTCGAGCAAAGGCTATAATATCGTCACAATTTAGAACTTTTCCCAATGCGCGTCGCTCCGCGACGAATTCGGACGGAACTGGCGCGCCGAAGCGCGCGGATTTGTCTCTTGTTTCGTATCTAAAAAAAATCTATGTCCAAACCAAAATATTTTCTTTACGCTCGCAAATCGACGGAAGATGATGACAAGCAGGTCATGTCTATCGAGGCTCAACTTTTTGAATTGCGAGAGTTTGCACGTAAAGAAAATCTTGAAATTGTTGAGACATTTCAAGAGTCGAAAAGCGCAAAGACTCCGGGCAGGCCTCTGTTCAACAAGATGATGGCGAAGATAGAGGAAATGGAGAATGTCGGCATTCTTGCGTGGCATCCGGATCGTCTCGCGAGAAATAGCGTGGACGGCGGTCGCATCATCTATCTTGTTGACCAGAAGAAAATCACGTCTTTGCGCTTTCCGACATTTTGGTTTGAACCCACCCCGCAGGGGCTCTTTATGTTGCAAGTGGCGTTCGGTCAATCGAAGTATTACTCCGACAACTTGGTGGAGAACACCAAGCGCGGGATGCGCCAAAAAGTGCGGCGAGGCGAGTGGCTCACAAAAGCGCCGTTCGGGTACGTGAACAATCCGAAGACGAGGAATATCGAACCGCACCCGACTCATTCCAAAATCATCGTCCGCGCTTTTGAGGAGTATGCGAAAAAATCGCACACGCTGAAATCACTCGCCGATTTTTTGGCGCTTCACGGAGTAAGTACTTCCAAAGGTACGCCACTTGGCAAAGCTTCCATCAAACGAATGCTGACCAACAGGGCATATTTGGGATTTGTGAAGCATAAGGAGGAATGGTTTGACGGAAGCTTTGCGCCAATTCTTTCCCCGAAATTGTTTGAAGCCGTGCAAAAGGTATTAGCGACAAGAGAACGCCCGCGCAAAACAAAGACCGGCCACAATTTTCCTTTCGTTGGACTTTTTCGTTGCGGAGAGTGCGGGAGCATGATCACTGCGCAGTGGGCGACGGGGAAATCAGGAGGACGGTATCGGTACTATCGGTGCACGAAAAAGAAAGGAAATTGTGACCAAGGGTATATGCGCGAGGAATCTCTTGTCGCAGACGTAAAGGAACGGCTCCAAACAATTTCGCTTTGCGATGAGGATACTGATTATATGCTCAAGTGCGTTCTGCAATTCGAGCAAGAGGAAAACCGCTCATCGCAAAGCCGCGTTCAAAATCTTTCTTTCAAACTCAAAGCAAGCGAGGAGAAGCTTGACCGTCTTGTCTCGGCCTTTATTGATGGTGACATTCCAAAGGAAATTTATCTCGCCAAGAAGGACAAGCTGATGCGGGAATCACTTGCTTTGCGGGAACAGCGGAAAGATTTTGAACGCGAGGGAAAGAATTGGGTCGAACCCCTACGGGAGTGGATTTTAGATACGAAACAAGCCAATTTTTTGAGCTCATCCGCTGATTTTCACAAAATCAGCTCCTTCGTCAAAAAAGTTGGAACGAACCCTACGGTTCGTGACAAATCCGCGCGCTTCGGCGCGCCAGTTCCGTCCGAATTCGTCGCGGAGCGACGCGCATTGGGAAAAGTTCTAAATTGTGACCCTATCGGGATTTGAACCCGAGTTTTCGCCTTGAGAAGGCGACGTCCTAGACCAGACTAGACGATAGGGCCGCGCCTATAATTTTCCACAAAAATCAGGTTGTCGCAAGATTTTAAGAAAAATATCCTTCAACAATTTTTTTAACCTCTCCACCGTCGGCTTGACCTTTCAATTCTTTCATCACCACGCCGATCAGGATTCCAATTTTGCTTTTGTCAGTGATTCCTAACTCTTCTTTTTTAGCTAGAGCAACTTTTCTTATTTCATCCAAACCAATTTCTGCCGGCAAGTATTGCTTCAAAATTTCCAATTCTTTTTCTTCCTGCAGAGCCAAATCAGCACGCCCACCTTTTTGGAATTGTTCTATGGAATCTTTTCTTTGCTTAACAGCCCTTTTAATGACTGCGAAACAATCATTTTCGTCCAATACTTCCTGTGGTTTACGTCCTTTGGCAACAAGCTCGTTGGTAAAAGCGGCGAGCAACCCCTTCAGAGTATCGGATTTAAGCTGATCTCTTTCTATCATAGACTTTTTTAAATCCCCCCTTATTTTGTCGTTTATCTTCATTTGTTTGTTATAATTAAATTATGGAAACTTTTCTTATAATTTTGACGATAGTTTTGGTTTTATCAAATGGTTTTTTGGTTTGGTTTTTTTTGAAATCAAAAAATAGCTCAAAAGCAGGCGATTCCGGACTTAATCTGATTTTACAGCAAATGAATGAGCTTGCCAAAGTGGTAGACTCAAAAATGGGCGAGACTTCGCGTCAAGTCAATGAAGCTATCCGCTTTCATTATGGTGATTCGCAAAAGCTTATAAAGGAAATTACCAGAGAATTGACCGAAGTCAAAGAGACCGGAAAACAAGTAATTTTTTTTGCCGACCAGCTTCAAAGCTTGCAGGATATTTTAAAAAATCCAAAACAGAGAGGAGTTCTTGGCGAATATTATCTGGAAACGCTTTTAAAAAATGTTTTACCTCCGGGATCTTTTCAAATGCAATATTCTTTTCCCGATGGAACAATTGTTGATGCCGTGGTTTTTGTCAAAGACAGGATAATTCCGATTGACTCTAAATTCTCCTTGGAAAATTACAATAGATTGGCCGAAGAAAGAGACCAGCCGGAGCGCAAAAGATTGGAAAAGGTTTTTGAAAACGATTTGAAAAACCGTATTGTTGAAACCTCAAAATATATTCAGCCGGATAAGGGGACCATGGAATTTGCGTTTATGTTCATTCCTCATGAAGCTATTTATTACGATCTGCTTATTGGGAAGGTCGGTTTGATTTCAGAAGAAAATCTTATTCAACGAGCGGCTTCTAAATATAAAGTCATTATTGTTTCCCCGACCTCGTTTTTAGCTTACCTTCAGACAGTCTTGCAAGGTTTAAATGCTCTCCAAATTGAGGAAAAAGCCCAAGATATTGTTAAAAGAGTTGGAGAACTAGGGAAGCATATAAAGGCCTTTGAAGACTACAATTTAAAGCTTGGAAATTCTCTAAAAACCACGGTTAATCAATATAATTTGGGCTCAAAAGAGCTTAATAAAATTGACAAAGACGTTCTGCGAATTACTGGTTCAGCCCCGGGAATTGTGACTGAATTTATAGATAAGCCGGCTGACGAAGATAGCTAAAAGTTGCAATCGGCGGCTAATTGTGTAGAATTAACAACAATATGCCCGCCGAAAACAAAAAAACAAAAACAGCTAAAAAAACCGTAAAGGCAAGTAAGGACGAATTTGCCGTGATTTTGACTGGTGGCAAGCAATATCAGGTTTCGGTTGGCGACACTCTTAAAATTGAGAAAATAAAGGGCGATTTCAAAAAAGGCGACAAAGTTGTCTTTGATAGAGTTCTTTTAGTTGATGATGGAAAAGATACTACTATTGGCGCGCCTTACATAGATGGCGCTAAAGTTGAAGCGGTTTTTGAAGAAGCTGGAAAAAACAAAAAAATTGAAGTTGTAAAATACAAAGCTAAGAGCCGATATTATAAAAGGCGTGGCCACCGACAACCTTTCTTTAAAGTTAAAATTCAAGCGATTAAGTAGGCGCTAGGAGATTAGGCGCTAGGCGCTAGGAGAAATAGGAGAAAAAATTCTTGTAGTTTGCAAGTTTTTTTTGTTTCTGTTGATTTATTAAATAAAGAATGTCAGCTGTTTCTTGAAAGTTTATTTAATAAAAATCCACCTCGCGGTCGAGGTGGATGGTGCGGCGGCGGGGGCTATGAGGTCAGTATCAATGTTCGCCCATGATACGAACAATCTCTGCAAGATCCAGAAGTCGTCTGGCATCTCTCTTGAGTTTAGCCACGATCTGCTCCGTACTCTCGTCTTCGGGGTCAGAACTGTCGTTTCCCCTCAAAAGCGCGTGGACTTCATCGATATCCAGATTGAGGTCCGTGAGGAACTGTGCGTCACAACCATAGGTCTCGCGGAGCAGGCCGAAGAGCAGATGATCGGTGCCGACACGTTTGTGGTTGAGTATGCGCGCCATTTCTCTGGCGTACTCAACGACTCTTTCGGCACTCTGTGTTCGGGGAAGAAAGTTACCCAAGATAGTGGGCATCTCTAGGGTGGCGCTCTCGATGACGAGTGCGTCTTTCAACTTAAGAAGCGCCTCGCTCGGTCTCACACCAAGGTGTTGGAGTATATCCGTGCTGGCGCTTGGGTTCTCTTCCATTAATCCCAACAGGAGGTATTCGGGTCGAATGCTGTCACGGCCTTGATGCAATGACCACCAATTGGCTCGAATCATCGCTTTGGTGGCCGTAGTGGAAAGCCCCTGAAACATATACCATCTCCTTTCTTGTTTTCTACAAAAAGCAACGAGCTTTTTGTTTGCGCTCTGTCCTCTTTCTTTATAACAAACCAAACCCCGCCTGACAACCACTTGAAAGCAAAGCTCCCAAGCTTTTTTAATAGAACCTATTGGCTATACCCTATACCCCAATCCCTAATTCAACCGTATTTCTCCCATCAATTTTTAGTAATCTTGAATTTAGCTTGAATTAAAATAAGAGTATCGCAGAAAAAAATGGGAAACAAAAAACCGCTCCGTCTCGCGGGTGCGAGTGGAGCGGGTGGGGACGGGTAGCTTGTCGAGAGAAGTTGAGTTGCCGGCGCCATTCAGAGTTCAGGAAGCTCTTTTGCGATTACTCTCAACATCTTGGCGACAAGACGAGCGGACTCGGGCTTCAGTTTTTCAGCCCGCCTTGCGATTTCCAGTAGATCGGCTTGAATCTTCTCGACACTTTCACAGGCATCTCCCGGCGGAGTAAGGATCTTGAGAATCTCACTCCTTACTTTTTCGAGATCATTGACGCCGACGCCGAGTTGCTCGAGAGCTTTGGCTGCAATACCGTCGCACTCGCGGATCAGGCCGAGGAGCAGGTGCTCGGTCCCGACGTAGTTGTGGTCGAATCTCCGCGCCTCCTCGATGGCGTACTCGATGACCTTCTTGGCGAGCGGAGTCTGGGGTATGTGACCCCACATGGTGACCACCGGGCCGGCCTCGACGAGTTTCATGACCTCGACACGGACCTTGTGCAGGTCGACGTCGAGGTTCTTGAGGACGTTCGCGCCGACGCCCGAGCCCTCCTTCACCAGGCCGAGCAGGATGTGCTCGGTCCCGATGTACTCGTGGTTGAAGCGCTGGGCCTCATGGTTGGCCAATTTCATGACCTTGCGAGCACGATCATGGAATCGCTCAAACATCTCAAATCTCCTTGTTTTGTGCTGTTCTCCAGAAAACAACGCGCTTTCTGATGTTTTGTCTGTCAACAAAATAACACAATAAATTTATTTTTGTCAAAACAAAAAATACCTGCTGTAGCCCTGGTCTTCCCCCCCCTAAACCCTATACCCTATACCCTAATTCAACCGTATCTCCCCCATCTCCTCTTTAATCATCCCTTTTATTTCCATAGCGGAAAGAAGAATTTGCGCTTGGCTCGGCGACAGTCCGCTTTGTCTAATCAACTCGTCTTTTTCCAAAGGTGTTTGTAAAAGCTCTATGATTATTTTTTCTTCTTTGGTGCAATCGGAAAATTTATCTTCAAAATCTGTCTCTTCTTTTAGTCCCAAATATTCTCTCAAGTCTGCCGAATTTCTAACCACATAAGCGCCGAGTTTAATAAGCATATTTGTCCCTTCCGAACTTCTGCTGAAAATTGAGCCGGGGATGGCCAAGACATCACGGTTGTATTCCGAAGCCAAGCGGGAGGTGATTAAGGTGCCGGATTTTATTTCGGCTTCCACCACCAAAACCGCCGAAGAGAGTCCCGCCATAACTCGGTTTCTTTGGGGAAAGGAGTATTGTGTGGCTTGAAAATCCGGCTCAAATTCGGAAATTAAACAGCCGCCTTTTTCCACTATTTTCTCCGCCAGATTTCTGTGCGAGCTCGGATAGAGAACTTTGTTAGACAGACCGGAGCCGGGCACTGCTATTGTTTTGAGGCCAATTTCTAGTGCCTTGCGATGAGCGATTGAATCCATTCCAAGCGCCAGCCCTGAAACAATCACTACTTTTTCCCCGCGCAAGCCGTCAAGTATTTCTTCGCAGGCCGATTTGCCGTAAGGGGTAAATTTTCTGGAGCCAACGACGCAAAGCCAAGTAAAATCCTCTGGTGGCAATTCTCCTCGAATAAAAAGGCGTTTTGGCGGGTCGGCAATTTCTTTTAAACACGCTGGCCATTTTTTTTCCGGCAGAACTTTTATTTCATCAGGTATTGGCATTATTTATTAATTCTAACATCTCTGTTATCATAGTGTTTATATTTATCCCTAAACTCTAAACAATGTTAGACATTAAATTTATTAGAGAGAACAAAGAAATCATTTCCGAAAGCGCCAAAAAAAAGCGTGTTGAAATTGATTTGGACAAATTAATTGCTCTTGATGAAAAGAGAAGAGAGTTACTTGCCAAGACTGAAAATTTAAAGAGCCGGCAAAACCAAGCTAATGAAGGAGTCGTAAAATTGGCCTCGGACCCCGAACAAAAACAGAAACTGATTGAAGAAATGCAGGCCTTAAAAAAAGAATTTCAAGACGGCGAATCAGAACTAAAGGAAGTAATGAAGGAGTGGCAGGGCTTGATGCTTGCGGTACCAAACATTCCTGACGTTTCGGTGCCCGAGGGTAAGAGTGAGGAAGACAACGTGGAATTAAAAAAATGGGGAGAGATTCCGAAATTTGATTTTCCGGTCAAAGATCACGTTGAATTGATGACGTCTAACGAAATGGTTGATTTTGAACGTGGGACAAAGGCGCACGGTTTTCGCGGCTATTTTCTTAAGAATGACGGCGCGCGACTTTCTTGGGCTGTTTGGAATTACGCTAGAGATTTTTTCTCCGGAGAGGGGGTTGAAGAAATTATTGCGCCATCAATCGTCAAAAAAGAATATTTTTATGGGACTGGTCACTTACCGAGCGAAGCTGAAGATTTGTTCGAAACACAAGACGGTGATTATCTATCCGGTACTGCCGAAGTGCCGATGATGGCGTATCATTCCGGAGAGATTTTGAAAAAAAGCGATTTACCTAAGAGGTTTTTAGCTTTTTCTCCTTGCTATCGCAGGGAAGCTGGAAGTCATGGTAAAGACACAAAAGGAATATTGAGAGTCCATGAGTTTTACAAATTTGAACAACTTATTTTATGTGAAGCCAGCCACGAAGAATCAGAAAAACTTCACGAAGAAATTACCAGAAAAAGTGAAGAGTTTATCGAGTCTCTTGGTCTGCCGTATCGACGGCTGATTGTTTGCACTGGCGATTTGTCATCTTCAAAAGTTAAGCAATATGAGCTTGAGCTCTGGATTCCGTCTCAAGAAAAATATAGAGAAATTGGAAGCGCCTCTTATTACCACGATTTTCAAACTCGGCGATTCAATATTCGCTACGACGACAACGGAGCGAAGCGTTATGCTCACTCCCTAAACAATACAGCAATCCCGACCCCGAGAGTCCTGATCTCTATTGTAGAAAATTTCCAGCAAGCTGATGGAAAAATTTTAGTGCCGAAAGTTCTTCGTCCATACCTTTCTGGTAGGGAATTTATTGGTTTGTAAAAATATGGCGCGAGACGGAATAAAACCCAAAACTTCAAAGCTGGCGCGAAAAAGAAAAAAAAGAGCTTTGGGGCGACTTGTTTTATTTTTTGTTTTTTTTGTATCAATAGTTGTTGGCTTATCTTTTTTGTCGTCGGTTGAATTTTTGTCAATCAAGAATGTGGAGGTTGTTGGAGTCTCCGTTTTAAATTCTGAAGAAATTGGCAAGCTGGTTTTTAAAGAAATTGATAGTAAAAAATGGGGTCTGTTTGCCAACTCAAACGCCTTTCTTTATCCAAAGAGAAGAATTACCGGTCGGATTTTGGATTCCAACAATCGTATTGCTGATGCAAAAGTTTCGCTTGATGGTTTGTCTGACCTAAAAATTGAAATTCAAGAAAGAATGCCGTTTGGAATTTGGTGCTCTACGCCTGATTTGCCGGAAACACTGATCGAGAGTGAAGAAAATCTTGCGAGCGAAACACCCATGTCAAAACCTGAAGATTGTTTTTATTTTGACGATACAGGTTTTATATTTGAAAAAATTGCCGGCAACGAAAGTAACGAAAATAATGATTACTTGTTTTATTACGGCGGAAATATAGAAAAGACGGTCGGTTCGTTTTTGACAACTGGTGAGATTTTTCAAAACTTGCAAACTTTTTTGAAATTACTTACTAGTCTTTCAGTTCGTCCGGTAAAAATTTTCTTAGAGGGCACGGTAGAAGCTAAGATTGTGCTAGATTCGGGGACTGAAATTATTTTGGGTCTCGGTGAGAATTCAGAAAAATCTTTTGAAAATTTGGTTACTTTAATCAGTGAGCCGGAATTTCAGAATTCCAAAGACGGATTGTCTATGTTTGAAAACATTGATTTAAGTTTTGGCCATAAGGTGCTGTATAGGTTAAGATAATTTTTCATTATGCGGAAAAATTTTTGGCTAAATCTAGTGAAGCCGTTTTTTGTTTTGGCGCCAATGGCTGACGTGACCGACGTTGCTTTCAGGCGCATAATTGCTAAATATTCAAGACCTTTCGGCCCCGATGTTTTTTGGACGGAGTTTGTTTCGGCTGACGGTCTTATTTTGGCTGATACAAAAGGCAGGAATAAACTTTTGAAAGATTTAACTTATTCGGAAAGTGAGCGGCCGATAGTCGCCCAGCTTTTTACTGCTCGACCGGAGATGATGGAAAAAGCAGCGAGATTGGTCTTGGAGCTTGGATTTGATGGTCTTGATATAAATATGGGCTGTCCTGATAGGGGAATAGAAAAACAAGGAGCTGGCGCCGCTTTATGCAAGAAACCGGATTTGGCAAGGGAAATTATTAGAGCCGCAAAAAATGGGGTTTCAGATAAAATTCCAATTTCGGTAAAAATTCGGCTTGGTTACAACAAGGACGAACTTGATCCGCCAGTTGGTGGATGGTTGTCGGCAATTCTTGCCGAATCGCCAGCCGCTGTAACTATCCACGCTCGCACTAGAAAAGAGATGTCAAAAGTGCCGGCTAGGTGGGAGAGAGTTAAAAGAGCGGTGGAAATCAGAAATGAATTGAAAAGTAATTCGTTGATTATAGGTAACGGCGATGTCTTTGATTTGAACGATGCTAGAAAAAAAGCTGAAGAAACCGGAGCTGACGGCGTGATGCTTGGTCGGGCGATTTTTGGCAATCCGTGGTTATTTTCGGAAAAAGAACCAACCCCAGAAGAGCGCCTTAAAGTGCTTATTGAGCATATTAAACTTTTTGATGAATTACTTGGCAATACTAAAAACTTTTCGGTTATGAAAAAGCATTTCAAAGCGTATGTTAGCGATTGGGATGGAGCTAAAGAACTTCGAGAAAAACTTATGGAAACAGAGAGCGCAAAAGAGGCAGTTAGTGTTTTAAATAATTATCCAGCATTCAAACATTGACAGAATTCTTGGTTTTGTTATAATCTAAAAAGATTAGAGCAAGGCAAAAGGGCAAAAAGTGCCAAACAAGAAACAGGGAGGTCCCATGCTGGTTTTGTCACGGAAGAAGGATCAAAAGATCGTCATCGAAGTCTTGAGGCCAGACGACACGACCGAACTCATCGAGGTCACGATCGTGGATATTCGCGGAGATTCAGTTCGAGTCGGCATTGACGCTGATAAAGAACATAAAATCTTCTGCAAGGAAGATCTGGTTGAAGGCGCTCTTCCGAAAACTGGAAGCTGTCCGTCTAGGGCCGTTCAAAACTCGCGCAGTGCCACTGGGCCGAATCCTCCGAACCTCAAAGGTCGTACCATGCGGTTTGGTCGCTGAAACAACCCAAAGAAGGAGGTGTTTATGTTTCCGCCTCATTTTCCGCGTTTGGTTTTGGTGAGAGGGTATGAAGACTTCTTACCACCACCAGAAGTGGTGGCCGAACCCAAGCCCTTGCGAAGCAGAAGTGGTCGTTACCACCGATCGCCTCGGATACGAATCAGACATATGATGAATCCGAGGAAGAGGCGAAGTGGGCGACGTCGCTGTCGCAATCAGAAGTGGTAAGGGTTGGCGGATGCCGGCCCAAATCCTGTTCCGTCAAGACGAGACGGACAGCGGAGCTGTCGTTTCCGAAAGTTTCCGAAAGGAGACCACGTATGAAGCTCTGGCTTGTCGTTCTTTGCTACCTCGCTCTTTGCTGACCCCGCCATCCGGGTCAGCGTGAGGCCCCGCCGTTCGCACGGTGGGGTCTTTTTTTGGCTAAAAATAAGGGTGTATTTCATTATTGGCTATATCCCATACCCTAAACCCTAATTTATATTTGACAAATAAAACGCTTTGTGCTAAGCTGTTAAGCAGAGGAGATAGAAAGAGGGAAGCGTAGTGCGACCCTCCAAATCAGCACATTGTTTAAGGGGGTGGTATGCCTTATTCCGGTTTTCCTCCGTAGCGGTCTGAATAAGACCGTCCGGAGGTGGAAGATGTTCGTTGCCCACGACTTCGAAAAGTCGCGGGCTGGATGTTAACCTCAGAAAGAGGAGAACCCAAAATGCGGGTGATCATCGCTCTCCAGAACATCATTAACTGACCCGCGCGCCGCCGGCTTGGGCTGATCACATTGGGTGATCGGCTCTGCCAGCCAAGAATTTGTGCTTTTCGCACAAATTCGCATTCTGGAAGGAGGTCTATGTGATCAAGAGTATTTGAGGGGCCGACCCCCACCCCTGCCGCAGGGTTAAGCGGTCCTTGCCAAGGGTCAAGGTGACGGCCTCTTCGCAGGCCAACCCTCAAACCAAACGTTGTTTGTACCGGGCCTCATCGCGCACTATACGCGATGAGGCCTTTTTCATTTTCATAATATCCCAAAAGGTTTATAATTCTTTGTATGAATCCAGTACGAAATCATAGTGTTATCAAATTAGGAATTACTGGAAGAAGTGGAAATAGTGGTCGAATTAATTTAAATTTAATTTTTCAATACGGAAATTAAAAATTTCCTATTTCGTACGGGATGAATGAAGAAATCGCTTTGTATAGAAAATACCGCCCGCAAAAATTTAGCGATGTTTTGGGGCAGGACCATATCGTCAAAGTTCTTGAGGGTTCGGTTCGCCTCAAAAGAATTTCGCACGCCTATCTTTTTACCGGCGCGCGAGGCACCGGCAAAACCAGTATTGCCAGAATTCTGGCCCGCGAGATCGGTTGCCAAGAAGAAGACCTTTACGAAATTGATGCCGCTTCAAACCGCGGTATAGACGACATTCGCGAGATTAAGCAATCAGTCTCGGCTTCGCCCTTTCGCTCACCCTATAAAGTTTATATCGTGGACGAAGTTCATATGTTGACTAAAGAAGCCGGGAACGCCCTTTTGAAAACTTTAGAAGAACCGCCTTCTTATGTTGTTTTTATTTTAGCCACCACCGAGCCGGACAAATTGCCAGAGACGGTTATTTCCCGTTGCCAAGTTTTTAATTTTAAAAGACCAAGCCAAGTTATTCTGCGTGATATGGTTTCGGCGGTTGCCAAAAAAGAGGGTTTTTCTCTTGAGCCATCGTCGGCTGATTTAATCTCTCTGCTTTCCGAGGGCTCTTTTCGCGACGCTCTGGGGATTCTGCAGAAAATTTTGAGTTTTTCCAAAGACAAGAAAATTTCTATTAAAGAAGTTGAAATGGTTACTGGCGCGCCGAAGGGTGAATTGGTCAACAAATTTATATCCTCAATCGCTAATGGCGAATTAGAAAAAGGATTACAGGCGATTTCTGAAGTTGTGGGTCAGGATGTTGATATAAAGACATTTCTGAAAATTGTTTTGCAAAGAATCAGATTTACTCTGCTTTTGCGTCTGAAAGCCGGCTTGGATGAGGAAATTGAAAAAGAGTTGAAAAGTGAGGATTTCGAATTTCTTAAAAAATTGGCGGAGCAAAAAGATTCCAAAGTTAATTCTCATGCTTTACTAGAACTACTAGATGCTTACGAAAAAACAAACTCGTCACATATTGCGCAGTTGCCATTGGAGTTGGCGCTTGTAAAAATTCTCAAAAAAGATTCTGCTCTGGCCGAATAAGTTTTCCACACTTTCAGATAAAATCTGGCCGATTTCGTGTATAATTTAAAGGTAAATTTAGATGGATACTTTAAATATCGGCATTAAGCCGAAAGAGCCAAAAAATGGCAAGGGAATAATTTGGGGCGCGATTGCCATCTTGGTGGTCGTTGCTTTGTTAATTTTCTTTTTCTTTTTTATGCCCGCCGAAAAGCCGGCCTCGTCTTTGTTGACGGAGGAAGAAAAGCAGCAAGTCAGGGATGAGCTAGCGTTGCCGCCTTTGATAGAAATTACTGAAGATATGGCTGAGGAAATTAAGATAGATCTCTCTTCGCCGCCGACGGAAGAGTTGACAGACGAGGAAAAGGAAAGAATCCGAGAACAATTAAGAAACTAATTTTATAAATTTTATTAATCGTAAATAGAGAATATGCAAAAAATCAATTTTAAAATAATCGCTCTGGGACTGATTGTCGGTTTAGCCGGCATTGTCGGAGTAAATTATGTTTTAGCTCAATGGTCAGCGCCAGACGAAGCGCCTCCTGAAGGTAATGTTTTTGTGCCCGTGAATGTAGGGGATAAACCTCAAGATAAAAATGGTGTATTTAGAGCAAACGGTTTGCGTTCTTTTGTTGATTTGTATGTAGACGAAAAAGTTGGTATTGGAACCACTAATCCGAATACCAAATTACATATAGTTGGCAACGATGGTGTTCAAATTCAGAGAGCCAACAATTCAGGTTTTGCTAATGTTTATTTCAGAACCGGTACAGATGATAACACTAGATCATCCATTGGTTTTATACCGGCAGGAGGGGCTAATGATTTAGTTTTTAGAGTAGGTAATTTAGTTGAAAGAATGAGAATCACTTCTGCCGGCAATGTTGGAATCGGGACAACAAATCCCGGGGCGAGGTTAGAGGTTAACGGTCAAGTTAAAATTACCGGCGGCTCACCCGGAGCCGGTAGGGTTCTGACTTCCGATGCAGCCGGTTTGGCAAGTTGGGCCACTCCTTCCGGTGGATTGCCTGGTGGAAGCTCTAATCAGACACTTCGTCATGACGGTAGTGGCTGGATAGCAAGCAATAATATAAAAAATAACGGAACAAACGTAAATATAGGTCCTGATGGCCTGACTAGCGATCGTCTTAGGGTTCAGGGACATTTAAATATTTCAGGCAACGGAATTTTGAAAACAAACGGAAACAGCGGAACAACAGGTCAAGTCCTTACTCGGACAGATTCAGGGATGGCTTGGGAAACACCGGTTGGTGGTGGCGGTTCAAATTTCTGGACTCAATCTGGAAATTTACTTTTTCCAAATAATACAGCATGGAATGTTGGTTTAGGAATTAATACTCCAAGTTCAAAATTGCATATAAAAGATAGCGAAAATATCTTAACTAGAATTGATAGCGCTAATGCAAATCAACAAGCCGCCATATCTTTTGACGATAGGGGATCTTCTAAATTTATAATTGGTAAGCAGACAAACAACGGCTTCTTTATGTGGAACAATAAAGGTGGAAATCAAGGATCTTTTGATTTTCTGACCTCATCTCCGACTGGTCCCCTGTCTCTGCGTAGCCAAGGATTACTTTCTTTAAATGCTAATCTAAGTGACGCTGGCCTCCCAGGTATTATATCTTTCAGAACTCAAGACGTAGCTCGTATGGCAATTGGAGTGGGGGGAGGTTTAGCAATTGGACCTAATCCAGACAGTGTGGATACTACTGGTAGACGTTTATTTGTTTATGGCTCTGGAAACACTGTATTTAGGCATGTCGCGGGCGATAGCACGGGAGAAACATCAATTGACCTTGTCACTACGGGGCAAGGTGGTGGTTCCGGACACAATCTAAGTAAAAACTGGTCTATTATATCGAGGGGTAATAGCTATATTCCTGCCGGAGAAAGAAATGATCTGTTATTCTCATTTTATGACGGACCTGCTGGCGGTCAATGGACTGAAGGAATGCGTCTCAAAAGAAACGGAGATCTGCACGATTTAAGGGTGACAGGTGATGTTTATGCTAAAAATTTTAATCAATCCTCTGACGCCAATCTCAAAACTAACATCCAAAATCTTTCCGACTCGTTGGCAAAAATTATTGAACTTCGGGGCGTAACTTTCAACTGGAAAAATCGGGTTGATGAAAAAGAAAACATCGGCTTCATCGCTCAAGAAATTGAAAAGATTTTCCCTGAACTAGTTCATGGCGAAGACGGCCAAAAAAGCGTAAATTACGTCTCTTTGGTCCCTGTCCTAGTTGAAGCGGTCAAAGAGCTTGATGAAAAGAATAAAGAGCTTGAAGCTCGTCTTGAAAAACTGGAAAAAAGATTGGGAATCAGTTTTTAACTTTTTCTCATAAAGCTAGATGAAAAATCTAAAAAAAATCAATCAGAAATCTCTGTTTTTTATCGCCGGCGTTTTGGTAGTTGTTGCGGTTATTGTTTCTCTAAATTTGTCGGATAAAGTTTTCGGCGCGACTGGTGGCGGAGGCGGAGGTGGAGCTGGCGGTGGCGAGATAGATGGCGGAGCAGGGGCGACTTGCACTTTAACTGGCTTCGCTTGGAGCGGATATAAAGATAAAAGCGGTATCGGTTGGATAGGGTTTGGCCCACAAAATAATTTTCGTGTTGTTGTTGACTCAGATGGTTTACTAAACGGCCATGCTTGGATTGGTGATAATACTGCTGTCAATGATAACGGTGAAGAAGTTGGCGCCATCGGTTGGGTGAAATTCGGCGGGCTCTCTGGTTTTCCAAATGGTGGAGGGACCAAGGCGGTGAACGCAACACTTGATTGGGAGAGCGGAAAAATGTCCGGTTGGGCAAGAGCTTGTAGCGCCGCTCCAAATCCAGAAACTTGCTCCGGACAAGGGGCTCATCCTAACGCGGGTGGCTGGGACGGCTGGATAAGTTTGAGTGGAACTACCGCTGACGGTGATTCTTACGACGTCTCTTGGAATTCAGGCACTCAACAATTTGAGGGCTATGCCTGGGGCAGTAAAGAAGTCGCTGGTTGGATAAGTTTTGCAGGTAACAATCCTAACTATGGCGTTACTTTTACGACCAACACCTGCAAGGGTTCGATTGGAGATGGTGGCGGTGGCGGGTTTGATTATTCTGTTGATATCCCAAATCTTGTTCTTACGTTCCAGCGCAAGGATCATTAAACCATCCCGTTTTTATATCTCTTCAAGGCGGTTCTTCTCAAGAAGTCAAAATAGAAAATGTTTCAGATAACCCATCTCCGTTTGTTACTGTATCTGCAGCAGGTGATAAAAACTCTTGTGATCCAGATTGTACCGTAGAGCTTTTAGTCAGTTATGATTTAAGCAGTTATAACGGTGTCGGTGAAAACTTGTCTTACACAATTACTACCAAAAGTGATGGGCTTAGTGACAAAACTAGTCCATTTATTATAACAATCCGAGTTTTATCCGACGAATTAAGTTGCGCTCCGCATCCAACTTTTGCTTTAGTCGGTCAAGAAGTCACTTGGACAGCCGACCCGGGAAATCTTAAAAATGTGGTTTCCTATGATTGGTCGGGAGATGAATTAGAGGAAACGACTATTGAACCAGAAAGAAGTGTGAAAGTGAAATATAATTCTGTTGGCCATAAGAACGCTAAAGTAGATGTTTATTACAACTGCACGGGTGATGTCTGCGAAACAAAATCTGCTCAATGCTCTCCGTCTGTTCAAGTATTCTCCGACATTCTATTCGAGCATCTTTAAAACTTTTCCCCATTGACTTTTTCTGCTACTCGTGTATACTTGTCTTTGAGTAAGCGCATTTCGTTTAAGCAAATTTAAGTTGTTTCTCCTTGTTTGGGGTTCTTAGTTTGGCTTAAAGAAGGGTTCGACGTCTTACGCTTTATAAGAAAAACACTTAAGCCAAACGAAGTAAATGACTAAGCTTTATGTCGGTGGTCTGCCTTACAGCACCACTGAAAACGATTTGTCCGATCACTTTTCAAAAGCCGGACAAGTTGCTTCGGCTGCGGTAATTTCCGACAAAATGTCGGGACGCTCAAAAGGTTTCGGTTTCGTCGAAATGGCGACTCCAGAAGAAGCCAAGAATGCTATTGAAATGTTCAATGGCACTGAAATGGGTGGCAGAAAAATTACTGTTGACGAAGCTCGGCCAAAGGAAGAAAGGCCAAGAAGAGACAACTTCAGAAGAGATTACTAATCTTTTTTGAGATTTTCTCGGAAAAGCCCCCGCTTTGGCGGGGGCTTTTCCTTTCGTGCTAAAATAGTAGTTATGTTCATTTCTCGCACAATTTTCAAAAAAGAAATAATATGCGAATTTTTGCCTCCAGCGCGTAAAACAAAAAGACAAAAAGTTATAATTCTTTGCCCGGGCGCGCCTGGTGCTCCACGTAGGGACGAAGTTCTAAAACTTATCTCCAAGAAGGGCTTTTGGGTTTTTAATCCCAGATATAGGGGCACGTGGGAGAGTCACGGTAAATTTTTGAAAAAGTCTCCACATCAAGATATTCTGGATATTATTTCGGAATTACCTAAAGGTTTTAGTGATTCTAAAACAGAGAAGAAAATTCGACTAAA
The DNA here is from genome assembly GCA_030583745.1 of Candidatus Paceibacterota bacterium. Classification (NCBI taxonomy): domain Bacteria; kingdom Bacillati; phylum Minisyncoccota; species Minisyncoccota bacterium. Next base: position 152,747 of record CP129473.1, read on the forward strand.
ACCCGAGAAAATTTTTCTTATCGGTTCAAGCTTTGGTGGCCCGGCTGCTATTTTGGCTTCAAAAGACAAGAGAGTGGAAAAAGTGTTTTGTTTTTCTCCAGTTATTGATTGGTCTTATCCGAGTAAAGAAGAGCCCTTAGATTTGTTTGGGAAATTTATAAGAAAATACTTTGGTCGAGCGTATGATTTTGATTTAAAGGATTGGAAAAAACTTAAAAAAGGCAACTTTTATAATCCTATTTCCGAAACAGAAAATTTAGACGGTAGAAAAATTTTTATTATTCACGCCAAGGACGATCGGGTAGTTTCTTACAAACCAACTGTCAAATTTGCTAAACTAACCGGCGCCAGATTAAAACTGCTTCGGAGAGGAGGACACCTCGGCACTCGTTATCTTTTAGTAAAAAATCAAGCGATGAAAGATATTTTAAAATTTTTTAACTCCGAACAAAAAACATTCTAATATTCTATAGAATGTTGGAATGTTTATCCGTAAAATTTAAAAATGATTAATAAGAAAAAAATTATTATTATCGGCGGGGGATTTGGTGGTATATATGTGGCCGGTGGTTTGAAGAAAATGGCCAATCGGGAAATGGCCGAAATTACTTTGATCAGCCCACAAAACTATTTTCTTTTTACTCCGCTTTTGCATGAAGTGGCGACCGGTGGTCTGTCCCCGACAAGTGTTGCCGAGCCAATAAGAGAAATTTTTCGAAAAGATAAAATAAAATTTATTCAGGCCGAAGCTGGATTGATAGACACGGACAGGCAAATTGTCTCAATCGAGGGCGATAGTTTGTCGTATGATTTTTTGGTTTTGGCGACCGGCGCTGAAACAAATTTTTACAAAATTCCCGGCGCCGAGCGTTATGGATTGCCGCTCAAAACTCTAACTGATTCAGTAAAGATTCGCTCTAGAATTATCGATGCTTTTGAAAGGGCTGCATTGATCGCCGATTACGATCTACGAAAGGAATACTTAACTTTTGTAGTCGTTGGTGGTGGGGCAACCGGGGTGGAAATGGCAGGTGAAATAGCCGAATTCGCGCTCAAAACCCTGTCTTTGTATTACCGCCGGACTTTTTGCCAAAAACAAGAAATTAGAATCGTTCTCGTTTCTTCAAGTGAACAGATTTTAAATATCTTTCCGGAAAATATGAGAATTTGGTCGGAAAAAGTTTTGGCTAAAAAAGGAGTTGAAGTTTTGAACAAAACTTCCGTCAAGTGGGTTTCGGAGAGTGGAGTTTCTTTAAGCGATGGCAGGGAAATAAAAAGTCGGACAGTGATCTGGACAGCCGGAGTGTCTGCCAAGATTCCAAAATTTACAAAGTCTGTGGCACTTGATGAGTCGGGCCGCATTATAGTTGATGAATGTTTGAGAATGAGGGGCTTGGAAAATGTTTTTGTTTTGGGCGATACTGCCAATTTTAAAAATAGGGGAGAGGAAAAAGCGTTACCGATGTTTGCGCAGGTAGCGGTTGAACAATCTAGTTCGGTAGTTAAAAATATTAAAGCCGGTCTTGAGGGGCAGGAAATTAGTCCTTTCTTTTACAGACATAAGGGTTTTTTGGTTTCTATTGGTCAATGGCGGGCGGTTGGCGTGGTCTTCGGGCTTGGAATTCAAGGTCGCTTTGCTTGGTGGCTTTGGCGGACAGTCTATCTTTTTAAGTTTATTTCTTGGCGGAAAAAGCTCCGAATCGCTTTTGAATGGACTATAAATCTGTTTTATCCGAGAGATACGACTAAAATCGGCTAATTTTTTGTTTTGGGTCTTTTTATCTCTTTGTGTATAATGTGATTAAGAATTAAATTATAAGTCTAAAAATAAAAAATGAATAAATCAGTAATGTTCCTCGTCGTTTTAATTGTTCTGGGTGTGGGTGCGCTTTTTGTATTTTCTTCAAATAATGACTCTATACCTTCCGGCGCAGAGTCAGATACTGAAGAAATGGTTGCTGGAGAAGCGTTTGAATTTACAGGTACACCTTTCGTAATTTCTTCTGGAACAAGCACGGTTGTTTGGGAAGGCAGTAAAAAACTCGTTCCAAATTATAAAGATTTAGGAACTTTGGAAATAAAAGAAGGCCGATTTTTTGTTGATGGTGATATTTTACTCGGCGGGGTCGCGGTCTTTGATATGAATTCTATAAAAGTTTCAAGTACTGGAATTCTAGCCAACGAGAATCTTCTGGAAAGACATCTGAAATCAGACGACTTTTTCTCTGTTGAAAATTATCCGACGGCTGAAATTTTAATCTCAAAAGCTGAAGTTACAAGTGAGGGCCAATACCAGTTGAGCGGGACAATGACAATTAAGGAAATTGCGCAGGAAGTTTCTTTTCCAGCCAGTGTTTCTATCGGTGAGGATGAAATTTTGATTGAGGGTCGTGCAAGTTTTGACAGAACTCTTTGGGATATCCGATATGGTTCGGACAAGTTTTTTGACAACTTGGCTAACAATGTCATTGACGATCTCTTTACTGTTGAATTTAAAATTGTAGCGAATAAATAAATTCCGGCCTCTATTTTAGTTTTTCACCCCCTTCCTGTTTTTTTCCGCTTTTCCCTTTGATTACAACATTCCAACATTCTATAGAATGTTGGAATGTTGTGTGTTAAAATAAAGAAAATAAATTTTAAGATAAAATAAAATTAGAAAATTGAAATAAGAGAAAATAAAATGAAAACAGCCAAACAGTTGGAAAGATATTTCAAGGGGTCAGCCAATCACTGGCGGATTGCTATTTTGCTTTTAGTTGAAAAAAATGACGGGATTACTGTGGAGGGAATTACCAAAAGTTTTGACAAATCTGATTTTAAAAATATTTCCCAACACACTCATCGCTTGGTTCAGGCTGGTCTTTTAAATAAAAAATACCAAGGGCGGCAAGTTATTCACCGACTTTCGCCTTATGGATTGGCCTTTGTTAAATTTATAAAAACATTCTAATATTCTATAGAATGTTGGAATGTTTTCTTGGTAAGAAATGAAAAAAATAAAGAGAGTTGGTATAAGAATATTGGAATTTTTAAGGAAAATTTACTGGTTTATTTTTCGTCCCAAAACGAGAGGAGCAAAATGTGTCGTTGAAAATGATGGTAAAATTCTTTTGGTAAGATTGGCTTACGCTCACAAGGGCTGGACAATTCCAGGTGGAGGCGTCGACAAGGGCGAAACTTTTGAGGAAGCGGCGAGAAGAGAGCTTTTTGAAGAGACCGGTATCTTTGTAAAAGATTTAAGTAAAATTTACGAGTATTTTTCCAATGTGAATTATAAGCGTGATACAGTCCATGTTTTTTATACGAAAATTAAAAAGAATCAAAAAGTCGATGTAAAAATAGACAATTTTGAAATACAGGATTATCTATGGTTTAACTCTGAACAAAATTTGCCTGAACCTCATGCCAAAAGGTTGCCTGAACTGATTAAAATTTTAAGAACCAAAAGGGCTCTGGATAATTCAAATTGACTTAGAAATTTTGTGTTAAACTAAAATTAACATGGAGAAAATGAACAAACCAAGCAAAATATTTTTAGCTCTCATAACTCTTTCTGTTTTATTAGTCATCATTGCGACGGCCTATAAGTTTTTATGGCTGAAGGATTATGATTTTTATGTTGAAGCCGTCTGTGATCCAGAAATTGAAATCTGCTTTTACCGAGACTGTTCTATTCCAGATGACTGCCCACCAAACGGTTTGGAACATTACCGGGCTTTTGAAGTGCCGGCGGGAGATTTTTCAAACTGTTCTGATAATTCTTGTTTAGCTGAATGTGTAAGCGGTAAAATACAATGTAACGAATTAATTTGCGACGAATCTGAAGGGTATGAATGCTCTTTCCCAACAAATCTTTATGAAGAGCTTGAATTGGAGGTAGAAGCGCAAGACGCCATCTTAGAAGACCCTCAAGCTGAATAAGTCTAGCGTTGGTGCTGATAAAAATCTATTCACCGACAAACCCGTGACTTTGTTGTTTCCAGAGGCGGTAATAAAGCCCATTTTTTGAAAGTAATTCTTTGTGTTTGCCCTGCTCAACAATTTCGCCGTTTTCCATAACGACTATTCTATCCATTTTTTGTATTGTGCTTAATCTGTGAGCTATAACAATTGTTGTTCTGTTTTTCATAAGTTTATCAAAAGCGTCTTGGATGTATTTTTCGCTGATAGAATCAAGCGAGCTTGTTGCTTCATCCAAAATTAGTATTGGCGCGTCTTTCAGCATGGCTCTTGCGATTGCAACTCTTTGTCTTTCTCCTCCGGAGAGTTTTACCCCTCTTTCGCCAACATAAGTATTGTAGCCCTTCGGAAATTTATTGATAAATTCATCAGCATGAGATTTTTTCGCCGATTCCTGAATTTCTTCTTCAGTGGCGTCTGTTTTGCTATAAGAAATATTTTCTTTCAGGGTTCTATGAAAAAGAATTGGTTCTTGCGGAACATAAGCGATTTTTGTTCGCAGGTCATCTTGGGTTATAGAGCTAATGTTTTGTCCATCTATGAGCACTTCTCCACTTTCTATGTCGGCGAATCTTAAGATTATTTTAGTGATTGTGCTTTTACCAGCACCTGATGGTCCAACCAAACCGACTTTTTCCCCCGGCTCAACATTCAAAGAAAAATTTTTGAAGACAGGATTTCGTGTGCTTTTTTCATCAACTTTTTTGTTGTAGTAAAAACTGATATTTTTTATCTCTATTTTGCCGTTGGAAATAAGGCACTTTTCTGGCTGTATTGGATCTCTGACCTCAAGCGGTTCTTCGAAAATCTCAATCATCTCTTTAGCTTCAGCTAGGGATCTCATGATTCTTGTGAAATTTCTACCAAGAGTCCACGTGATGTTAAAAGCCGCGATGATGTAAATCTGCATAAGTATTATTGTTCCAGCTGAGACCATCCCGTTTATCCAGAGATAAATTACAGAGAACATTCCTACAAATTCAAAAATTCCTATAAATAGACCCTGAAACAGAAATTGAAGATTTTGAAAATACCACGCGTCTCGCCTCTTTTTTTCTTCATCCGCCGTTGTTTCAGCAAAACTCAAAATTTCTTTTTCACTCGCTGAAAATATTTTTACATTTAGTATGTTGGTTATAACGTCTGAAAGTCTGGCTGTGACTCTTGAATCTGCTTCAGCCGTTAATATGTCTTTTTTTATTTTAATTCTAATAAAAGGAATTGAAATCGCCACAAATAAAGTAAACCAAATCAAGAAAATTATTCCGAGCATGGGCGAGAAGTATGTCAGGACAGCAAAAGCAAATACTAGTCCAAGCCCTTTCATCCAAATTGTAAAAATTATCTGATCATATATTTCTTCAAATGCCCTCAAATATCTTCTTATTTTTGCCACTAATGACCCTGAAAAATTGCTGGAAAAGAAATGGTATGAGTGCCGACTGACTCTGGCGAAAGCGTCGTCCGCTAGGTCTTTTGCTGCTTTGCTTTGAGAGTAGGCGATTGAATAATCTGCAAGTCGAAAAAGCGTGCTGTATAAGAAAATTACTCCTCCTAGCATAAGTATGGTCATTATGAGCGATCTGGATAGTTCTTCCGAAACTTCACCCAAAGACACGAGATCCATGATTTTTTTGTATAAAAGGGGAGAAAAAATATCTGTCAAAACTACAGCCGAGCCAAAAAGCGCGAAGGTCAAAATGACCGTCTTTTTGTATCTTTTAATGTGGGGCCAATAGTATTTGAATATCAGCTTTACTGAGATATTTTTATTATTCATTTGGCGGACAATATTTTACCACAAAACGGGTGTTGGAGGTTGTTTTTTTAAAATTAATCTTCATATCCACCAATTTGGGGTGGAGTGAGCGTCGAGTGTCATTAGACAGCTCAAAGAGACTGCGCGTATTTCGCGCGGTCTTTTTTTATAGATTTTCTTTTTTCTGTTTTTTTAAACACTAAATATAGCCACTGATTTTTTTTAGAATTTTTATGTTTTTTGATATTAGCAATAAAATCTTCTCGTCCTTTTGCAGATTTAAAATTTCTACTCATGACTGGAATTTTACTAAAAGTAATTATCTCATCGGCTGTTTTGCTATATTCCTTAACTGATTTAGCAATGAGAGTTAATTTGTTGTCTTTGGCCCAGGAAGTTAAGTTTTTAAGATTGTAAGGTAGAGGATTTCTTGGCTTATTTTTAAAATACCTATAACTAAAAAATTGATCAGGCAAATTAAAAGCGAATAGTCCATCATCTTTTAAAATATCAGAAATATTTCTAAAAGTTGTTTTTATCCTCATTTGCCAGAAAGCAGAATTACAAATGACTACGTCTACCGGCTCTTTAACAACTTTACAAAGATTTTCAGCTTCGGCCACGATAAACTTCATATTTTTTCTATTCTTAAATTTTTCCTGGGCTTTCTTTACCATTGCTTCCGCTTGGTCAATAGCGATAATACGAACATTGTCTCCAACAGCGTTTATAATTTCTTGTGTTGTTGCTCCAGTTCCAGCTGCTAGGTCAATTATTGTCATTCCTGGTTTAACATCTGAAATTTTTACTAGATCTCGACTAGTATTCTTATACATAGAAAAACCAGTAGCATATTTATCATATGCATTTGCATTTTCTTTTGTATTCCAACTTATTCTGTATTTACTCACGATGTTAGATAGAATATAACCTATTTATAATAAATAAAAGAGGAGCGAATAGAAATCCGCTCCTTTACTGACTTCAGCCGTCGTTGCAGGCGGCGTTGAGGCGATCGCAGCCATTGCGAAACTCTCCTTTCGTAAAGAACCTACCCAACCTCTCCGTGAACACTCACAGAGATAAAGGTTAGATCTATACTTATGTTGGCGGGGTGGTGACAGAAATTTAGATCTTAAAAAATTAGTATCTTTAAAAACTGACCATTCTGGCCGCGTGTTTTTACTAAAATTTCTTTTGTTTTTATGATACCTTGCTCTAATCTCTATGATTAAACTAATGTTATAATACGCCGAAATGATTAGAAAAAGAATTTGGTCAATAAAAAACTTTTCTTCGGAGGCGTTAAAAAAATACGATCTGTTTTGGATTGGTGAAATTCATGGAATTAGGGAGAACTATAAAGCCTACAAAACGATCCTACCTTATCTTGCGAAGAACGGCTTTAGAAATATCTTGTGGGAAATGCCTTCTGATTTTTCAGAAAAAAGTGAATATACTGAAGACGCGAGAATTAACCCGTTTTCCATCAAATTTTTAAAGTGGCTTAATGAGCAGATTAATATAGGAAATATAGACAACCTTACTTTTTTTGGTGAGACAACCCCAGAAGATTACGGTGGCATAATACCTGAAGATATACACAGCAGAACAATTGTCCGCGAAAACAGGATGGCGGAAGAAGTAATAGATAAATCACGCAACACTAAAAGTGTGGTTATAACAGGTAATTATCACATAATGAACTTGGCAAGTAAGGGAAGAGGAGAAAAATCTGCAGCTGATTTTATAAAAGAGAAAAGCAATCTTAAAATTTTAAAAATATATTTAGATTATTCTGGCGGGACATTTTACAATTACGGCTACAAAACACTAATAAAAAAGAATTCTTATAAAGAAAGTAATTTAGAATTTGGTACGATAAGTCGACACGGTGATAAGTTCTTTTTCCATGTGGGTAGAGTCAATGCTGTATTTAAAAGTCCCAAAATTAAAACTACCAAATAAAAAACCCCAACTGCCAAGTAGCAAGCCGGGGAATAATGATCGGAGCATCAGTCAGGTATCTTTCCTGACCTCAGCATTTCAATGAACATGTCAGACATGACAACCCCAGTTAGGAACTCAAGCCAGAGCCACTGCCCGTTGGGATTCAAGTCGACAAAAAACTCTTTCCCGTCCTGATCCACCAAAAAGTCCATTGAGCTGAAGGGAAGGTTGAAGTGATTAAGCACACCGAGGATTTTATCCCGCATATCTTTGGAGATACTGTAGGGGGTATACTCTACCTTCCCCAGCTCTCCTGACCTGATATCAAGAGGGCGGCCGCCTTTCATTGTTGCTTTGAAAGCGAAGAGATGCCTCCCGATAGCCACAATACGTAGCTCGTGCAGTACCGATATCTTTTCTTGGAAGATGGTTGGGCAAACGTAGAGTGAAGGATTTTCAAGGTCGTCCCTTGTAACTTCTTGAGTACGCAAGACATGGTAAGTGTCTTCTGATTCTACAAAGGGCACCTTGAGTGATTTTACGACCACCCCATTTGCACACTCATGGTAGAATGTTTCAATCAACCGGCGGTCCCTAGTTATGAGTGTCTTCGGTACGTTCAAGCCGACTTCGTGGGCGACAGAGAGTTGGTTTGGTTTTACTCTGGCTTTGTACAGGAGCCATGGCGCAGTTACCCAAAAGGCGGACCCGAAAGCAAAGGTGATGCTCTTGATCCACTCCTTGGTTTCTCCCTTGAAGAATTTCAAACCGACTTCGTCAAGCATCTCCGCCGCCTTCTTATCTGAAGAAGGCCTTCGGTACCAGACAGATCTAACATCTGTTTCCGTGACAGATTCTTGCTCTCTGCAGTCCAACAAAGTCAGCTGATTGGAGTCCGGTTTGAGACCAATTTCGTATCTGTCCAGTTCGTTTGTGTTAAACCTGAAGACTTGTACGCCAGTTTCCTGCATTCTTGAGCAGATAAAATCAGCATGGGTGTCGAAGTCGCTTGTGATAACTAAGGTAACGTCTTTCATTTTTGCACAATCCTTTTTCTTCTGTTTGACGTTCCGTGATGAAATTACCCGAAGATACTTTGAAAGTATCTTCGGGTATGTAGAACGAAGTAGCCGTTGAAGCTCAGTCATCAATCCGACTGAGCATCGTCTGCCACCGGCGGGGTGCGGCAGTAGGTATCACCACTGCAAACCGCAGAAGCAGAATCAGGTTCCGGTTGATTTTCGCTTTTCGGGATTTCCAGAGACTTCTCGAGGAGAAATGGTTTGTTTTCCATTTTCAGTCCTTTTCAAAGAACCACTTCTAACCTCTCTGTGAACACTCACAGAGATAAAGATTAGATCTATACTTATGTTGGCAGGGGGGCGTTTGTTGTCAACTTCATGCCAAAAAATTATCCACAGGGTGATTTAGCTTGGTTTTATGATTTGTTTTTGAGACTTTGTTTTTACCTATTGCTTATTATCAACAACCCCATCAAAAACCATTTACATTTGGGGTTCTTGTTTTTAATAAAAAGTTATTAGATATTCCCTTCAGCTTTTCTCTTATATTCTTCAATAGATTCAAGGCCTACTTCTGCCCTTAAATTATTGACTTTGGCTTCATCTTCAATCGGTAAAAATTCTATCTCTCCTTCAACTATCTTATATTGAGTTCCATATTTTTGTTTTTTCCCTTCCTGAATTCTTATCTTATCAACAATAAATGCTTCATCTTTATTTTCAACACATCCTTTTTTATTTTTTATTTCCTCATAAATAATTTTAATATTTTCAAGTGGCTGATGAAGAGTTAAAATAATTCCTGCTCCGTACCCTTCTTCGTTAGATGTATTTTTACAGGGGAAACCTTTATTTTTGAAAATATCAAAAAAACTTTTGGAAATATGTTTATTTATTTTTTTAAACTCTTCTTCAGAAATTTTCCCTTGCCTCAATAACTCAATGTTTTTCTGGTCTTCTTCAAGTAGATTTTTTATCTCGCCCATGATTTATGATTTTATCATAGAAAAAGAGCCGCCACCTTATCAACAAACAACTTGGTTTGGAGTTTACACCACCTGAAAGGAGTGATAGAATACAAAAATGCTGAGTTTCGGTCATGGTATTTGGATGGAACTGAAGGAAGATAGAATTTTGAATCTTCCAGTGTTTTTAGTAGTTCCAAAAGAATTAAAAATTTTATAAAAGATAACAAAATCCCGTTTTTACGGGATTTTGTTTTTTTAGATGACTAACAGAAAGACAGGTACCGATATAAACAGAGAAATCTTATATATAAATAAGAAAAAAGCTTCTTTCTGGCAAAGTCTAGGAAGAAGAGAAGTTCTTGCTTTATTCAAGTCAGTTTCTAAGAATGTTCCAGCTTATAGAAAATTTTTAAAAAAATCTAGAATTAGTCCGCAAAAAATTAAGTCATACAATGATTTTTTGAATATACCGCAAATAAATAAAAAAAATTACATAAGCCAACATCCCATAGAAGATCTTACAAAGAAAGGTTCCTTATCTAAGCCTTTAATTTTCACTTCAACTTCTGGTTCAACTGGTAAATCTTATTATTTCCACCGTTCTTTCAAGATAGACAAGAATACTTCTATTGCTCACGAGTTGTTTTTTTTAAATGGAAATTACAAGAAAAACGAGCCAGTGCTAGTTATTGTATGTTTTGGTATGGGCGTTTGGATTGGTGGACTTATTACTTATCAAGCTTTCAGAATAATGCAAGAAAACGGTTATAATCTTTCTATAATTACTCCTGGCATAAACAAAGAAGAAATTTTTAGAGCACTGAAATCAATAGGGCCATCTTTTAAAAATATAATTTTAGTCGGTTATCCTCCTTTTATTAAAGATATCGTAGATGAAGCACCTTCTAAGGGTATAAATTGGCAGAATTTTAAAACTAGAATTATTTTTGCGGCTGAACCTTTTACAGAAAAATTTAGGGACTATATTGCAAAAAAAGCAGCTGTCCGTAATGTATTTCTTGATACTATGAATATATATGGAACTGCGGAGCTAGGAGCAATGTCTTTTGAAACTCCTTTGAGTATAATGATTCGCCGCATTTGTGTGAAAGATGTTAGGTTATTTCACCATATCTTTAGTCCTATCAATAAAACTCCAACTTTAACTCAATACATACCGTCCTTTATTAATTTTACATCCGATGACGGAAACATTTTGGTTACAGGTGATAACACGATACCCTTAGTTCAATACGCCTTAGGAGACAGGGGGGGTGTATACTCTTTTAAAGAAGTAATAAAACATTTAAAAGAACTTGGTGTTGATATAAAAAGAGAAGCTAGAAAAGCGAAAATAGAAAAGGAATTATATGAATTACCTTTCGTATATGTATATGAAAGAGATGATATGTCGACTCATTTTTACGGCCTACAAGTTTATCCTGAGCCGATAAGAGACACATTGCTTAAACAGCCAGCCTGTGATTATTTAACCGGTAAATTTTCGTTAGAAACTAAATTTGATGCTAGGCAAAATCAATATTTTACGGTGCATTTAGAGCTTAGAAATAATCACGGCCTTCCTAATGTAATTAAAAAAGCTGTGTTGAAACTGATCGTTGATAGCTTAGAGAATAAAAATTCTGAATACCGGGAATTACATAAATTTTTAGGAAAACGAGCTTTACCCCGTTTAGCTTTCTGGCCAAATGGAGATCCAAATTACTTTAAATCAGGAACCAAACAAAAATGGGTAAAAAAATAAATAGAAAGGAATTTATTTGGCTTGATCGAAATGAAAGCTATTTTTTCCTCAACAGACGAATCCTGAATAAAATAAAGAAATTTGATAGTTCTATAATAAGTAGATACCCAAGATATGGAGAACTAAAAAAGGTTTTAGCTAAAAGATATAACTCAAATCCAGAAAATATACTTTTAACTAACGGCGCCGAGCAATCAATCCGGCTTTTCATTCAAACTTTTTTTAAAAAGGGTGATAAGGTTCTACTTCCAGCTCCGACATTTGTAGTTTTTACTCTAGCTCTTAAATCAATCGGTATAAAACCAAATGTAATATTTTACAAAGAACTTAATAATAAGTTTATATTTCCTACTGCAGAAGTCATATCTGCGATAGACAAAAAAACAAAAGGAATACTGTTATGTAATCCAAATAATCCTTTAGGTTCTAGTATCACACGGAAAGAAATTTTATCAATATTAAATAAAACTAGGAAATTTAAAATTCCAGTAGTTATAGATGAAGTTTATTCAGAGTTTTCTGGTTATTCTTCAATTAAGCTTACAGAAAATTATAAAAACTTAATTATTATAAAATCTTTCTCCAAAGAATTTGCTATGGCGGGTCTGAGGTTAGGATTTTTAGTCGCAGAAAAAGAAATGATAAATAAACTAGAAGAAAAAAGAGACTTACCTTGGGCGGTAAATCACTTTGCCATCCATACAGCAATGATATTGCTTAGAGAGAGAAAGTATCTCAGGAAAAAAATTAAAGAAGTTTTGAAGATAAAAAAAGAGTTAGTAAATTTTTTAAGACTTAAAGGTTTGAAATGTTATGAAACTGATACAAATTTTGTGATAATAAAACACAAAAATTATAAAAAGTTACTTAAAAATTTAGCATTTAAGGGGATATTTCTAAGTGAGACATCTAAGTACGCTTACGGACAAAAATTGTTAAAAGGGACTATTAGAATGGGTGTGCCCTCAAAAGAAGATTTTAAAAAGATAAAACAGCGTTTTAGTAAAATTCACTAATTTTTAAAATATTTTTCCCTAATCCTTCTACCCAATCTTTTTGACATGATAAAAACTATTTTATACTTCCTGAAATTAAATAAATTATGTTTTAATTAAAGTATGAATAATAAGCCAGTATTTATAAAATCTCCAAAAGAGCTTGCCGAAATAAACCAGCAGAAATACAAACCCGTTTTTGTGGATGCTTTTTCAAGGCAAATAAAAGAACTTTTTTTTATTGAAAATCCGAGATTTTCTGTAGAAGACAAAAAAGAAGTATATCGGAGTGGGGAATTCAAAGATTTTTTAAAGAAAAAAGAAAAAGATTTTGTTCTTATTTATTTCCCTTGGAGTAATCGTTTGATTAAGTGTGTCAAAGAAAATGATTATTTCAAACTCAAAACCAACCGCAATAGAGATTTAATAACAGAAAAAGAGCAGAAGAAATTGGCAGATTTTACTGTTGGCGTTGTAGGACTTTCGGTAGGTGCCAATATGGCAACTGCCTTGATTCACAGTGGTTTCTCTAAAAATATTAAACTCTCTGATTTTGACGAGCTTGATACCACAAACTTAAACCGAATTAGGGCAAAGGTTTCAGAAATTGGAGACTCTAAAATTAGCATCGCCAGCCGGCAAATTTTTGAAATTAATCCATACGTTAAGATAAACTCTTTTCCTAAAGGATTAAATAAAAAAAATCTAAAGAATTTTCTGGCAGGTAATCCGAAACCCAAGCTTGTGTTTGAACTGATTGATGATTTTGAAATGAAGATTTTATTAAGAAAAGAAGCTAGGAGATATAAAGTCCCTGTAATTATGCTTACAAGTTTAGGAGACAGCGTTTTAATTGATATAGAGAGGTATGACACAGAGCCGAAAACAAAATTATTTAATGGAAAAGTAAGTGAAAAAGTTTTAGACAAAATCCTTGCTGGAAGTTTGAGCGAAAAAGAGAAACATCAATGCGCTATAGATATCGTTGATGGGAAAAATCTTCCATCAAAAGTCAAAAATTCAATAAACCAAATTGGTAAGACCCTCGCCGGTCGACCTCAACTTATGTCGACTGTAACCGTCGCTTCCGGTATTGCCGTTTTCCTTGCCCGAAAAATCGCTCTTAACGAGAAACTTAAAAGTGGCAGGAAGCTAGTGAAATTTAATAATTTTATTAAATGAAGGACGTAATCAAAGAAATCCTAACCCTCGCAGTTAATGCCCCCTCCGGCCACAATTCCCAGCCGTGGACGTTTGAGGTGAAAAATAACTCTATTTTCGTTTATAACGTTCCAGATAAAGATAAAATTCTATTCAACTGGAAGCAGAGGGGATCTATGATTGCTCACGGTGCTTTGATTGAAAATATAGCAATAATCTCTTCAGAAAAAGGATATCGGGCGGACATAAAAATTCTTCCAAATGAAAAAGAAACCAATTTAACCGCAGAAATAAAACTAGAAAAAAGCTCGGAAGATTGTTCTTACAGGCATCTTTCTCCCTTCATCTTAAAACGAACCACTAATAGAAGACCTTACGAAATAAAATCTCTTGGAGACACAGATAGGGAGGCGTTAAAGAATTTTATGGAAAAACATAATAATTCTGGATATGAAATTCTTTTGACAGAAGACAGGGAGAAAATCAATCAAGTGGTAGGACCTTTTAGTGCCGGAGATAGGTTACTTTTTGAAAATTTTTACGTTCACAAATCTCTTTTTGATAATGTAAATTGGACACTAAAAGAAGAGCGAGAAAAAAGAGAGGGTTTATATTTAGGAACCAAAGAACTTAATTTAGCGGAAAGATTTTTATTTAAATACATAATGAGTAAATGGAGTTTTGTTGAGAATCTAAATAAAATCGGCTTTGCAGAAAAAGCCGGAGAAAAAAGAGCAGAACTTTACAAAAAATGCTCGGCTATGGGTTTGGTTACAGCTCCCAGTGATTCTCCAAGAGACTTTATAAATTCAGGAAGGGTTTTAGAAAGATTCTGGCTGACTGTAACATCTCTTGGTTTAAGCTTCCAGCCTGTATCTGTTGGGCTTCTTTATTTAGGACAAAGGTGTAAAATAGAAAAACCGGAGGAATTGACACCCGGACAATTTGAATACGTTAGAAAAGCATATGGAATAGTGGAAAATGTGTTTAATGTTACTGATAAGATTCCGACTTTCAGCTTTCGAATCGGATACGCACCACCACCTTCTGCTAGTTCGCTAAAAAAATTGCCGGAGATTGTATAATTAATTTATGGAAATTTTAGAAAATTTAGATCTGTTGAGTGTAAGTATTACTACAGCAGCTACACTGGTATTGGGTTTTACTATTTATTTTAGTAATACAAAAAGTGTTACTAATTTTACTTTTCTTATTTTCGCTGTGATTACTGCGATGTGGAGTATGGCTAACTACTTTCATCATACAATTAATTCGGTACCAATTGCTTTTGCGTTAATCAAATTCGTTATATTTCTGGGTGTTTGGCATGCCTTCACTTTCTTCCAATTATTTTTTGTATTCCCAAAAGAGAATGTAACTTTCCCAAAAAATTATAAGTACTTAATTATTCCTATAGTTTCGGTTGCTTCAATTATAAATTTGACCCCGTTAGTATTTAAGGGAGTAGCAGAAGTAATAGACGGGAGAATTTCAAAAATAGAAAATGGTCCAGCTATAGCCCTTTTCGGCTTATTAATAGTTTCTTTTATAGTAAGCGGTGTATTTTTGTTGATAAAAAGAATTATAACTTCTCAGGGTCGTCTAAAAAAGCAATTTCAGACTATTTTATATGGAGTTATTTTAACTTTTATTTTGATCCTTACATTTAATTTTATATTACCGGCATTTTTCAACAACCCTAGTTTTATACCCTTGAGCTCAATATTTATATTTCCTTTCATTGTTTTTACATCCTATTCAATTCTCAAACATAAATTTTTTAATATCAAAGTAGCGGGAATCAGTTTATTGGTTTTCGCACTATCTATTGTTGCTTTTGGAGAAGTTATATTTGCCAGAGAGTTATTTTTGATTGTCTACCGAAGTAGTGTTTTTGTTTTGATTTTGATTTTTGGAATTCTTTTGATCAAGGGTGTTATGCGGGAGGTTTCCTTGAGAGAACAATTACAGGAAGCTAATAAGGCGCAGGAGAATTTGATTAACTTCATCACCCATCAAATTAAGGGCTTTTTGACAAAATCAAGGAATATTTTTGCTGAAATGATGGAGGGGACTTTTGGGCCGATTTCCGGAGATATAAAAAATATTGCCGAGCAAGGGCTGAAAATAAATACCGATGGCGTTAATACTGTGCAGACAATTTTAAACGCGGCAAATATTCGTACAGGCAAGCTCTCTTACAATATGGCGCCGATAGATTTGAGAGATATCATCCAAAAATCATTTGAGAAAAATCGCAAGAGCGCCGAGTCAAAAGGTCTTGATTTTGTCTTGAACATTGGCGAGTCGTCAGAATATAAAATAAAAGGTGACGAGAATCAGCTGTCTGAAGCGTTTTCAAACTTAATAGACAATTCAATAAAATACACACCAAGAGGTCAGGTTAAAGTATCTCTTGTGAAAAGTGATAGTGCTATAAAATTTTCTATTAAAGACACCGGTATCGGTATTGCACCAGAAGATAAATCAAAACTTTTCACCGAGGGCGGACGCGCGAAAAACGCGCTCGAGGTCAACGTTGACTCCACCGGCTTTGGTCTATACATCGTTAAAAATATTATAGAAGCGCATAACGGCCGTGTTTGGGTAGAGTCAGAAGGGGAGGGTAAAGGCTCGGAATTTATAGCTGAACTGCCTTATAAAGATAGTTGAAATTATGAATAAATACAGATTTGCGGCAACCGGTTACATAATTCATGACAATAAAGTTTTACTAATAAAACACCCGAAGCTTGGAGTTTGGCTACCAGTTGGTGGTAAGGTTGACGTAGGAGAGCATCCTGAAGATTCTTTTATTCGAGAAGTGAAAGAGGAGGTTGGTCTTAGTGTAGAAATTATAAAGACTTTCGAACATCCGCGTGTAGTTGGTGGCCATCGCTATCTTCAGTTGGAAAAAGTAGGGGATGGATATCACCTAGATTTTATTTATTACGCAAAGGCGAACTCTAAAAAATTGGTTCTAAATGAAAAAATTAGGGAAGCAAGATGGCTTTCTTTCTCTGAATTTTTGCAAGATAAAAAAATGTTTTTTGAAGATGTCGTGATTGAACTTGAGAAAATATATGCTCGTTATTGTGATTATGATCCCTTTCAGATTGTTCGTGCCGAACACAACAATGTTGGACAAATTTTTGATAAAGCTTTTGTAGTCAATCATTCGGATGAAAAAACGGATTATTTTTTAAGAGAAGTTAATCGTTATGCAAAGAAGACTTTCTATGTTGAGAAGGAATATTCAGGAAATAAAATTTCAAAAGAAAAAATCACTAACTTTGTAGGGAAACAAAATGTAGTCAATGTAAAGAATGCTTTAAAAATTCTCGAGACAAGCGATGCAAATGATGTTGTGTTTGATATGTCTGGATTAATATCTGAAAAAATCTACCAAAATTTAAATTGGAGGGGTTTCTCGATAGAAGATACGGCAAATGGCTTGAACTGGCTCAAGGGTGGCAAGAAAATTTCAAAACCAATATTTTCAATTGCTTACAGTAGGTTGAAAAAGAGCGTTGAGAATCCTAAAGTTGCGGAATCAATTTTTTCTTCTTTGTTAAATTATTGTTACAAAAATGATAGAAATATCTACGGAATCAATATCCTGATGATAGGATACGGATCAATAGGTTCTATATTAGTTGAAATGCTTTCGTCGATAACCGAAAACGTTGTAGTCTATGACATTGATTATTCTCAAATATTAAGAGCAAAGGCCAACAGGTTCAAGGTAATTGATTCTCTAGAAAATATATCTTGTTTTGATATGGTTATATCATCTACTGGAACGCCCGTGGCGCTTGGGGAAAAAGAGTTAAGAGTTTTGAAAAATGGCGCAATGTTGATCAATTGTTCAACTAAACAATGGGAATTTGATCGTGATTTTATAAACAGACAAGAAAGAAGAATTGTCGGTGATACAGAGTTTATAACCATTGAAGACAGGCAAATTGAATTGTTCAATTCAGGTTTCCCAATAAATTTTTGGAATTCAGGCGGGACTCATTCATCAGCAATATTATCAACCTTTGCTTGTATCCTTGAATCCGCGGTACATATTGAAAAAAGACGCGATATTTTTTTAAAAGCTCACCCCCGGGTTTATGAGGTGTCGGAAATCCTACCAAAAATAGAAGACAAATATCTAAAATATTCTTTTTTAAAGAACTCGTAGCAACTTTAGTGAAAATTAATAAAGTAGGAAAAGTCTGGGTGGCGAGCGAAGGCGTCGGCAAGGGGGTTGAGTTTGTGGTGGAATTACCAACAACTAGGGTCTAGGGGTTAGGGTATAGGGTTTGGCCACTAGCCAATAGGGCGGAGATAACGACTGGATTGTTGTTCAGATCAGATCAGAGAATAAAAAAGGGTTGCCTCTAAATTTTGATAGGCGCAAGGACTTCTCTCACACTTAGAAGTATTTCCTTACGGGAACTAATTAAGAAATTTCGCAAGCTTGGTTTTGACGGTCCTTATTCTGGAGGCCACCATCTTTATATGCACGTCAGGCAATGAAAAAGAGCGAAGAACTCCAGACTCTTTTAAGTTTAATGGAGTATAAGCAAGGAAAGAAAAACAGATACACATCTACCGAGCGTATCTTTAGGAAACTAAAAATTTCATAACTTTAAAAGTTAATTCGAAATTTTCTATTTGACATATTAGTGACGAGTGTGATAAAATTAAAAGAGAAAAGCTGGCAATAGGGCTGGCTTAATAAAAAAAGGGGTAGTGATTGAATGCCAAGAAAACCCTGAAAAAAGGGGCAACTCTTGGTGCTGGAATTCTCTTGAAAAGAGCTTTCAGTTGGCCGTTTGACTATGTCCTCTACCCGGTGGTGTTGGTCTGGTTGGGTCACATTTGGGGTGGTCTTGTTATGACCGTTCTCTCTGTGCCTTTCAACCTTCTCATCATTAGGGCCTACGACTGGTCTAAGATTGACTGGCTTCTCATCGAGACAGCAAAAGCTGTCCGCTACGAAGAGGTCGAAAACGGCTGGAGGGGCTTTATCGGGAGGATCCTGCGCAAGAGTGATGTGCTTGCCTTTTTTGTTCTTTGCTTTGACGACCCAACGGTTGTTACTCTATATCTTCGCCACGGTGCCAGTCAGTACGACGGCATGTCAAGACGCGACTGGAAAATCTTTTTGTCCGCTACGATTGTTGCCAATCTGTACTGGATTGTTGGCTGGGTGGCGATAATAGAGCTCTGGCGTTGGGTTGTTGGAGCGTCCACTTTTTGAACCGCGCTTTGGAGGAGCGCGGTTTTCCTTATCAAGAGGTGATTTTTAGAGTTCTGTGTTGAAAACAAAATGGTATAATACTATTTATGGATTTTAAGTTTGTTTCTGATAAATCAAAACTGTTGAAAGGTGTTGTTCAGGCAAAGTTTACAGACGGCAAAGAAATTAAATTTCTGAAAGACGAAAACAAGATAGACAAATTGCTCATAGGAATTTGTAAAAATAGAAGCGAGGTTAACTTGCGGGATTTTTTCATTTTGTGTCGGAAGCTGGTTAGGGTGGCTAAAATCCATAGAATTAAAAAATTAGCAATCGGTTTTGAAGAATTTGATTTTCCGAAATTAAAAAATTTGAGCGACGAAGAAAAGTCGAGAACAATTAGCGAGCAATTTTTAATCGCCGGTTTTGACTTTTTGAAATACAAAAGCGAGAAAGAAAGCTTTTTAGAGGAAGTTTTTATTTTAAATTTTCCGAAAGAATGTAAAAGCGCCTTTGAAAAAGGAGTCATAGTTGGAAAGGAAGTAAATCGTTGTCGCGAGCTTGCTAATACGCCGGGCGGAGACATGACCCCTGCTCTTTTGGCGCAAAAAGCCAAAGATGCCTGCCGAGGCACGGCAGTAAAGGTTTCAGTTTTTGATGAAAAGAAAATTAAAGAATTAAAAATGGGCGCAATTTTGGGAGTGTCGCGTGGCTCTCCCGAAAAACCCAAGTTTATAGTTATGGAATATTGGGGGAGTTCTTTAAAGGATTCAAGACAATCTAAACACCCAATCGTTTTGGTTGGCAAAGGAGTAACTTTTGACACAGGTGGTCTTTCGCTTAAGTCTTCAGACTCAATGCTTGGTATGCATCTTGATATGTCTGGCGGAGCGGCTGTGATTCATGCGATTGCGGCGGCTGCCAAACTCGGACTCAAGAAAGATATAATAGGGCTTGTGCCGGCGGTGGAGAACATGCCTTCCGGCGAGAGCTATCGTCCGGGTGATATATTAAAAACAATGTCTGGAAAGACTGTTGAGGTTTTAAATACAGATGCCGAAGGACGCCTAATCTTGGCTGACGCTCTGACTTTTGCCAAAAGATATAAGCCAAAACTGGTAATTGATATCGCAACTTTGACAGGCGCTGCAGTTGTGGCCTTAGGCGAGAGATGTTCAGCAATATTTTCAAAGGATAAAAAGATTATAAATCTTTTGGAAGAATCTGGAGAAAAGGTCGGCGAGTATGTTTGGCCACTGCCACTTTGGGAAGAATACGAGGAAGATATTAAGGGACATTTTGCTGATTTTTCAAATATTCATAAAGATAATTCTCGTTGGGGTGGGGCAATTGAAGCAGCAGTCTTTCTTTATCAGTTTGCTAAAGATTATCCTTGGGCCCATATAGACATGGCGCCTAGAATGGTATCAATCAAAAGTGATCACTTAGCCAGAGGCGCGACTGGAGAACCTCTTAAACTTTTGGTAAGATTGATTGAAAGTCAATAGGATACTTAACTTTGTTTTATGATTTTTAAAAAAGACAGAAAAAGAGACGACGTTAGAGACAAGAAAAAAGAGAAGCCAGAAGAAGAAAATATCCCGTTTGAAGACCTTCTTAAGGTAAAAGGTGTCAGAACGATGGAGACTGACGCTAGGGAATACAAAGAAAAGCAGGAAAAGTACGGTGATGATGTTCCGCCTTACGACCCATATCTTTCTTCTTCCGAATTGTCAGATAGAGATGATTTGATTGCACAAAAGGCACGGGAGACCACCTCGGCGCCGTTTGAAATCAGGCGAGAGATGCCGGAGACGTCCACTTCGGACTTAGGTGCGGGCTTGGAAGAACAATTACCAAACGAAACAGAAGAAAGCGTGACAGAATCTGTTCTAGATAAAGGGGTGGAGAGAGAATATGATTTTCCGA
Source organism: Candidatus Paceibacterota bacterium (assembly GCA_030583745.1). Classification (NCBI taxonomy): domain Bacteria; kingdom Bacillati; phylum Minisyncoccota; species Minisyncoccota bacterium. The sequence goes on from CP129473.1 coordinate 173,492, forward strand.
ATGTTCAGACAAAATCAAAAACAGAAGCTGAAACGGAAGATGTAGAAGAAGAGCCCATTGAAGAACCGAATCGTAAGCCCTCGCAATACAAAGACGAAGAAACGATATTGCGGGAAAGCATAGAATACTTGGCTCGACAGCATGCGGAATTATTGCAAAAACTGGAACATTATCGAAAAAATAAGAAAAAAGTTTTTGAAGAAAAACAGGATTTTGTTTTGAAAAAAGAAGAGATTGAAAAGACTCTGAAACCTATTTTAGGAAAAGAAAAGGAAAAAGAGAGTGAAATAGAAGAGATAGAGCGCGCCGAAGAAATTATAAAAAACGAGGAAGAACTTAGAGCGAAGGAAAAAGAACGCTGGACGAAGGAAGACGAAAGGCAGGCGATTGAAAAAAAGAAGTGGGGATTGTCGGATGATCTTGAAACCATCAACAAATTTATAAAGGACAGGGATGAATTGTCTGCTTCTTTGGCCGAGAAAGAAAAAGAGACTCAAGACAAAATAAAAGAAACTGAAACTGAAAAAAAGAAAAAAGAGATACAGCTTAGGATTTTGCAAATTAGAAGAAGTCGAAAACAGGCCGAGGATGAACTTAATAATTTTAAATCTCAACTAATTCAAATTTCCGAAACTATTTCAGGACTTGTCTCAGAAGAGGGTCAAATTTTGGAAAAAAAGAAAAAGGTTGAAGAAAAAGAAAAACAAGCCGGTTCATCCGAAGAAGAAAAGGAAGTTGAAGCTCTGCGGTGGGATTTGGAGAAGCGTTTAAGGCAGGTTGAGGGTAAAAGGTGGCAGGTGTCAGACCAAAAAGTCAGATTACAGCAGCTTGCGATTGAGTCGGAAAAACGTCTTCAGTTGATTCTATCAGAAGAAAATGAAGTCGAAGCCGAGCTGAAAACTCTCTCTTAGCTCGATTCTCAAAAAAAATTATGACTAAAAAAGGGTTGAAGATAGTTCACGTTTCTTCTGAAGTGGAACCATTTTCAAAAAGTGGGGGCCTAGCGAGTGTTGCTTCCGCCCTTCCGAAAGCCCAAAGTATTCTTGGTCACGACGTTTTGGTGGTTACTCCCTTTTATGAAAAATTGATAAACAGAAAGGAGTTTGGTCTTGAAGAAATTGGTAGTGATGTTTTGGAAATAAGTGGCAAGACTTATGAAGTCTCGTATTTAAAAGGTTACCTGAACGATAAAACCCCGATATTTTTCATTAGCAACAGCCGTTTTTTTGGCAAAAGACAGAATCTTTACGGCGCCAAAAAAGAAAATACCCGTTTTTTCTTTTTTGATTTGGCGGTTTTGGCTTTTCTGCGGAAAATAAATTACCAACCGGATATCTTACATTGCCACGATTGGCACACTGGTCTCATACCATATTTTTTAAAAGGCAGATTTAAGAATGAGAATTTTTGGAAGAATACCGCAACGGTTTTTACTATTCATAACCTTGCTTACCAGCTCGGCCATGATTGGTGGACAATCACGGCGAAAAAGAAGGATAATGGAAGAATAATTCTACCAGCATTTTCCGATTCGAGAAGGGTGGAAACCATCAACTTTGCCAAGAGGGCTATTTTGTCGGCTGACACAGTAAATGCCGTTTCTGAAACTTATCGTGAGGAAATTATGACCAAAGATTTCGGCGAGGAGCTTCACAGAATTTTGAAAAATCGTGAAGAAACTGTATTTGGTGTAGTCAATGGAATAGATTACGAAGAATATAACCCCTCAACTGATCCTGGACTTTACAATAATTTTGATGCTAAAAATCCGGAGGCCAAGAAGGCCAATAAAACCTGGCTTCAAAAATTTTTAAGATTTAAAGTCGATAACGACACACCGCTTATTTGCATGACCTCAAGGATTGTGGAACAAAAGGGCTTTGAGTTGGTTTTAGAGATTTTGCCAACAATCCTAAAAGCTGATATCCAAATCGCAATTATGGGCGACGGCCAGAAGTCTATTGTGGAATCTTTGAAGAAAATTAAAAAACAATTTCCCAAAAAAATTGCGGTGATACCTTTTAACGTAAAATACGAAACCTCACTTTATGCCGGTTCGGATATCTTTCTTTTGCCATCCAGATTTGAACCGTGCGGAATTAATCAGCTTATTGCTCTTCGCTACGGTTCAATACCCGTCGTTCATCACATCGGTGGTTTGGCCGACACCATTCACAATTTTAATCCGGAGAAAAAAACCGGTAACGGATTTACTTTCAAGGAATACAGTCCGATTGCTCTGGCAATGGCAATTGCCAGGATTTTAGAAGTTTATAAACAGAAATCAATCTGGAATAATCTTTTAGTGTCAGTCTTGCAAGAATCTCACTCTTGGAAGATACCGGCCCAAAAATATGTTGAGCTTTATAAATCAACAATCCGCCGAACCAGATCAAAAAATAAAAACCTATGATTACTTGGGTAAATTTTCTCCATTTGCACCAGCCACCTCTGCAGGCGCCAGAAATTTTGAAAAAAGTTTCTGAAGAAAGCTACAAGGAGATTATTTCTATTTTTAATAAATTTCCTGAAGTGAAAATGACCTTAAACATCTCTGGTTCGCTCTTGGAACTATTTCAGAAAAACAACCAAACGGAAATCATAAAAGCTTTTAAGGAATTAGTTTCTTCTGGTCGGATTGAGATTACGAGCTCGGCCATATATCACCCGATTTTACCGCTTATTTCGGAGTCAGAAGTCTTAAACCAGATAAGGTTAAACCGAGAAAAATTAGAAGAAGTTTTCGGCGCTACACATCACCCAAAGGGATTTTTTTTGCCGGAGATGGCATATAGCCAAGAAGTCGCAAAATTGGTCGAGTCGGCCGGATTTTCCTGGTTGATTCTGGACGAAATTCATTATCCTCTCGGCAAACCAAATTCCTCAAGCTCATACAGAATAAAAGGAACTGGTCTTAAGGTCGTCTTTCGAAATAGAATCTTTTCAAAAAGTTTTCCGCCCGAATCAATAATCAAAAATTTTAATGAACTAGAAAACCAGATTTTAATAACCGCTCATGATGGCGAAATGTATGGTCACTGGCACAAGGACGACCAAGGTTTTACTGACAAAGTGTTTGCTAATCCGGCAATAAAAACTATAACCGTCTCCGAGTATCTTGAATCTTTGACAACAAAGGCGGAAGAGATTGAGCCACTAAGGGCAAGTTGGGAGTCAGACCTTTCGGAAATCAAGAGGGATTTGCCTTATGCCATCTGGCAAAATCCGAAAAATAAAATCCAGAAAAAACTCTGGGATTTTGAAAATCAGGCTTACTCAATTCTGCAAGAAAACAAAGAGGATCCAAACTGGAAATGGGCAAAAAAACATTACGATAGAGGAATATCAAGTTGCGCTTGGTGGTGGGCTTCCGGAAGAAAACTAGACGCTTTTTCTCCTATTGCTTGGAATCCGACAGAAATTGAAAAAGGCGCTTTAGAAATTTTGCGTTCTGTTAGATCTTTGGATAAACTTGATTTGAAAACCCACCTTAAATTGGAGAAAAAATTTGCAGATTTAAGAAAAATAATTTGGCTTCAACATTGGCAACAAAAACACAAAAAGAAAGATTAAAAAAACGGATTTTGTTTCCGTCTATTTGCCTTTATCTGCAAATTCATCAGCCGTTTAGGATTACTGGAGAAAAAGTTAACTATTTCAAAGATAGTAAAAAAAACGAAATAAGTAATAAAAAAATTTTTGAAAAGGTTTGCCGTAAATCATATCTACCAGCTGGCAAAATATTGCTAAAAATCCTAAAAAAACACAAAGATTTTCATTTCTCCATCTCTTTTTCCGGTTTAGCTTTGGAACAAATGGAAAAATTTTCCCCAGAAGCTTTGATGGTTTTTAAAAAAATGCACGAAACTGGACGGATGGAAATTTTATCAGAAACTTATCATCACTCTCTGGCCTTTTTTTATTCCAAAAGAGAATTTGAAAAGCAAGTTTCAATGCACCGCCAAAAAATTAAAAAACTTTTTAATGCTGACCCGAAAGTTTTCAGAAATACGGAGTTGGCCTACAACAATGATTTGGCGGTCTGGGCTGAAAAAAAAGGTTATGCTGGAATCTTGGCCGAAGGATGGGAGGAGTATATTGGGAGTTGTGGTCCAAATTATGTTTATCAACCAAAAGACACGGAAAAGATTAGATTGCTTTTGAGGAACTATAAATTTTCAGATGACATTGCTTTTCGCTTTTCTGAACCGAGTTGGCCAGGATGGCCACTAGACGCGTCGAAATTTGCAAATTGTTTGGGAAAAGATGGGGGAGAGACGATAAATATTTTCTTAGACTTTGAAACTTTCGGTGAACATCAATACCAGGAAACCGGAATATTTAACTTTCTTACAGAATTGCCGATAGAAATATTAAAAAGAAACGGTAAATTTAGAACAGCAAGTCAAACAATTTCCTTTTTTAAGCCGAAAGCTAAAATTGATGTTCCGAAGATTTTAACATGGGCTGATTCAGAGAGAGATTTATCGGCCTGGAATGGAAATAAAATGCAAAAAGATGCGTTGAGAGTAGTTTATGGTTTAGAAAAAAATATTTCGTCTGTAAAAAATAGAAACGTTGTCAAGGATTGGCGAAGACTTCAAACTTCTGACCATTTTTATTATATGTCAACCAAAGGTCTTGATGATGGAGGAATACATGATTATTTTAGTCCTCATAAAAATCCACAAAAAGCTTACAAAATTTTTATAAAAACCATAAAAAATTTAGCTTTAAGAATTAAGAAAAAAAATAGTAGTTAATTTTATGCTTCAGATATCCACTCCAAAATATCCCTTGTTGCTTTCGGATTTGGAATTTTAGTTAAATCAATTTGTAAAATTGGAATTCTGGACATTTTTGCTATTTCAAAATATATATTTTGTATGGCCACATATTCTTCTGGCTTTCGGCTTATTCGCTCATAATGTCGATGTGAAGTTAACCTATCTTTTAAGCGTTTTTCAAAAATTATTGGGTCTTTGCTGACGGTACATAAAATTATTTTAGCTCCCAAACTTAGTAACCTGTCTTCCGTAGATTTATAGTTAAATCCTCTTTTTTTGTTTTCTAGAGAGTGGTAAACAGCATCGCTTAGATGAAATTTTTCAAAGATAACGTTACTGTCTTTCAATATCTCGGCCATTTCCAAATATTTTTCAATTATCAATTGTGAATCTTTAGTTCCAAAAATGCCTATATCGCTGTTAAACCAGTGGCAACCGTTTAAAATATGTCTATTTGTATTGTATTTCTTTTCTAAAAAATCATAAATTTGCTGGATAATATGACTTTTACCAACCAGTTCAACCCCCTCAAATATCAACTTGTGGGCTTTTTTGTTTTTTTCAATCACGTTGTAAAATAAAAAGAAATGAAAAATCTAAAAGAGAATGATAATTACAAATGGTATCACAAGTCGGTGGTCTATCATATTTATACCAGAAGCTTTAAAGACTCAAACAAAGATGGGGTGGGTGATTTAAGGGGTATTATTGATAGATTAGATTATCTTGCCGGTAGTGAAAAATCTTTGGGAATCGGCGCAATCTGGCTTTCGCCTTTTTATAAATCTCCACAAGTTGACTACGGCTATGATATTTCTGATTACAAAGATATAGATCCAATGTTTGGTGACCTTGAAACTTTTAAAACTCTAGTAAAAGAGTGTCACAAAAAAAACATCCGAATTATAATAGATTTTGTAATCAATCACACATCTTCCGAACACAAGTGGTTTAAAGAATCCCGATCTTCGCGGGAAAATTCTAAAAGAGATTGGTATATTTGGCGCGATCCAAAACCGGACGGCTCTCCGCCCAATAACTGGCGCTCTGTTTTTGGTGGACCAGCTTGGACTCTTGATGAAAAAACCGGTCAGTATTACTTTCATAGCTTTCTGCCTGAACAACCGGATTTAAATTGGCGTTATGAAGAAGTCCAAGAAGAAATGAAGCAGGTAGGAAGATTTTGGCTTGATATGGGGGTAGACGGTTTTCGGATTGATGCGATTGAGCATTTGATAGAAGACAGCTATCTGCGCGATGACCCAAGAAATCCAGATTATGTGCCACTACGCGATGACCCATATCTTTTAAATGAACATCTTTTCAGCAAAAGCCAGAAAGATTTGAGTTATTGTATAAATGCTTTATGTGAACTAATCAGCGAATACCCCGACAGATTTATTGTCAGTGAGGCCTATGTTGATATTCCTAAAATTGTCTCTCTTTATCAGGCCTGCGAGCAAAAGGTTCACGCACCTTTTAATTTTAATTTGATGGGAAAACGTTGGTCAGCCACAGAATATCGTCAATTTGTTGATGAATTTGAAAAAGCCCTGTCGCCAAACGATTGGCCAAATTATGTTTTTGGAAATCATGATCGTTCGCGTCTGGTATCCCGCCTCGGAGAGAAGAGGGCTAGGGTCGTGGCGGTTTTGCTTTTGACACTGCGTGGTATGCCTTTTATCTATTACGGTGATGAAATTGGTATGGCTGATGTTGAAATTTCTCTAGAAAAAATAAAAGACCCATTTGCTAAAAAATTGGGCGAAACCAGATATAGTCGCGACCCAGAACGGACACCAATGCAGTGGAGTAGAGAGAAATATGCCGGTTTTTCAGAAGTTGAGCCGTGGTTGCCGGTTTCGCCGGACTTTGAGAAAAAAAATGTCGAAGAAGAGCTCAAAGACCCAAGTTCAATTTTAAATCTTTATCGCTCTTTGATAGGTTTCAGAAATAAGACGCCGGCTTTGCAATATGGAACTTATAAATCTTTGGATACTTTGTCCTCGGAAATATTCTCTTATGTTAGAGAATATGAATGTCAGAAGATTTTGATAATACTAAATTTTTCTGATAAAGAAGTTGAGGAAACTATACCTTTTAAAGAACTAAAATTTATTTGCTCCACTTACGGGGAAATCTTTAGGGTTGGCGACAATCCTTCTGGTAAGGTGAGTTTGAGACCAAACGAGGGCTGTATTTTTGAGGTTTTGAACTAATTTTAAAAAGTTTTTAGACACTACCTTTTTCTATTGATAAAAATCTATTATTTGTTATAATATAAAAAGTTGTAAGTTTGTTCTTTGTCGTTGAGTTGTTTTATGAAGAGGGTAGTGTGTTGCTACTCTCATCACCCCCCGTCCTATTTCTTGGAGGACATACTGAAAGGAGCGAAAAATGTTGGAGATTTTCCGTTTTGACTTGAGAGAGAATCCGAAGACGGGCAAGCCTCAGTGGCAGGCCCGACGGAAAGGCAGAGACGGCACGACGTGTTATATTGTCCCTGATGAGAGTCCCAGATTCCCCTCGTATGAGCAGGATGTTTGGCTCTGCGAGATCGGGGATCCGGTCTTCCTGTATCAGGACAAGAAGTCCCGAGTCGTTCAGGTCCGGCTCATCGCGCCGTGGCCGGAGAGGATGAAGCTTCTCTTTGTGCTTGGAGAGCGCGACGAGAAGCCCTTCTGGAGCGCGTCCGGGCGTGTCGGACCGGTGAATGTCACTTTCGTTGTCCACAAGTACAGCGAGGTGTCGCCTGATGAGACCAGTCCCGTCTGGAACTGCGGGCTGGATACCTTCATCATGGCCCAGAACCAGTACCGGATCATCGTTCCGGTTTGGCCGGAAGGACCGGTGGAAACCGAGCTCAGGACTCTTGACTTCACTGAAGACGAGAGCCCTGAAGGACGAGCCCAATTCGCCTGCCAATCGGCAAGCGACGGGGTCACCGTCAGGTATGTGGTTGACCGAGACCACTACCTGCGCGTCAAAAACTCTGGCGAGTCCCGCTGGAGTTGTGCCTTCAAGCGGGATCTCTACACAAGCCCACTCTCCCGTGTGATCGCGGTCGTTCCCGTGTCTCCTGTGCCTCTCACCGCCCGAGGGAAAAGGCGACGGGAGAGACGTGAAGAGAGGGCGATTCGCAAGGCAGCAAGGCTCGAGGCCGAGCGCGAATCGGCTCGGAAGCGCGCTGCCGAACGTCTGACGGGTGGTGGCACCCGGCGCTCCAACGGCGGTAAGAACAACAAGAAGGCTGCCACTACCTAAACCTAACAACTCAATACCGCACCTGCACCCCCGAGCCGTATGGGGGTGTTTTTTGTTGATAAACAAATATCCGAGAGTAGTAACCGCTCTCGGTTTATTTTTTTTTATTCTCTGTGGATTTTATTGTTGAAAATAAATAAGATAAGGTATAAAATTCTTTTCCAGGTTAATAGTTCTTTTGGTCGGGTGTCCGACCGGCTATTGCCGAAACCCTCAAAGAAAAGGGGTAATCGTGGAAGAGGAAGTTCCGACAATCAATGGGGCGAGGGACATGGACAAGATCGTGGAGGGAAAGAAGGTCAAGGTCGTCGGGGTCTGGATCAGAGTCACACCACAGAGTCCCATGACTCTGACTGTGACTGACTCCGCCGGGGAGATCAACTTCATCTGGTCTGATCCATATGTTCAGCCCACTACTAACATGCCGGGGTGCTGGGAGATGACGGTCAACAGCGAGATGGTGAAACTTGTGGGTTTCTACACCGTTTCTTCGGTTTCTGGGGGGCCGATTCTTGAGCCGGAGCGCCCCAAATACTGGGGCAAAAAAGCCGTGAAGATTGACCGTGGGCGCAGTCCGGTTCACCACACCTGAAGGAGGCACACACTCAAACCTCGCGCCAGACGGCTGGCGTGGGGTTTTTTTTATCCAATTTTTGAAGCCAATATAAAATCGTTTTCAGTCAAACCGCCGACTGAATGAGTAGAGATTGAAATTTTGACTTTATTCCAATTAAAAATCAGAATGTCCGGGTGATGGCCCTCGTCTTCAGCGATTTTTCCAACTTTATTGACGAATTCCAGCGCTTTTGGAAAATTTTCAAATTCAATTTTTTTTTCTATTTTTTTGCCATCTCCCGAGAGCCCCCAGTCTGGTATTTCTTTTAGAAAATTATTTATCTCAAGAGAATTTAACAACCCCCTACCGTTCTCGCAAGGAATACATTTTTTATTTTTTAACACGATAAAAATTCTTAACGCTTGTTTATTATTTTACTAAATCTTCTCCACAACATTTCAAACCTTCACGGATAGGGGCCTTTCCGATAATTTTTATAATTTCTTCTGGATCATCTATGATAGTGTAGAGTTTTGTATCTTCCTTCTCAATCGTTCCATACTTATTTAACAGAAACTTCTTAATTAATTTATCAAACTGTTTCCAGTACTCTTTACCGACCAAAATTACCGGTACTGAATGAATTTTGCCGGTCTGCACCAAGGTCAAAATTTCAAAACACTCGTCGAGGGTTCCAAATCCGCCCGGGTAAAAAATGTAGGCCTCGGCGGCAAAGGATAGACAAACCTTTCTGGTAAAAAAATAATAAAAATTGACTTCTTCAGTTAAAAATTTATTAGTTGCTTGTTCGGTTGGTATATCAATTGTGAGACCTAAAGATGAACCACCAGCTTCAATCGCGCCTCTGTTCGCGGCCTCCATAATACCCGGACCGCCACCGGTCAGAATGGCATAATTAAGCTCCCGAACTATTTTTTGGGCCAATTTTCTCGCATGTTCGTAAAATTTATTTCCTTCTTTAAATTGGGATGAACCAAAAAAAGTTACGGATAGAGGATGATCTTTCAAGAATTGGAAGCCATTTTCAAATTCTTTTTTTATCATTTCAATCCTCTGTCGGTTAGCGGTCTCAAAATCTTTAGAGTTTAGTTCTTCAAAATTTGAATTTGTCATAATTGTGTTGATTATTGGTTTTTGCCAGTTTATTGTATAATGAAAATAGGTTATTTCAAACCTTTATTACAAGCTCTAACCAAACAAAATGAAAAGCAAATTAAGTACTAATCAGTGGATAGCGGTTGTAGTCTCTATCTCGGCCGTTGTTTTCATCTTTTTTATTAGCGCGCAAAATTCCAATAGAGTAATTCCGACTGGCGCTTCGGAGTCAAGTTCCGAACGATTGCCGATAATCGGCGGTCTTGATCAAAAAAATATATTTCAGAATATTATGACGCAAAATACTCCTGAAGATTCAACAGGTCTTATGATTGAAGATTTAGTGGTCGGAGAAGGCAAGACCGCTGAAGTCGGCAATAAAGTTCTTGTGCATTACGATGGTTACTTAACAGACGAAACTCTATTTGATAGCAGTTATAGAAGAGGTACGCCGTTTGAGTTTGTCTTAGGCGCAGGCGAAGTTATTTCCGGTTGGGATAATGGAGTGGTGGGTATGAAAGAAGGAGGGTTAAGAATTCTTGTAATTCCACCTGCTCTAGCTTACGGAGAAAGAGAGGTTGGCCCGATTCCGCCAAATTCAACTCTTGTCTTTACAGTGGAACTTATTGAAGTCTTGGAATAAAAGTTCTCTGGCGAATCTTTTTTGGTGTAGATGTTTAAAATTGAAAAGAAAATTAGCGGCGCACTTGGGCGAGCCGGCGTTTTAACTACTCCTCACGGGGATATTTTAACTCCGGCTTTTGCCACTGTCGGCACAAAGGCCACGGTCAAAGCTCTTACCCCGGAAGAAGTTCGAAATACTAACAGTCAGGTTGTTTTAGCCAACACCTATCATCTTTATCTTCAGCCCGGAGAACAAATAATCAAAAAATCAGGCGGACTCCACAAATTTATGAATTGGCAAGGGCCAATAATAACTGATTCAGGTGGATTTCAGGTTTTTTCTCTAGGTGCGGCTTTTGACCGGAATGTTTCAAAAATCTCAAAAACTCCAGTTGAGACAAAAACAGATTTCAGCCAGAAGAAAAATGGTCTTGCTAAAATAGATGAAGACGGAGTAAACTTCAAAAACCCTTTAGATGGCTCATCTCATCGTTTTACACCTGAAAAATCAATTGAAATTCAAAGATGTCTTGGTGCTGATATCATTTTTTCTTTCGACGAATGTACTTCACCTCTAGCGCCACTTGAATATCAAAGGGAAGCAATGGAGAGGACTCATCGTTGGGCGGAAAGAGGGTTATCCTATTTTAAAAATAAGGGAGAGGGGAAAATTAAAAGAATTACCCGCAAGATTTTGAAAGTTCCGGAAGAACAGGAGATAAATCCTGGGCAACAACTCTTTGGAATTGTTCAAGGTGGAAGGTTTGAAAATCTTCGGAAAGAGTCGGCAAGAATTATAGGAGGCATGGATTTTGATGGTTTTGGCATCGGTGGGTCTTTTGAAAAAAAAGACATCTACGAGTCTTTGAAGTGGGTAAATATAATCTTGCCGGAAAATAAGCCCAAGCATCTACTTGGTATCGGTGAACCGAAAGATATCATTTTGGGAATTGAAAATGGCGCGGATTTGTTTGACTGCGTCATCCCAACCAGAATGGGACGGAATGGTTCTATCTTTACCAAAAAAGGCAAGCTGAATATTACCAATTCCAGATTCAAAAAAGATTTTTCAAGTATTGAGAATGACTGTAGTTGCTATACTTGCCGAAATTTTTCTAGGGCCTATTTGTCACACTTGTTTAGAGCCAAAGAAATGCTCGCTTCGACCTTGGCTTCAATACACAATCTTTATTTTATAAACAATTTGTTTGTCTCTGCTCGCCAAGCGATTCTAAACGACACCTTTTTTGAATTTAAAAAACAATTTCTCGGAAACTATAAATAATTTTGCCAAAATGACCCAAAACCGTTTCAAATTGAAAAGTGATTTTTCGCCGGCCGGCGACCAACCAAAAGCTATAGAAAAATTAGTTAGCGGTGTCGGTAAAAAATTTAAATACCAAACCCTGCTTGGTGTTACGGGTAGTGGCAAAACTTTTACCATTGCTAACGTTATTGAGAAAATTCAAAAACCGACCCTCGTCATTGCCCACAATAAAACTTTGGCGGCACAACTAGCTCAAGAGTATCGAGATTTTTTTCCAGAAAACGCTGTCCATTACTTTGTTTCTTATTATGATTTCTATCAGCCGGAGGCCTATATGCCGGTTACTGATACCTATATTGAAAAAGAAGCAATGATCAACGAAGAAATTGATCGTTTAAGACATGCTTCCACTCAAGCACTTTTGACAAGGCAAGACGTCATAATTGTAGCTTCAGTTTCGTGTATATATGGTTTAGGCAACCCCAGTGAATACAAGAAAGCGCACTTGAGTATTGAAGTTGGAGATAAACTTGGCCGATCATCGCTAATCAGGAATCTGGTTGAGATGCATTTTAGGAGAACCAATAGCGATCTAGTCTCTGGCGAATTTAGAGCGATAGGCAATAGCTTGGAAATTATGCCGACTAACGAGAAACTTATTTTTAGATTGGAAATAGATAATGAAATTGTGTCAAAAATTGAAATTCTAAATCCGATTTCCCGTTCAATTATTAGCGAGGAGAATTCAGTTTTTATATTTCCAGCAAAACATTTTATCACTGACGATGAAGAGCTTGAAAGAGCTACTCGCGCCATAAAAAGTGAACTAAAAAACCAACTCAAAAAATTTGAAAAAGAGGAAAAACTTTTGGAAGCCGAACGCCTAAAAAGAAGAACAAATTATGATTTGGCTTTGATAAAGGAAGTAGGATATTGCAATGGAATTGAAAACTACTCGCGTCATTTTGAAAACCGAGAGCCAGGCAAACCCCCATTTACTCTGCTTGATTATTTTGTCTTTGGTCGTAAAAATAAAGATTTTCTGATAATTATAGACGAATCACATGTTACTTTGCCACAAATCGCTGGAATGCAATCAGGTGATGCCGCCAGAAAAAAGGTTTTGATAGAGCACGGTTTTCGCTTGCCTTCAGCCAAAGATAATCGCCCAATGACCTTTGAAGAATTTCAAGGAAGAATCAGCCAAGCAATTTTTACTTCTGCTACGCCGGGAGAGTTTGAGAAAAAAAACAGCCGTCAAGTTGTTGAGCAAATAATCCGCCCAACTGGTCTTATTGATCCTGCTATTGAGGTTAGGCCAATAAACGGAAAAAAAGGATATCCCGGACAAATTCATGATTTTATCAAGGATACCGAGAAAGTCGTGAAGGGTGGTGGGAGGGTTTTGGTGACCACTTTGACCAAAAAAATGGCCGAGGATTTGAGTCAGTTTTTGAAAGAAAAGAAAATCAAATCGGAATATTTGCACAGCGACATAAAAACTTTGGAGAGAATTGAAATTTTGACGAATTTTAGAAAAGGAGACTTTGACTGTTTGGTTGGAGTAAATCTTTTACGTGAAGGTCTTGATTTACCAGAAGTAGAATTAATTGGGATTCTAGATGCAGACAAAGAGGGTTTTCTAAGAAGCGAAACTTCCTTGATACAGATAATTGGTCGGGCGGCAAGAAATGTAAAAGGTCGAGTGATTCTTTACGCCGACAAGCTAACAGATTCAATGAATAGGGCTATCAGTGAGACAAACAGAAGAAGAGAGATTCAAATTTCATACAATAAAAAACACAAAATAATTCCAAAGACCGTGATCAAAAAAATTAGAGACATTACAGAAGACATAAGAAACCGCCACCAAAAAGCTGCTGATTCTTTAGCTTCTCTTGATAGGGAAGTTTATAAAGGTGGCATCAAGAAAATATTGAAAGAGAAAGAAAAACAAATGAACGAGGCGGTTAAGAATTTAGATTTTGAAACTGCCGCTATTTTACGAGATGAAATAAAAATTCTCTTGGGAAGAGGAGAAAAATAATTTTATATCCCCAATGTATTTGTAAGTTTTTATCTTTTTGCTTGCTATAATTTAAAGACATGGCGATCCGACTAATTCACAGTAACAAGTTTGAATCAAACAAATGGTTGATTTCGGCGAGGTGGTTTTACGCCCCGGCGATTTTTGTTATGGGACTTTTGTCCAGACTCGATCCGGTCGGCGATGCAGTATTCCCACTACCGGTAATGCTCCTCTTGTTTTCTATTTTTATTTTGGTCAATGCGGTTTTTTGGTTGACTGCCAAACAGTTGGAAATGAAAAACCAGACCAAAAGAATAAATTATCTCGGATTCGGGCAAATTATGGCAGAACTTGTTTTCTTTTTATTCATCTTCCATTTCTCTGGGGGGATCGAGAGCATCTCATCAATATTTTTCTTCATTCCAATTGTTTCCTCAATAATTCTGTTCAGTCCAATCGGTTCGCTCTTTGTGGCCTTTGTTTCCGCTGTTTTAGTCAACGGAATGATTTTTCTTTCGTATTTTGGAATTGCCCAAAAAATTTACGGTTACTCCGGACGCGAGATTGTTGAGTATGACGAACTTTTAGTGATGCTTTCAACCTCAATAGTTATTTCGGCTGTTTATTTTATTGTCGGCTCATTATCCGGCTACCTGTCTTCAGCTTTGAAAAAAAGAGAATATCAGATTATTGAAGGAAGAAGACAAGCCGAACTTCAGTCCGAAAAGTTGCGTCTATTGAACGAAGAATACAACAAATTTGCTAGGCGCTTAATACGGCAAGATTTAGAATTAAAAAAGGAAACCGAAGAAGTCGAACGTCTTGACCAAGAAAAAAGGGAGTTCGTTTCAACTGTTGCCCATCAATTAAGAACTCCACTTTCGGCTATCAAGTGGACACTCGATACTTTGTTGAGAGGCAATGAAGGGGTTTTAACAAGCGACCAAAGAGCTTTGATAATGAAAGCTTACGAGAGCAATGAAAGAATCATAAGTTTGATACATGATATGCTCGGTTCTGAAAGGATTGACGCCGGTGCCGGTGGTTTCTCTCCAGTTGAAATAAATCTGACTGATTTGCTAGATAATGTGCTCCCAGACTTCCACTCCGTTATTGAAAACAAAAACATAAAAATTGAGATTCAAAAAGAAAAAAACTTACCAAAAGTTAAGGTTGATCCACAAAAAATTCGCGCCGTTTTCCAGAATTTGATTGAAAACGCGGTTAAATATTCAAAAAAAGGTGGAAAAATTACGATCGCCCTTAGTTTGAATAAGGTTGGGGACAAAGTTTTAGCACTAATTTCTGACGAAGGTATTGGAATTCCTAAAGAAGAACAATCTAATCTTTTTAGAAAGTTTTTCAGAGCCTCAAACGCTGTAAAGCTTGAACCAGGTGGAACTGGACTCGGACTTTTCATAGTCAAAAGTTTGATTGAACAGCACGGCGGTTCAATCAATTTTGAAAGTCAAGACGGCAAAGGAACTAAATTTATATTAGAAATCCCCATAAGCCCTGTTCCTCCCGCTCAAAAAGTTGTAAAATAAAACTATGGCAGAAAAAATTTTAATTGTTTTGGAAGAAGACCTCTTTCTTGGCAATGTTATAAACGAAAAAATAAAGAAGGAAGGTTTTGAGACATTGTTTATAAACAATGCCAGAATAGCGCTCTCACAGATGGAGAACTTCAAACCCGATCTTGTGATTCTGGATATCAGTCTAAAAACCATTAGCTCATTCAAGGTGTTGGAAGAAAAAAATGCAAGACAAGACTTGCGACAAATTCCCGTGATTACAATATCACCCTCTGGAGGCGTTGATGAGATAAGGCGGGTTTTAGATCTTGGGGTTAGAGATTATATAGTCAAATCACAATTCAGCGCCGACGAATTAGTATCAAAAGTTAAAATTCAGCTTGTAAAGACTGGTAAAAAAGATGGTAAAAATTTTTTGGAGGGTAGAAAGATTATGTGGGTTGAAGATGATCAATTTTTAAGCGATTTAATTGCCAGAAAACTCTCGCAACAAAAAAGCCAATTGCTTTTTTCAAGAACTGGCGAAGAAGCTCTAAAAGTTTTAGAACAAGACCAGCCGGATGTTATTTTGCTAGATCTTTTACTTCCCGGAATAAGCGGTTTTGATGTCTTGAAAGCGGTTAAATCAAATAATAAATTAAAAGATATTCCGGTCATCATTCTCTCAAACTTCACTCAAAATAACGAAATAGAAAGAACAAGAGCTATGGGCGCCGACCGATTTTTGACAAAAGCGACTGTAGTTTTAGACGATATCGTAAAAGAAATTCAAAACGTTCTTTTTGAAAAACAAAAAATCTAGATTGGAGATGAGTTAGTATTGTGTTAGTATAAACTTTAATACCCCTAGTAAGTTAAGAAAGGGGGTTTTGTTGCTTGTTTTATGCAAAAAAATTCAGGAGACAAGATAATAGTGCGTGGCGCTAGAACTCATAATTTAAAAAATATCACGGTAGAAATGCCGAGAAACAAGATAACCGTGATAACCGGTCTGTCGGGTTCCGGCAAATCGTCTTTGGCTTTTGATACGATTTTTGCCGAAGGGCAGAGGCGTTACATAGAATCCCTTTCTCCCTATGCCAGACAATTTTTGAGAATAATGCCCAAACCTGATGTTGATGAGATTTCGGGCCTGTCTCCGGCTATTTCTATTGACCAGAAATTTCGCTCCGGAAATCCGCGTTCAACAGTTGCGACTATGACCGAAATTTATGATTACCTGCGAATTTTGTTTGCCAGAATCGGCCGACCGCATTGTCTAATCTGCGGAAAAGAGATTGAAAAAATGTCACGTGAAGAGATAAAAAATTTAATTGTTAAAAAAATACGGGAAAAAATCACAAAATCAGGAAAAGAATCTACACTCGAAATATACTCTCCGGTTGTTCGAGGGCGAAAAGGTGAGTATTACCAACTACTCTACGACCTCTTAGGCAGAGGGTATTCAAAAGTTTCAATTGATGGGCAATTAAAAAGTCTAAGGCAACAAATTATTCTCTCCAAAAATAAAAAGCACAATATCGATATTCTTGTTGACGAGATTAAATTTTCCGATTTGTCCTTGTCAGTTCCGACAAACAAGGACTGGCAAGAAAGATTGGGAGAGGATTTGGAGAAAGCGCTTGAGGAATCAGAAGGTCTTGTAAAAATAATTTTTAATTTTGGAAAGACAGAAAAAGAAGAGTTCGTTTGGTCTACTAAATTCTCTTGTCCTTCAGACGGTTATTCGTATCCAGAAATAGAACCGAGAATGTTTTCTTTTAATTCTCCTTATGGAGCTTGCCAAGATTGCAATGGTCTTGGTACCAAACATTATTGGGGTTCTGAACCTTGTCCAAATTGTAATGGTTCAAGATTGAGAAAGGAGGCCTTAAAGGTCTTGATTTCCGGAAAAAATATAGTTGAAATCGGTAGTCTTTCAATTTCCGAAGCAGATGAATTTTTTGGAAATATTAAACTTAACAAGAAAGAAAAAGAAATTTCTGAAGTTGCAATCAGAGAAATAGTTTCTCGTCTGAAATTTATGATTAATGTCGGAATTGAATACCTGACTTTAGACAGGCGAGCCGGAACGCTTTCCGGCGGAGAAGCGCAAAGAATTCGCTTGGCAAGCCAACTCGGGTCTGGTCTGGTCGGCGCACTTTATGTTTTAGACGAACCAACAATTGGCCTACATGCTCACGACAACAATCGACTGGTAAAAACTTTGGCCGAACTTCGAGACCTTGGTAACACAATAATAATTGTTGAGCACGACGAAGATACTATTTATTCTTCAGATTACATTGTTGATATTGGTCCGGGAGCTGGAATTCATGGTGGAGAAGTGGTGGTTTCTGGTTTTTTGGAAAAATTATTGACCGAAGCAAATTCGTCAGCTAGCAGAAAAAATAATTCTCTGACCCTTGATTACTTGAGAGGTGATAACAAAATTCCGGTTCCGGAAAAAAGACGGGATACAGAAAAAGGCAAAATAATAATAAAAGGTGGGAAAGTTTTTAATATAAAAAATTTAAATGCTGAAATCCCTCTCGGTAAATTTGTGGTAATAACCGGTCTGTCGGGCTCCGGTAAATCGTCTCTACTTTACGAAATTCTCCATAAAAATTTACAAGCCAGGTTTGATCGTAGATACAGAAGCGCAGAAATTTTTAATTGTCAGTCTTTTACTGGTACAGAATATCTAAACAGAGCAATTTTAATAGACCAGTCACCAATTGGCCGAACCCCGCGCTCTAACCCAGCGACTTATACCGGCGCATGGACTTTTATCCGCGAGCTTTTCGCCGAAACTTCCGAAGCTAAAGTCCGCGGTTGGAAACCTAGCCGTTTCTCTTTCAATGTCAAAGGTGGTCGTTGTGAAGCTTGCCAGGGTAATGGAACCATAGAGGTTGAAATGCAGTTTTTGCCGACTGTTTATGTCACTTGTGATGTGTGCAACGGCCGTCGGTTTATGAAAGAAACTCTTGAGGTTAAATATAAGAAAAAAAATATATATGACGTCCTAAAGATGACAATAGAAGAAGCGCTTGATTTTTTCAAAGATATTCCGGGAGTTTACGACCGTTTGAAAACCATGGACGAGGTTGGCTTGAGCTATTTAGAGCTTGGTCAGTCTGCTACCACGCTTTCTGGTGGGGAAGCGCAGAGAGTAAAGATTTCTTCCGAACTTTTTCGGCCCGATTTATACAAAACAATTTATCTTTTAGACGAGCCGACGGTCGGCTTACATTACGAAGATGTAAAAAAACTTGTTGAGATTCTTCAAAAATTGGTTGATAAGGGTAACACCGTCGTAACAATCGAACACAATATGGATTTCATAAAAAACTCCGACTACATTATTGATATGGGGCCGGAAGGTGGAGACAGAGGTGGTGAAATTGTTGCCAAAGGCACACCTGAACAAATTGCTCAATCTAAAGATTCCTATACCGGAGAATATTTGAGAAAAACTCTAAAGAAAGAATAATTCATAACGAATGCGTTCAGATAGCAAAATGAATCCTTCGCTTGCTAAAAAAATAAAAAACCTGCCGGATTCTCCTGGTGTTTATTTATTTTCAGCGAGAGGGGGTAAAACGGAAGACGAAAAAATTCTTTATATTGGTAAAGCCACGTCTCTTCGGAACAGGGTAAGAAGTTATTTTAATGGAAACTTATTATTTTCTCGCGGCCCCTTGATTGCCAAGATGGTTGAGGAAATAAAAAATATAAAGTATCAAAAAACCGATTCTGTCCTTGAGGCGCTTATCTTAGAGGCCAATTTAATTAAAAAATACAAACCGAAATACAATACTCAAGAAAAAGATGACAGGAGTTGGAATTATATTGTGATAACCGACGAAGATTTCCCTAGAATTCTCACCATCCGCCAAAAAGAACTCGCCCTAGACCCTAAACCCTATACCCTAATGGCTAGCTTCGGTCCTTTCCCCCACGGAAACCAATTAAAAGAGGCCTTGAGAATTCTTAGAAAAATCTTTCCTTTCTACTCGAGCGACACAAAAAACACCCAAGGTGAAAGATTTTACAAAGAAATAGGATTGGCTCCAAACCAAAACAAATCTGACTATCAAAAAACAATTAGTCATCTAAAACTCTTCCTTGAGGGTAAGAAAAAACAAATTATTTTTAATCTAGAAAAAGAGATGATGGGTGAAGTCAAAAAACTCAATTTTGAAAAAGCGGGGGAGTTGAGAAACAAAATATTTGCTTTAAAACACATACAAGACATTGCCTTACTGAAGAATTTGGATGAAAGTGGTGTAGACCAAGGGAATTTTCGAATAGAATCTTATGACGTGGCACATATTTCAGGGACATTTATGGTTGGCGTGATGGTTGTCCTTGAAGAAGGAATTTTCAAAAAAAGTCAGTACAGAAAATTTAAAATAAAAAAAACAGAAGGAGGCGACACATCAGCTCTATCTGAAATTATCGATAGAAGATTTAACCACGCCGAATGGCAGATGCCAAATCTTGTCTGCGTTGATGGCGGAATAGCACAAAAAAACGTAGCAGAAAAAATTTTAAGAAAAAAAGATTTATTCATTCCGGTAGTTTCAGTTGTTAAAGACAAAAAACACAAACCGAAACAAATCCTCGGGGATAGAAAAACGATTGGTAATCGGCAAAAAGAGATTCTTCTCATCAATCAAGAAGCTCATCGTTTCGCCTTATCTTTTCATAAAAAATTGAGAGACAAAATTAATTGAAGATCCATATCGCTTTTCTATTAATGCTATTTGTTTTTCAACTGATATAATAGTAATTATGTCAAAGATTGGGAAAATTAGAGTTGGCGTTTTGCGCGGTGGACCATCTGGCGAATATGAAATTTCTCTTAAAACCGGCAATGCAGTTTTAGAAAATCTGCCGGCAAAATATCATCCGATTGATATTTTCATAGACAAAAACGGGATTTGGCATCACCACGGATTACCTTACCAACCGGAAAAAATCTTAAAACATTTGGACGTGGTTTTTAATGCTCTACATGGAGAATATGGCGAAGATGGGAAAGTTCAAAAGGTTTTTGAACACTTTAAGATTCCATATACCGGCTCAAACTCATTTTCTTCAGCTTTGGCAATGAACAAGGTTTTTTCTAGAAAGATTTTCGGTGAAGTTGGTTTAAAGATTCCAGAAGCCGAAGTTCTAAAGAAATCAGAAGCCAGTTATTTGAAAGTTTTTGAAATTTTTTCTCACTTACCCAAACCGATTGTTGTCAAACCATCTTCAGGTGGATCGTCTTTGGGAGTTAATATTACAGACTCTTTGGAAAATTTTTCTGAAGCAATTTGGAACGCCTTTGAGTATTCTGAAATTGCTTTGATTGAGCGGTGTGTTGAGGGAATTGAGGTTACCTGCGGAGTAATAGAGGGTGTAAATCAAAATCAAATTTTTGCTCTGCCTCCTATTGAAATTCGACCTACAAATTCAGATTTTTTTGACTATCAAGCAAAATACAGTGGAACAACAGAAGAGATTTGTCCGGCTGAATTACCAGAAGATTTAATCGAAGAAGTAAAAAATGTTGCAATCTTAGCCCATAAGGCACTGAATCTAAAACATTATTCTAGAACAGACATGATTATTGACGATGACGATAATATCTACGTTCTGGAAACCAACACTCTGCCCGGTCTAACATTAGAATCGCTTTTCCCAAAATCGGTAAGGGCTGCCGGTTCTAATCTGTCAGACTTTTTAGACCACCTCTTAACCCTGGCTTTAAAAAATAGGTAGGTTTTTGTACTAACCATCTAATTTTGGTGGTGTTTGTTTGAAAAAGTCAGGACCCATTTCGAGCAGAACCCCGACTAATGTGCCACGCGCGGAGCGCGGTAGGAATGCGTGGCGGATTTTTGCCAAAGCTTGTATAGATGACGAAATTGTGGTAGCTTATTTCTGGATGAAATCCATGGTGGATTTCTCAAATTGCACATTCACAACTGAAAAAGGAGATCAAAATGGAAACAAGAATTGGACGTCAATACATCACTTCGAGGCAAGAACTCGGAATTGCTCGATCCGAAACACTTCAACATCTCTTTGAAAATCATTCAAAATCCTCAACAACTGAAAATAAGGTGGGGTTCGCTTCACTTTATGTGACAGGACGTTGCCACCTGAACTGTCCACACTGTTACGCTGAAGAGGAGTTTGCTGGACTTTCAAAAGATGCTTCGACTGAACAGATGGTGAGAATCATCAACTTTCTGTGCCAGTTGACGAGCAGAATACAGCTCACTGGTGGGGAAATTTTCGTCCGAGCAGATCCTGAGTCTCGACGAAATGACACCCTTCTTTTGGTAGATGAAATCTCGCAACGCAATCGGGAAGTGATTATACAAACCACAGGAATGCATATCACTGTTCCAATGCTTGAGTTTTGTGCTGTACGTAACGTGAAGTGGTTTTCGCTTTCACTTGACGGTCCAGATGCAGAATCAAACAGTCTCATCCGAGGAAACGACTCTGCGTTTACAAAGACAATAGAGTTAATTCCCCAGCTGAAACAATTCGGTTTTAAAGTAAAAGTCGGAACCACAATGACGGCCATTACCCAAAAACGAGAGAATCTTATCAGGGTTGGAGAGTTGATGGCGAAACTCGGCGTTGACAATTGGAAGATCACACAATTCTTCGGTCGGGAAAAGGGTCGAGCATCTGGAGAAAATGCACATTGGCTTAGTGTGCCTGACGAGCTCTTTTATTCTCTTACCACGGAACTGCAGAATATGTTTCAAGGCAAAGAGATGAGGGTGACGACACATAGCGTCAATGACTTTTCTTCAAGCCCTGCTCTATTGGTTCAGCCCACAGGCATAATAACGGTGACTCACGGGGCTGACGATGTGTACGTTGGGAATGCCCTCACGGACAAACCAACAGACACAATTGCACGACTAGAATCAATGAGCGGAATCACTTCAATTCAGGTCAACGCCCAAAAGACTTACTAAAAGAGGAGTAATCTATGAAGCCACTTTTTTCTCGAGAAGAGATGGAGAATGTTCTGAATTCTCCTAGGAAAGGAAGCGGATCAGGAATTGGCCTTTACCGTGAGGGATATCGAACTCATGGTATTAATTTCTGGGGAATGAAGGTTGGAAGCAAAGTCCAAGAGTTTCTTGATAGAAACTCTAACACTGACTGGAGCCAGTCTTCTGTACTGGAAATCGGTGCAGGCACGGGAAAAAATATCTTCGAGCTTGTTCGTATAGGTGTAAATAGGGCTGTTGCTGTAGAGATTGATTCAATTGCAATCAGTGTCTTTGTTGACACCCTCGTTCGTCTCGAAGAATGTGGACTTGTGCCCGAAGGCCGGGTTTCTATAGTGAAAGATGATGCACTACAGTTTCTGCGACACAACAGTGAGCGGTTTGATATCGTTGTTTGCTATGGTGTACTGCACGTTTTGAAACAGCAAGAACAACTCGTTTTGTTGGCGAAAAGCGTGACAAATGCCGTAGCAAAAGGCGGTCATCTCATACTTCAAACAATCACTAACAAATATCCAGCACCAGCCTCACAGCCTGAGCTTGAAGGAGTGATCGTCACACCTAGACTAGTGAAAGAATTGTTCCCAAAGGATATATGGGAGATAATAAGTTGGGATGAGGAAGATATCGTCCATAGTCATCTAGGCTCAGAAGAAGATCATCGTCACGGCTCCGTCCGTTCAATTTTTAGGAGTCTACGGTGAAGAGTCCGAAGACAACATGGCCCTGACTGTCATAGCACAGTCAGGGCTTTCTTTATCATCTTTGGTAATACTTTTGGACATACACTGAAGTATATGTTATGATATCGCAAGCCTTGGGATAATCTCGAGGTTTTGTTCTTTTACAATCCAATCCTGAAAGGAGGAACAGCACGTATGCGCACAGCAGAAGAAGTCATGATGCGCTGCAAGCTCATCCTCGATCAGCCGGACATCGTCCTTCTGGTCGATAAGAGCAGCAGTCCAACGGCGGCCTACGACATGGTCATGGACGCAACCCACAACGACGAGACCGCGAAAGCGGCTCGCTGGCTCGGCGTATTGAGAAGGGATTACCCCGATCGCTACGCCGAAATCACCCACAACACTCTCAGCCACGTTCAGAGGAACACGGCGAGGAAAGGAGAACGGAATGAAAACGACGTATGCAGTTGACCTACTCCACAGTCCTTCTGATGGAACGACGGTTGTGCTCTACGGTTGGGTGAAAGCCCGCCGGCGACATAATCACGTCGTTTTTCTGGACATCACGGACTCCACTGGTTCGGTGCAGTGTGTGGTCGAAGCTGGCAACAAGCCCGCTTTTGAACTCGCGCGGCGCATGAACCAGGAAACGGCGGTTAAGATCACTGGTGTCCTTGCGGATACTGGCCGAGCGAACCCGCAGCGGGAAATCCGCGTCGACAATATCGAGGTCATCGGCGTGAGCACCATCAGTGTCTCTCCGTATCCGCGGGGAAACATCGACATTCAAGACCCGAGGTTGCAGGAGCAACTTTTGGACAAGCGGCATTTCTATCTCCGCAACGAGAAATTTGCCGCCATCCTGAAGTTTCGTCACGTCCTCACAAGGATCGTGCATCAATGGTTCCATGAGAATGGGTTCATTGAGATCCACGCTCCGGTGCTGACACCAACGCCGCTGTACGACGATCGTACGGCTATGGCAATCAAGGTACATGAGCAAGATGTATACCTGACACAGTGTGTTGGGTTCTATCTCGAACAAGCAGTTCATGCTCTCGAGAAGATCTACAACATCGGTCCCAGCTTCCGCGCCGAGGAGAGCCGCTCCAAGAGACATCTCATGGAGTACTGGCACATCAAGGCAGAGTTGGCGTTCGTGGACTTTGAGGACATGGCCTCAGTAGTCGAGCGGTTCATCCATGATGTGAGCGAGCAGTGTATCCGCGAGGGTCGCGAGCTTGCAAACATTATCGGCACCGAGATATGTGGCGACGGACTTAAAACTCCGTTTCCGCGCATTGACTACGCCGAGGCGGTGGAGTGGCTCAAGACGCAGGGTTCCGATATTGAGTTTGGCAAAAGCATGGGTTCCGACGAGGAAACTATGCTCTGCCAGCGGTTCGGCGACACTCCGTTTTGGATTGTCGGCATTCCACGACCCATCGAACCCTTTCCTTATGTGATTGACGCAGCCGATACTCGTCGAACGAAGACGGCTGATTTGATCGCAAGTCGAGGGTTTGGTGAGCTTCTCGGTATTGCCGAGAAGATTCATTCTCTGTCGATGCTCGATGAGCGGCTGGCAGAGAAAGGTAAAGCCGGTGACGCCCGCTACGAATGGTTGCGGGACCTTCGTCAATACGGTTGTGTACCGCACGGAGGGTTTGGTATGGGGCTTGAACGGTTCATCCGTTGGCTCTTGCAGATCCCGCATGTGCGAGACACCATTCCTTTTCACCGAGCGTTCAGTAGGAGGATTGATCCATGAGTACCACATACGCCAAGCCAATCACGGCAAGGCATACCAAAAGGAGAACATCATGCAAAGAACACTGATCAAGCAACTCGGATCCGAGGTCGGCAAGACCGTTCGGATCTGCGGATGGGTGGGAACGTTCCGCGATCAAAAGCGGATGCAATTCATTATCGTCCGTGACCACACCGGCAATGTACAGGTGGTGCACGAGAAGTCGGCAAACGCCGAACTGACGGCAACAATCGCCAGCCTCACATCCGAAAGCGCAGTGGAAATCATCGGCAAGGTTATTGCCAATCCTATGGTCAAGCTGGGCGGGATGGAAGTGATGGCCGAATCAGTGAACATCGTCAGCAAGGCGGAAGCACTTCTGCCGTTTGGCGAAAGCCCGACCATCGAAACTCGACTGGACTGGAGATTTCTGGACCTGCGTACTCCGCAGAACCTACTGATCTTCAAGATTCAGACGGCGGCCGAACACGCTATGCGTTCGTTCTGGACGGCGGAGGGGTTCATCGAGATGCACTCCCCGAAGTTCATGGGTAGCGCAAGCGAGTCCGGTGCGGAGCTCTTCGAGGTAAAGTACTTCGACCGCAAGGCGTATCTCGCTCAGTCGCCTCAGTTTTACAAACAGATGGCGATGACGGCGGGGTTCGACCGCGTGTTCGAGATCGGGCCGGTCTTTCGGGCCAACCCGTCCTTCACTTCGCGGCACGACACGGAGTTCACCAGCGTGGACGTCGAAATCTCGTGGATTGACTCCCACGAGGACGTCATGCAGCTTGAGGAACGTTGGCTTCGCCATGTGCTTCAGGTGGTGAAAGCCGAGTACGGCGAGGAGATCAAGGCGACGTTCGGCACGGAGATCACGGTTCCCGAGCTTCCGTTTCCGCGTGTGACTATGGAAGAGGCGTACAACATCCTCGACCAGATGGGTCACCGAATCGAGCGGGGCGAAAAGGGCGACCTCGATCCGGAGGGCGAGCGACTCTTGTGTCGACACTTCCACGAGAAGACCGGCCACGAGTTCGTCTTCGTCACCGAGTACCCTGCTGTGGTGCGAGCGTTCTACCACATGCGTCCCGAAGGAAAACCCCATCTCACTAAGAGCTTCGACCTTCTCTGGAAGGGACTTGAAGTGACGACAGGGGCGCAAAGGGAGCATCGCTACGAGATCTTGGTGGAGCAAGCCAAGGAGAAGGGGCTCTTGCTTGAGCCCATCCAGTACTATCTGGACTTCTTCCGCTACGGCTGTCCGCCTCACGGCGGTTATGGCTTCGGTCTCACCCGTATGCTCATGGTGATGCTGAGCGCGAAAAGCGTGCGTGAGGTGACGTACCTCTACCGAGGCGTCAACCGACTCACTCCGTAAGGAGGGGATCGACAACCAACAAGGCTCTGATTGTGTTTATCACAGTCAGAGCCTTTTTTCTTGCTATTGCTGTATATATATCTTACTGCTATTATAGAAACATAAAGGCATTGAAGCTGCTGACACAGCTGAGCCAAGGGAAGAAATCTCGTAAAAGAGAAATTAGAGCCCTTCGGGATAAGCCCGTAATAGCTTCGAGTCGTAGTAAGGCGACGATGAGGTTCGGTATTGCCGAACAAAGTAAGGTGGCACCGCGAAAAGATCGCCCTTACAAGTTCATCGATTTTTAATCGGTGATTTTGTAAGGGTAATTTTTATTTAGAAATATGCAGAGACTTCATATAAACGAAATTAAAGAACATATTGGAAAAAAGGTTAAGATTGCTGGTTTCGTCCAGACTATACGCGATCAAGGGAGCATCAAGTTTCTTCTGATACGCGACATTACGGGAGTTATTCAAGTTGTGGTCACCAAACATAGCCCCGATGCTTTAGCTATAGCAAAAACTCTTACTCACGAATCAATAGTGGAAATCGTTGGTTTAGCTAAGGAGGAAAAGCAAGCTCCTGGAGGTTTTGAAATTGAAGTAGAAAAACTCATAATTTTATCTCTTGCCGACCCAGAACTACCGATACCGATTATAGTGAAGGGACAGCAAGGAGAAACAGAACAATCAATACGTCTTGATTGGCGTTGGATTGATCTGCGCAAGCCTCAAGGGTCACTCACATTCAAGGTATGGACCGAGCTTGAAGCAGCTTTCCGCGAATTTTGGACAAAAAACGGTTATATAGAAATACATTCTCCGAAACTAATTTCTACCGCAAGTGAGTCCGGTGCGGAAGTATTCGAGGTTAAATACTTTGATCGCAAGGCATATCTAGCTCAATCTCCGCAATTCTACAAACAGATGGCGATGTCAGCTGGATTTGAAAGAGTTTTTGAAGTCGGACCGGTGTTCAGAGCGGAGCCATCATTTACATCGCGACATGCCACAGAGTTTACTGGTTATGACGCTGAAATATCATACATTGAGTCTCATGAAGACGTAATGCAAGAGGAAGAGAAGGTTATCCAATTCGCCGTCAGTAAGGTAAAGGAGAAATTCGGCGAGGAAATAAAACAGGTTTTCGCCAGAGAAGTCGTAGCCCCGACACTTCCATTCCCTAGATTGACTATCAAAGAGGCTAAAACGATACTTACCGAAATGGGCGTAACCGGAGAAAAGGACGGGGACTTGTCGTCAGAAGAAGAACGCAAGATTGGTGAGTATGTAATGAATACATTTGGCCATGAGTTTGTGTTTATCACTGAATATCCAGCAAAAGATCGTGCTTTCTATCATATGCGCGATGAAAATGATAAAACTCTCACAAAAGGTTTTGACCTTCTTTGGAACGGTCTTGAAGTAACCACTGGCGCTCAACGAGAACATCGCTACGATGTGCTTGTAAAGCAGGCGAAAGAGAAAGGAATGGATTTAGAGTCTTTGAAATTCTATTTAAACTTCTTTAAGTACGGCTGTCCTCCACACGGCGGCTTCGGTATGGGGCCAAACAGGATGATTATGAAATTGCTCGGCATAGACAATGTACGAGACGCGATGTTTATCTACCGCGGAGTAAAACGCCTTGAACCATAAATAAAAAGTCTCCCGAACGAATCGTCGTTCGGGAGACTTGGTGTTGGCACATTATGCCCATCTCTTTTCCAAGGATAAGTAATTCTTGTAAGAAGATAGTAGGGCGCCTTGTCGGTTGTGATTAGAGATCGCTTCCTCAATATCCTGCTTAGTGTCGTGATTATCTCTTGCGCGGACACGCAACACTTCACAAGCAATTGTTGAAAGCATATCTGCCCAAACCGGATTAAACTCATCCCAGACTTGCTTCAGAGCAGCTTGCAGTGTAGACAAAGAACCCACATCCTCTCGTATCCTCTGTTCTTCAGAAACCAGTAATTTCCTGGTTTCCTCTGAAAAAGACTGGATTGGCGTCATTCTCTTTGACTGTTGTATTTCCGACACAAATGATGGTATAAAATCGAAATCCTTACCTCGAAGGTGTGCGGAAACTGCTGTGTGCCAATATGATCCAACTTCCATACCGACTCGTGCCGCCATGCATTCCTGCAAGAGGGAAAAATCAAAGATGTTGTAGGGTAAGAGTTTTACCACATCATTGGCTCGCATACAGACCGTTGAATGCAAGACATTTCCCCTTGGCATAAATACTATGCTCATTGCGCATGGAATGTCGCGAGAATCAATTCGCTCCAAATCACCACTGTCGTAAACGGTGATCACGGCACGTTTTGTGTCTGGTCGTTGAGCGATGAGTTTTGCAACTATTTCAAACTGGTTATCAATCGGTTTGTTTCCGAATATCCGCTTTCCATAAGATGAACCAGGAATTGTTTCTCCGTCATCAGAGAACTGACGAACTCTATCCGTGTAGAACGCGATTGGATCAAGCAGATTTGAGCCCGATAGCATATACATGAATCGGGCGACTGCAAGGCCAGGATTGAATATCGGAAACAATCCGCTCCCCAGTATCCTTTTTCTTGGATCAGTGAGACACACCGAAGCATTCCACACTTCTTTGATCGTTTGACCATGGTTCATGGAGAGATCACTTGATTTGTACGTGAGACCATGATCCATGATTTCTTTGGCGACGAGTCTAACGACGATGTTAACGTCGTCGCTAGACAGACAGATTTGCTTGGAACACCACATATCTTATCCTCCTTTCTGTTTCCAGTTGGTGATTGTCTTTCTGATTCGCGACTCGTCTTCTTTACTCACCTGATCCAACCAGACACTCTCTTCATTCCCGATAATGGGATCAAGAACACGTGGAGCATGTTCACTTCCTACAACCGGAAGTCGAGCGTGTGGTTTTGAAGTAAGATACATCTGCTTAAGATTCGCGTCTGACAGGTTAATAAGTTCTCGAACCAGTGGGTTCTCGAACTCCACTCCACCGATAGCGCGATCTTTCAGAATGCGTATGGTGAGATAGAGACGAAGAGCAGAAGTTTCCATTGCTGTGAACGGAATTTGGAAGACGAAGTTACGCGCATCCAAGATTTTATCGAGATCTGACTCGACCTCTTTAGCATACGCAAGCAGCACGTCCGTGGGTTCCGAAACAGCAGTACGCTGTAGAATGTCTTGGGAAACCTGATTCCAGTACTCATTCCATGACCCAATAGATTCTATTGGCAACCATGTATCCGGTGCAGAAGCGTTAATAATGAATCGCCCGTCTGCAGGAAGATACACGCACAGGCGCTTTTCTTTTTGTTTTCTGGGAGTTATATAACGCTCTGCCCCGGAGAGTTCCGACTGCCAGTAGCTATGTCCTCGCAAGACAGTTTCGTAGAAGTTGTGACCTTCTCCATGTCTTCCACGCAAGGAAAGATTGAAGAAAGAATTACCAACCTCTTCCTCTTCTTTGATTTCACGCCACGAAGTCCCTGGAACCTCTGAACGACTTAGCTTCTTGCCGAAACCCAGGAAATATACCGGTTTGTAGATCACTGGGATTTCGATATCATCAACGACCAACCATCTCGTTGGGAAACCATCAATGATGGGCAGGTTTTTCACGGGATCGTTGTCGTTTTTTACAGGGACGAGTTTTGCTCGCAGTTCTTTCGCAAGAAGTACATCTAGGTTTTCTCTAGGATCAAGCAGGGTTCTCACTATTGGACGAATGGTCAATCCTTCTTGAGTATGCAGTTTTGCGTATTTAATTACCCGTGCGACATTTTGAACGGACACCTTGTGAAAAGTGTCAA
Organism: Candidatus Paceibacterota bacterium; assembly: GCA_030583745.1. Classification (NCBI taxonomy): domain Bacteria; kingdom Bacillati; phylum Minisyncoccota; species Minisyncoccota bacterium. The sequence goes on from CP129473.1 coordinate 203,305, forward strand.
AGCTGATCCGTATCACGAAATCAAGCTTCTTATTTCTCGCTTGGTTGCCACGCAACATCGCAGAAGTAAGCTGATCCAGGACAAGACGAGTTTCTTCTTCGCTGTTCGCGAAGTACAAGCTTGTGATACTCACAACTTGCCGAATGTGCCGGAGGTGTTCGACCGCGTAACACATCGAGTCGAGGTTTTCGTAGGACTCTCCGCCACCAGAGAAAACAACAAGCTCCAGACCTGATTCATTCATGATGTGTACGAAGCGCTCAATTTGTCTCATCGAGACTGCTGGAGGATTTCCGCCAAAGATTTTGGTTGTCAAAGCGGCAGAGAACAAGCAATTCGGACAAGTTAGAGCGCATTTATCAGCAGCGTTAACTACCGCAACGGAGACTCCAGGATTTGCGATTACTCCAAGTTCTGGCGTATGTTGGACAATGTAACTCCGGACTTTTTGAGAGAGTTTGGATGTGAAGATTGTTTCCATTTTGATCTCCTTTTTCAGTTGTGAATGTGCATTTGAGAAATCCACCATGGATTTCATCCAGAAATAAGCTACCACAATTTCGTCATCTATACAAGCTTTGGCAAAAATCCGCCACGCATTCCTACCGCGCCCAGCGGGGCGTCCTCATTCGTGGGGGTTCTCCGCAAAATCGCTCCGTTTCTTTAATTCCGAACAAGTTTCGTTTGGTGGACCCGAGGAGAATCGAACTCCTGCTTCAGCAATGCGAATGCTGCGTAATACCACTTTACTACGGGCCCGAATTGGACAGTATATTTGCGCGAACCTTTTTTTTTAAAAAACAACGGCTATTAAAATTCGAGTTCCTTATCAATTTCTAGAATCACGAATTTTATACCTTTTGGCTCTAAAACTTTTGGCGGTATTGCGTGTGTAGAGCCGGGTTGTTTCAAAATGCCCTCATGCACAGGAAAACAAGTTTTCGGTTTGATAAGAAGCGCATAGTCAATCGCTTCTAACAATCTCATCCAAGGCCCTGCCACAGGCAAAGCTAAAACCTCAACTTGTTTTCCTGGATTCGTGAAAGCGTCTCCCGGATAGAAAAGTTTGTTAGCGATGAAGTAGCCAGTATTTTGAATTGGCGGAATTGAAGTGTGCATGAGGGCATGATTTTCGCCAAAGCCCTCTATCAAAACTCCGTCTGCGTCAAGATTTTGACCGTCTTCAACTACACTGAAAGCAATATTATCTTTTTCTAAAAGTGCACCAACACTTTTATTGGTAATAACTTTTGCTTGCGGATTATTTTTCAAAAGTGCTTTTAGTGAATCAATATGAAAATGGTCGGCGTGTTCGTGCGTGATTAGCACGAAATCAATATTTTTTACTTCACTTTGTTGTGTTGAATAAGTTCCAGGGTCGGTCAAAATTCTGACTCCGTTTTCTTCAATCAACAAGCAACAATGTCCAAATTTTGTGATTTTCATAGATTTTCAAAAATATTTAGAAAAGAGGGGTCGGTACATATCTTCTCGGATGTCAATATGTAGTTCCTTGCGGTGAATTTTATCACAAAATTCAATAGGTATTTTTTCAATAATTGCCAAAGGTTGTTGCTCATTCCCTTCGCCCATGATGAACACCGCGGCCGTAGCAAGACTGTCAGCAACATTAGTTTTAGAAAATTTAAATTTTCGCCCAAAAATATCGGGTGTACCACGATAACTTTTCACACCACAAAAACCCGCGTATCCGAGAGCAACACCGGTTACACCCGCTCGGAGCGGGATCGTGCGGCTGTCGGTAATCAAAACACCGAGATGTCTAATGTTGTAATGTTTCCGTAATTTGTTGCGAAGATCGCGAGCCGTCTTGAAACTGTCTTTTGGTAATAAAATTAACTTACCATTCGCATTTGATTCGTCAATTCCGGCAGAAGCCATCACCACCCCGTCTTTGATGGTAAGCCAGGCGTATTTAGTGGGGATAGCAAATTCGCTTTCCGCGCGAATGAGTTTTTCTTTAGTTTTTATATTTTTGACGACAACTGTTCGCTTTTCCGCAAGGGCGACGATTTTGGAAGTAACGACAATTACAGATTGATCTGGAATTTTTTTAAAGTGATCGGTAATGAACACAAGTAAGTCATCACCCTCTTGGAAAACACGAGTTTTGATTGGTCGGGTAATCATAGTTTTTGATAATAACTTTATTTTTTAATAGTTTTAAAACAAAAATCCACCTTATAGGACGGGAACGGATGCACAAAACTATCCACACCCTATTGATCACGAAGGTGGGGTTAAATAAAGCTAGACCAAGTTTGTATAAAATGATTGTATAGCACGACTTTGAAATTTATCTGACTAAGTGATGAAAATGGAAACTTCTTCCGCAAAATCGCTCCGTTTCTTTAATTCCGAACAAGTTTCGTTTGGTGGACCCTAGCGGACTCGAACCGCTTGCCTCCGCATTGCAAATGCGGCGCTCTACCAGATGAGCTAAGGGCCCGATAAAAACATGATTACACTGCGAACTAGCCAAGTATACTGAAAAAGGCGTAATTTTTCCACTTTTTATTTCTATGCCTTATGTTATAATTTTTCAAAATCGGACAGGTTTAGTCCTGCCTATGTTTTAATTTATGGAAAAAATCCACATAAGTTTACAAGCGGAGCCAATTTTTTACATTCTGGGGTTTGCTGTCACAAACAGCATTATTTTATCGATCATCGTCGGAATTCTTCTGGTTGGAGGGGGGATGTTAATGGTGAGAAATCTAAAATTAGTGCCGGGTAAAGCTCAAAGCGTTGCGGAGATAGCAATTGACGGAGCCCTATCTTTCATGACTCAAGTCGTCGGTGACAAAAAACAAGCTTTAAATTTTTTTCCTCTTGTCGCTTCAATATTTTTTTTCATACTTCTCAATAACTGGCTCGGGGTAATGCCCGGTATTGGTTCAATTGGAGTTTTTGCGGATGTTCATGGGCACAAAGAATTTATTCCTCTTTTCAGACCGGCGTCAGCAGATCTTAACACCACTTTTGCTTTGGCCATTGTCGCGGTGATCGGCGTCCATATTTACGCCATTAAAAAGATAGGATTTTTCAAACAAGTGTCAAAATTTATTGATATAAAACACGGCCCAATTCATTTTTTTGTCGGAATTCTGGAAATAATCGGGGAATTCGCTAAAGTACTTTCTTTCTCCTTCCGTCTGTTTGGTAATGTTTTTGCCGGAGAAGTCCTTCTGATTATTATGCTCTCCCTTTTACCGCTATCTGTAAGTTTCGGGGTTTTGCCTTTCTTTTTCCTTGAATATTTTGTAGGCTTCATCCAAGCATTGGTATTTGCCATGCTGACATTGGTCTTCTTAAAGGTAGCGACGACAGAGGTGGAGCCAATGGAACATTAATGAATAGGGTATGGAGTTTAGAGTATCGGTTTTAGAGACATGATGGTTTTAATTATAAAAAAGTCGTTTTAAAAATTTATTAATTAATAATTACAACAAACAATATGGAAGTAGAATCAATGAGGTTGTTAGCATCAGCTTTAGCTATCGGAATTGGGGCATTGGGCCCAGCCATAGCAATCGGTTTACTCGCCGGTAAAGCAATGGAGTCAATCGGTAGAAATCCGGAAGCCGCGCCAAAAATCCAGACCGCAATGATTTTGGCTATCGCTTTTGCTGAAGCTATCGCTATTTATGCGCTGGTAGTAGCGCTGATTATTAAATTTGTTTAATAATTTCTTATGGGAGATTTATTGGGTAATCTTGGAATTGACTGGAAAATATTAATTGCACAGACGATCAATTTTCTGATCGTGCTTTGGTTGCTCAATAGGTTTGTTTTCAAAAAAATCACCAAACATCTTGAATCTAGGAAAGATAAGATTGAGCGTGGCTTGGTCCTAACCGAAAAAGCCGAAAGGGAAATAGAGAGGATAAATGAAGCTCGGCACCGAGAAATTGAAAAAGCTAAAAGTGAAGCAGAGAAAATCTTGATTGACGCAAGAAGTACTGCGATAGAAAAAGAAAAAGCGGCAATCACCCTCGCCCGTCTGGAATCTGAAAAAATATTGAATAAAGCAAAAAGAGAAGCGGAAGAGGAGAAAAACAGAGCCGTTCTTAATGGCAAAACCGAAATGAAAAAATTAGCCATTTTGATTGCTGAAAAATTGCTTTCTCGTAGCACTAAACCAGAAGATCAAGATACAGCAGCAGAAGAAGTATTAAACCAATTGGAAAAAATGGATTATGCGAAACAGTCCTAAAAAATACGCGGAAGTTTTGGTGTCAGTGCTTACATCCGCCTCATCCGAAGCGGAGATAAAAGACAAGGCAAAAAAACTGAAGCTCATATTACAAAAAAGAGGCGAGGTAAAATTAGCTGGAGATATTTTGCGCGAATTCTCCCGAGCTTGGGCCGAGAGGATGGGGCCAATCGCCAAGATTATTTCAGCAACACCGATTCAAGAAAAAACTAGAGAAAAAATTTATTCTGAATTGAAAGCTAGAGGGTATGTTCCAAAAGAAAGTATCGATGAGAGTTTGATTGGTGGGCTTTCGGTTTTTCTAGGAAATCAATATTTAATCGACGCCTCTTACAGGGGAAAATTAAGGAAATTAGAAAAAATAATACAAGCCAGCCATGAATAAAAACGACTTCACATTTGACATCTTAAGGAAAGAGCTTGAGGGTCTAACAGACACCGGATCTGCAGAAGAGATTGGCAAAGTCATAAGCGTCGGAGATGGGGTGGCACAGATTGAAGGATTGCCCGGCGTTTTGTTTTCCGAAATGATTGAAATCGGTGAAGATGCCATACCGGCTATGGTTTTAAATTTGGAAGAATATGCTATCGGCGCGGTAATTTTGGGCGAAGATACAAAAATCAGAGAAGGTGATATCGCGCGCAAGACTGGCAAGGTTTTGTCAGTCCCTGTGGGTGAAGAAATTTTGGGTAGAGTTTTAAATCCACTCGGCAAGCCGATAGATGGAAAATCAAGTCTGCCAGCAAACATGAAAACTTTGCCAATTGAAAGACCAGCGCCCTCGGTTTTTGACCGACAAAGTGTTGATACACCACTTGGAACAGGAATTAAAGTTGTTGACGCGGCAATTCCAATCGGTCGCGGGCAAAGAGAACTTATTATTGGTGACCGACAGATTGGCAAAACAGCTCTAGCACAAGATACGATTTTAAACCAATTAAACGAACCGGAGGATAAAAGACCAATTTGTATTTATGTTGCCATTGGTCAAAAAGCTTCGAAGGTTGCAAAATTTGTCCAGGAATTAGAGGAGAGGGGGGCTATGGATTTTACGATTGTTGTTGTAGCAAACGCTTCAGAACCAGCTTCACTTTGGTACATTGCGCCTTACGCTGGCTGTTCTATGGGAGAATATTTTCGGGACAAAGGTAAGGATGTTTTAATAATTTACGACGATCTTTCAAAACACGCCTGGGCTTGGAGACAAATTGCTTTACTTCTCCGCCGTCCACCCGGACGCGAAGCTTATCCGGGAGACGTTTTCTATCTACACTCAAGATTACTTGAACGTGCCGCTCGGCTTTCCGACAAAAAAGGTGGCGGATCTTTAACTGCTCTGCCAATAATCGAAACCCAGCTTGGCGACGTCTCGGCTTATATTCCAACAAACGTCATCTCCATAACCGACGGTCAAATTTATCTTGAATCTGATTTGTTCTCAAAAGGTCAGAGGCCAGCAGTTAATATCGGACTTTCCGTTTCTCGCGTCGGCTCGGCCGCACAAACCAAAGCCATGAAAAAGGTTGCCGCCAAACTAAAACTCGATTTGGCGCAATTTCAAGAACTTGCAGCTTTTGCCCAGTTTGCTCAAGATTTGGACAAAGAAACCAAAGCTAAAATTGACCGGGGAGAGAGACTGATGGAAATCTTAAAACAAAGCCAATACAAGCCAGTGCCTTTAGAAAATCAGGTGGTCATCTTGTTTGCAGTAAATGAAGGATATTTTGATTCAGTTCCTCTGGAAAGAGTCCGGGAATTTGAAGATAAAATTGTTAGACACATGGAAGACAATCATCCAAAAATTCTAGAGATAATAAGAAACTCAAGAGACTTAACAGACGAATCAAAAGAAGAAATCAGAAAAGCGCTTGGAGAGATAAAAATTTGATATGCCATCCTCAAGACACCTAAAAAGTAAAATAAAGTCAGTTAGAAATATCAAACAAATCACCAAAGCGGTGCAAATGGTTTCGGCTACAAAAATGAGACGTTCCCAAGAGGTGGCGTTAAACGCAAGACCCTACGCCAAGAAATCTTTTATTCTTCTGTCCCACTTATTAAAATACTCCGAAACAGACGAAAAAACCGTGTTTTTGTGGCAGAAAAATAAAAACAAAAAATGCGCTTTAATTGTCATAACTTCTGATAAAGGATTGGCGGGCAACTTTAACAGCTCATCCTTAAGAAGCGCCTGGCAATGGAAAAATACAAAAGAGGAGGAGGGGTTTGAGGTAGATATTGTGACAGTCGGCAAAAAAGCCCGAGACTTCTTCCGAACAAAAAATTCAAATATCGTGGCCGAATTTGCAAATCTTGGCGATCTGGTTAGTTTTGAAGATACAAAAAATCTTAGTCATTGGGTTTTAGATAATTTTAAAAACAATGAATACGGCAGTATTTTTGTTTGTTCAAACCAATTTATTTCAGCTTTGTTACAAAAAGTCGGGATCCATCAGGTCTTGCCGTTAGACAAGGATGAACTGCAGAAAACCATAGACGGAATTGTCCCCAAAACCGGAAAATATTCAGAGATTAAAGAAGAAGCCCATAAAGAAGAAAATAATTTATCCTACCTTCTGGAACCGGCAAGAGAAGAGATAATGGGAAATTTATCGGAAAATTTGATAAGGATAATGATAATGCATTTTATATTTGAATCAAACGCCTCTGAACATTCAGCCAGAATGTTGGCGATGAAAAATGCGACTGAAAACGCCGGACGACTTCAGGAAGAATTAACCTTGAAGCTGAACAAAGCTCGTCAAGCAGGAATCACTCAAGAATTGACGGAAATCGCAACCGCCAAAGAGGCACTTACAAACAATTAACAACCAATTACATATGAACAATAGCAAAGGAAAGATTATACAAATTATGGGTCCGGTAGTTGATGTAGAATTTTCGGAAGAAAGTGGAAAACTGCCTTCCATTCAAACTGCTCTAAAAGTTAGGCGAGAAAACCAAAAAGATTTAGTGTTGGAAGTGGCCGGACATTTGGGAGGAAACCGGGTCAGAACTTTAGCTATGGATTCTACTGATGGATTAAAAAGAAAGACCGAAGTTGAAAACACTAACGCTCCGATTTCCGTGCCAGTTGGCGAAGAAGTTTTAGGAAGGGTGTTTGACGTTCTTGGAAATCCAATTGACGAAAAGGGGGAAGTAAAAGCCGAGAGGTCCTCGATCTATCAACCGGCTCCAAAATTGGAAGACCAAAAAACCGAGCCGGAAGTTTTCGAAACTGGAATAAAAGTTATTGATCTTTTAGCGCCCATCATCAAAGGTGGCAAGGTCGGGCTTTTTGGAGGCGCCGGAGTTGGAAAGACAGTTCTTCTACAAGAGCTTATCGCCAATACCGCAAGAGAGCATGGTGGGTATTCTGTCTTTGCAGGTGTAGGAGAGAGAACCAGAGAAGGAAATGATCTTTACCGAGAAATGGAGGAATCAGGGGTATTAAAAAACACCGCCATGGTTTTCGGGCAAATGAATGAAGTTCCGGGCGCTCGTTTTCGTGCGGCTTTAACCGGTTTGAGAATGGCCGAGTATTTTAGAGATGTGAAAAGAAAAGATGTGCTTTTGTTTATTGATAACATCTTTAGATTTGTCCAAGCTGGCTCCGAGGTCTCGGTCTTATTGGGCAGAATGCCGTCAGCCGTGGGTTATCAGCCGACCTTGGCAACAGATGTCGGTCTTCTGCAGGAGAGAATAACCTCAACCAAAAACGGTTCGGTTACTTCTGTTCAAGCAATTTATGTTCCGGCTGATGACATTACAGACCCAGCTCCGGCTACCACTTTTTCTCACTTGGATTCAACAATAGTTTTATCTCGTGAATTGGCCTCGCTCGGAATCTATCCAGCTGTAGATCCGCTTGATTCACGTTCTTCAGCGCTTGATCCAAACGTCGTCGGCGAAGAACATTATTCTGTCGCCAGAGCAGTCCAGAAAATTTTACAAAGATACAAAGAATTGCAAGATATCATTGCGATTTTGGGAATGGAAGAATTATCTGACGAAGACAAGAGGATTGTCGCCAGAGCCAGAAGAATTCAAAAATTTTTATCACAACCATTTTTCGTTGCCGCCCAGTTCACCGGCAGAGAAGGAAAATATGTTCCTCTAGCCGACACCGTTAGAGCTTTCAAAGAAATTATTGACGGCAAACATGATGCAAAAGACGAATCCGCATTTTACTTAAAAGGCGGGATAGACGAGGTTTAATTTTGAAACTTTATGAATTTCTTTCCACTTCGCGTATTCGCAATAGATCGAGAAATTTTTGTCGGCGATGCCAAGTCGCTTATTGTACCAAGTAAAACAGGGGAACTTCAAATTTTACCTGAACATGCGCCTTTAATTTCTCTACTTAAAGAGGGTGATTTAATAATAGAAAAAACCGATGGTGGCGAAGAAAAATATCCGATTGCCGGTGGCACTCTACAAGTTAGTGATAGGGAAGTCTTGGTGTTAGTAAGTTTTTAGACATCTAGTAACCAATTTATCTTCATTAGCTAGCGAACTACGTCGCTTACAAACCGAGTAATTAAATTCTAACTAAAACTTCTTATTTAAAAAAAGTCGGGGTTTTTGACACAAAACTAAATTTGGATTAATATCTTCCATGGAACGCACAAGATAAACCGAGATTGTCTCTCGGTTTCAATGATTAAAATGGGGGTGTTCAGAATGGGTGGCCTCAATGACACGGACGTCAGAAGAAAGATTCCACTCAATCAAGCTGTAAGAAGGGAGGTGGTGATCAAGAAAGCTGGAAAAAAAACACAAGAAACACAAGGAGGCAACGTCGACTTCAACGTCTGGGTGGTGGGTGTCCTACTCAATGTGAAGGATGTCATCCAACCCGGGAGGGACGAAAAGGTCGACATTATCGGGATTACGCCCGAGATGCTAGGAATTACAGAAGAGGTCGGGCATCAGAGATTCTGCGAGGAGGCAGCAAGGTGCTGTGTTTTTGGAGGGAAGCTCCGTCTCTGCCATCCGGCTTTGGTGACAGATATCGCCGAGCAACATCCAGATCTCTGCGAGACGCATACGTTCATTGGAATGAAAGGTGTGAAAGTCCCTAGCGCCCAAATTCCGATGATTCTCGCCCTCTCAACAGATTCAGTTGGGCAACCGGAAATCGTCTGCGCCTTTGCCACCGACAAGATCGAAACAGGCACAACTGTTCTCTTTGTTGTCGGGTGAGAATGTCTCAAACAACAAGTAGTTCTAGATCGGGCTTCCGCAGGGAGCCCGATTTTTATTGATTTTTCTTTTGTTTTGGGTAGAATTAAAAAAGATTCAAGACACCACAAAACCAGAAAAGGGGGTGGCGGATGCCGAAAGATGAAAAGAAAATACGTAAGCGCCGTAAGCGCGAGTACACGTGGTATGTGGAGCCAACCAGTCCTCTTGCCAACCTCATCTTGAGCAACATGCTTGATGCCGAAGAGACCTGCGAACAAGTCCTACTACAAGACAACTCGACCCGCAATCTTTGGCGTTGTCGCAAACACGACCAAATCGCTCTTTTGAGAAAAAACAAAGACGTCAAAGAGGGCAGAGATTTTGTCGTTTATTGTCAGGAAGGAAACGGCAAAATCAAGGAAGTGTCATTCCCGGCAATCAAGCGCAAAGCGCGTCGGAAGAAAGAAGCCAAACGAGAAGCGAGAGAGCGAAAACAACTAACCCTCTTCTAGTCCCAACCTAGCTCTCAATCGACCCCCGCTGTCCCGGCGGGGTTTTTGTTTGCTTTAAAACAGCTTGATACAATACATAAAATAATGCGGGCTGTGGCCCCATACCAAAGTTGTCAGACAACTTGATACGGGGTAAATATAAAGAGGATTAGTTTTTATTTAATTAGAAGTAAAACGGAGTATAGTATAGTGGTAGTATACACCCATGGGGTGGGTGCGGCTCCGGTTCGATTCCGGGTACTCCGACCAAAACTTCCCAAATTACTACGAGGTAAAAGTTGTAAAATAGGTTCAACTTGTCCCGTACACAGCTTTGCTGTTGTATCGGGATTCCGGGCAGCCCGAACTGAATTAGGGTTTAGGCACTAGGGTTTAGGGTATAGAAATTTAATTAATACATTTCCACCCTGAAGTGGAGGAGTGGAAAAGATAACAAATATGGATCCCGTTAGTAGTCCCCGCCTGCAGGCAGGGCGGACGCACATTGTATAATATTATAGATATGATATTAAAATTAAAAATTAATTTACGGAGTCGAACTCTAAAACATCGATTTTAGCGTTCGCGTCCTACTACTAACGGGATGGACAGAAACCTAGCATTAGAATTTGTAAGAGTAACGGAAGCGGCGGCTATCGCCGCCGCTCGCTGGATTGGTAGAGGAGATAAGAAAAAAGCCGACGGGGCGGCGGTTGATGAAATGCGCGACCGGTTTAATCAGATTAATTTTGCCGGACGAATTGTCATCGGCGAAGGACAAAAAGACGAAGCGCCGGAGCTTTACATAGGCGAAAAAGTCGGCAGAGGAAAAAGCCCAATAATGGATATTGCTGTTGACCCCTTGGAATGCACGGCAAGTGTTGCTTATGGCCGACCAAATGCAATGTCGGTCATTTGCTCTGGCCCAAAAGAGTCTCTCCTTTCAGCACCAGACACTTATATGGAAAAAATCGTCGCGGGGCCAAAAGTAGCAAAGCTAATTCGTCTAGACGCGCCGGTTAAAATAAATATAGAGAAAACCGCCAAAGTTCTCGGTAAAAAAGTAAGAGACATCACGGTAGTGGTCTTAGACAAACCGAGACATGAGAGCTTAATAAACCAAATCAGGAAAGCCGGCGCGCGAGTTCGCCTTATAACAGACGGTGATGTTTCCGGAAGTATTGCAACTTGTATACCTGAATCTGGAATTGACCTGCTTATGGGCACTGGGGGCAGTGCCGAAGCGGTTTTGTCAACTACAGCAATAAAAACCTTTGGTGGCCAAATTTTTTGCCGATTTAATCCACCAAACGAACATCATAAAAATCTTTTAAAAAAATCTGGTTTAAACACAAAGAAAATTTATTCAGCAAATGATTTAGCGAAAGGCAAAGTGCTAACTTTCACCGCCACTGGAGTTATTGACGGGCCGCTTCTAAAGGGTGTTCGCTTTGCCGGAGATAAAATTATTACCCATTCAATAGTCATACGCAGTCAGTCGGGAACAGTTAGGTATATCACGACAGAGCATAGGTTAAATAAATAACAAGTAACTTGTAACTTATAACAAAAACCAACTATTTAAATAGATTTTGATATAATTTATGAAATGAAAAATATAAAAGAACTAAACGAAATCGCAAAGCAGATGGTTGCGCCGGGGAAGGGAATTCTGGCGGCTGATGAAAGCACCGACACGATTGGAAAACGTTTCAGTGCCATAAATCTGGAAAATACCGAAGAAAACAGAAGAGCTTATCGCGAGCTTCTTTTTACAACACCTGATATCGGAAAATATATTTCCGGTGTGATTATGTATGACGAAACTATTCACCAAAAAACAGAAGGTAAAAATAGCTTTGTTTCGGTTTTACAAAATGAAGGAGTGTTGCCAGGAATAAAAGTTGACCATGGGACTATCCCAGACCCGAACTCGCCTGATGAAAAAATTACCAAAGGATTGGAGGGCTTGTCGGAACGACTAAAAGAATATGCCTCTATTGGTGCAAAATTTGCCAAGTGGCGCACTGTTATAACAATTAACAAAAATTATTCGCAAACTGATGGATTGCCGACCGAAGAAAATCTAAAAATAACTGCTAGAGATTTAGCTCAATATGCCAAATACTGCCAAGAAGCGGGAATTGTGCCCATTGTTGAGCCGGAAGTTTTAATGGATGGTAGTCATAAAATAGAAAAATGTGAAGAAGTTACAGAGAAGACTTTAAATTATCTTTTTGAAGAGTTAAATAAAGTCAAAGTACAAATTGAAGGAATAATTTTAAAACCTAATATGATTGTCCCCGGAAAGAATTCGGGACAAAAAACTTCGCCGGAAGAAGTTGCCAAAGCTACGATAAGTTTATTTAAGAAAGTTTTACCTGAAAATCTCCCTGGCATTGTTTTTCTCTCCGGCGGACAAAGTGAAGTTGAAGCAACCGAAAATTTAAATGCTATGAATCAAATTAAGGATTTGCCGTGGCGCTTGAGTTTCTCTTATGGCCGAGCCCTTCAAGAAAGCACTTTAAAAACTTGGGCTGGTAAAAAAGAAAATGTTCCAGAAGCTCAAAAAGTTTTTCTCCACCGCTCTAAAATGAACTCTCTGGCAACTCTTGGCAAATATTCTCTGACTTTGGAAGAAGAAGGTATTGCTTAATCTCAAAACTCCTGATAAATTAAATCTGGAACACGAACAAAAGGAGACACAGAATGAGTCGCGGAACAAAGATGACCTGTAAGAACTGCAGTGCAGACATCACAATGGAAGGTGCTCGAATTTGTCGGGTCTGCGATCCTGATCTCAAGGCAATCATGGATAGACAGGTTGACAGAAATACACCCGAACTATGCAAAAAGTGCTTCGAAATACACCAAGCACAACATGGTGAAGCCACATCAAACAAGCCCCCTGCTGGCGAAAGTCCCTGTCGAAACTGTGGAAACTGTGAGTTTAACCAGTTTGGAAATTGCCTCCAGTGCGGGGTTGGTCCGCAAATCGGCTAACTATCGTCGTGCTACCCACCGAAGCCGGCTGTCCCAACATCCGGCTCTTTTCTTTTTCTAATTTTATGATAATCTGTCGGCAGAATTCAGCCGGACTGTCCGGGTGGATGTAAAATGTTCTCAAAAAATAGGAGAGATACTCATGAGTGGAAAGGAATAGTCATGAAGCCAATCATTCCACTGCCAGGAGAAGATCTCCTGGAACTTGGAAAGCGCTGCAATGCGGTGTATGTGTGTCCGAAGGACGGAGACAGGCGCATCGGACCTCTCGTTGCCTACGCCGGAAAAGACAGCCAGGGGCGGAACCTCGTCGGAGACATCTACTTCAACTTCCGGCGGATCGAAGTTCACCCGAAAGTAGTCGAGGCATTTGCCGAGGTTGCCTGCCAGAAGCTCTGGGAACAGGGTCGCATCGACTCGTTCGACACTGTCTGCGGGATTCCGCAAGGTGGCCGGACGTTCGGTCAAATGCTCGCACTCGTCGCAGACAAGCGTTTCGTGTATGCGGACAAGAAGCCAAAGCCGACGGAAACAGGCAAGAAACAGGAATACACCTGGGATTTGTCGCAATTCGATTTTGAGCAAGGTGAACGTGTCGCTATCGCGGAAGACGTTTACAACAACTTCCAAAATACCGACAGCACCCTGGCCGAGATCGCCGTCACCGGAGCAAACATCGTGCTCCTAGTCGGAGCGCTTAACCGCTCTCTGGTCTACGACAGGACCTACACAACAAAAACACTCCAAATCTTGCCCGTCATCGCTTCCATTCGTGAAGCATATCCGGAATTCGAGCAGGACGATCCCGCTGTTGCAGCGGATATTGCCGCCGGCAACGTCGAGTTCGAGGTAAAGAAGAACTGGGCGAAACTGATGGGGATGCAGTAAACAACACGGGCTGTACATGATGGCCGCCAAACACTTCGGTGTGAGGCGGCCTTTTTTATATTTTTTCATCAGTTTGATATCATTTCAAAATGTCTAAAGTCCTGTCTCAAGAATTTTTTCAAAGGCCGACGGAAAAGGTAGCTATTGATTTGCTTGGAAAAGTTTTAGTTAGGAGAATTGGTCGGAAACAAATCGCGGTAAAAATTACCGAGCTTGAAATTTACGACGGTTTTGAAGACCGCGCTAGCCACGCTTTCCATGACAAGACCGAACGGAATAAAATAATGTTTGAAGAAGGCGGGCGATTTTATATTTACCTATGCTATGGCATGCATTGGATGATAAATATCGTCGTCGGCAAGAAAGATTATCCTTCAGCAATCTTAATTAGAGGCGGAGAAATTGTTTCCAACCTAAAAGCTGACATCTCTACCTCACCGGCAGGCAAGCAAAATCTGAAAACTAATTTAAACGGACCGGGAAAATTGAGTGGGTTTTTGAAAATAGATAAAAAACTTAATGAAAGAAAAGCGATACCTAAAAATAAACTCTGGTTTGAAGATCGGGGATTCAAAATTCCTAAAAACAGAACCCAAAGAACTCCCCGAATTGGGATTCATTACGCCGGGCCCATTTGGAGTAAGAAAAAGTGGCGTTTTGTTGTTAAATAGTCTTTAATTAATTTATGAGTAAAAAGCCCCTTATATTAATCTCTTTGCTGATTGTCTTCTTTTCGACCACATTACTATTTTTTGTGTTTTCAGAAAAAAAAGAGAGAGAGTCTGAAAAACAAAATTTAGAGTGCGCTGATTTTTACTGCTTTGAAAAGCACTATCAGAATCTAGTGGAAAAACAAAACATAACCGCGGCTTTTTCCGACCTAAAAATGCAATATGAGAAAGACAATTCTTTGGTCAAAAATTATTGCCATCTTTTGACTCACGTCATCGGACGCACGGCGGTTAAAAAATATCCTGATTTGATAGAGGCCTATCGACAAGGAGACCACTTTTGCTGGTCAGGATATTATCATGGTGTAATGGAGGGTAATCTCTACAAAACCAAAACAGAAGAATTACCAAAAGTTATAAACGAAATTTGTCAGAAGATTCCGGGTAGAGAAAATTATTCTTTTGACTATTACAATTGTGTTCATGGTTTGGGACACGGTGTGATGTATGTGACTAAAAACGAGCTCTTTAAAGCGCTCAAGCTTTGCGACTATTTGGACGGAGCGTGGGAAAGAGAATCGTGCTATGGCGGAGTCTTTATGGAAAATGTTATTGCTGATTTTGAAAATCACTTTACCGATTATTTGAAACCAGATGAACCGATGTATCCTTGCCCCGCTGTGCCGGAGAAAAACAAACATGCCTGTTATCTGATGCAAACTTCTTTTGTGTTAAAAAACAACGGCTATGATTTTGCTGATGCTTTTAGTGAGTGTCGAAAAGTTGAGGAAAGATACAAGAGAACTTGTTTTCAGAGCTTGGGACGAGATGCTTCCGGACAAACGGTAAGTGATATTAAAAACACAAAAGACATTTGCCTCATCGGCGAAAACAGTGGCGAACAATTATATTGTGTTATCGGCGCAGCTCGTGATTTTGTATCTTATTTTCATTCTGATAGCCAAGCAAAGGAACTTTGCACCACCTTCGATTCTGATATCAGCGATGTTTGTTTGAGAGAGGTTGAGAATTATTATAGAAGTTTTTAGCTGTTTTTGGTCTCATACAAAACATTCCAATATTCTATAGAATGTTGGAATGTTTTGTATGAAAAACGCCCCCGCGCTTCGCGCGGGGGCGTCTGAGGTGCAGTTGAGGGTTGACCCGATATGGTCTTAGCCCTTGGGCACGAGCTTATCGAAAGCCAGACGAACCGCCCCTCTCTCGTCGTAGTACATAGCAATCACATCAAGGTCAGTCACGCCAGTGCTCTTGTCGAAGTCCCGCAGATGGCAGATGTTGCCGACTTCGCTCCCCGGAAGAAGTTCCAGCCCACCGCTTGAAGGTCCGAGATGGATGAGCTTGAGAAAATCGGGATCTGGCATAAAAATGCCGAAAGTGGTAGCATCTTCCGTATCTCCCCGGTGCTCCACCAGCTTGACGAGTCGGCCACGGTTTTGAACCAGAAGCTTGTGAGCAGCTTCCAGACCAAGTTCCTCTTGCGCTTCACGCAAGAGTGCGGCTTCCTCGTCATCGTCGCCCAGTTCCACCCTGCCGTGGCAAGTTACCTGGCAGCCGCCGGGGTAGCTCTCCTTGATCTTGCCATCCGCGAGCTTTTCGGGGTTGAACTTCCCGCGCCGCTGAAGCACCGCAACCACTCCCACCTCGGGAACTTTAGTCAAAACAACCAGTCCAACACTCCGTTTCTTCTCGGCCATTTACGGCCTCCTTTTGTACGATCTGCAAACCTCATTCAAGGAAACCACTTCCTTGAAGTCTAACCAAACATTATCAGAAAGATTTAGATTCTGTCAAGTTTTTTGTAAATTTTTCAAAATTTCGCCACAACTTTTCTCAATTAAATTTACTATCATACTATATAGTATGATAGTAAAAAGATTGGGGATAAAATTGGCAGAAGGGGTGAAATAAAGAAGTAAATAATCGAAAAAAGATCGATTTAAAAAAACAAAAAAACAGTTGCCATTTTTGATATAATTATCGGGCAATGCCAGAGCCACTCGCTTCACAAATCAGACCAAAAAACCTTGATGAATTTATCGGCCAAGGACATTTGGTTGGTAAAAGCGGGCCTATACGCGAAGCAATTGAGAAAGAACATCTTTTCTCTTTTATTCTTTGGGGTCCGCCAGGATGTGGAAAAACTACGCTCGCCAGAATTTATTCTAAAAGCTTAGGAGGAGAACTACACGAATTATCTGCAGTCTCTGCGGGAAAGGAAGACATCAAAAAAATTATCGCCCCTAAACCCCAGACCCTAGACCCTAAACCCCATATTCTATTTCTCGATGAAATTCATCGCTTCAATAAAGCTCAGCAGGACTATCTTCTGCCATTCGTTGAAAGCGGGGAATTAACTTTGATCGGTGCTACAACAGAAAATCCGAGCTTTGAAATTATCGCGCCACTTCTTTCACGTTGCCAAGTTTTTGTTCTTGAAAGTTTTTCAGAAGATGATATGAAAAAAATTCTTAAAAAAACCGGAATGAAAATGCCAAAATCGGCGGAAGATTGGATAATTTCCTATTCTCAAGGCGATGCCCGTCAAGCAATTTCAATCCTTGATAATACGCAACGGATCTTTAAAAAAATTACACTAGAAAACTTAAAAAATACTGTTCAATCTAAACACCTTCGTTATGATAAAAAAGGCGACGAGCATTACAACACTATAAGCGCTTTCATAAAATCGATGCGCGCCAGCCAGCCGGATGCCGCGCTTTATTATCTTGCTAAAATGATTGATGCCGGCGAAGACCCGAAATTTATAGCTCGCAGAATGGTTATTTTTGCCTCCGAAGACATTGGTCAGGCAGCGCCGACCGCGCTTGTGGTTGCCAACGAAGTTTTTCGCGCCGTGGAAACAATCGGACTTCCAGAGGCACAAATCAATCTTGCGCACGGCGTCGTTTATCTTTCTACCGCCAAAAAAGACCGACGGAGTTATGACGCTTATTTCCGCGCTTTGGAAGATGTAAAAAAATATGGTAATTTGCCGATTCCAAAAAATATTTTGAACGCGCCGACAAAATTAATGAAGGATTTAGATTATGGAAAAGGTTATGAAAAATATCCGCCAGACGACGGAAAGAAAAGCTATCTACCCGAGAAATTAAAAGGTAAAAAGTATTTGAAGTATTAGTGGTAAAAATTAATCGACGTCACAAAATTGTGCTATATTGGAAGATGGAAAGTCCCTCTTCGTCTTTCTTGCCAATGCCCGTGTTCAGAACGACAGGTAAATATACTGATACAAAGCACACCACAAACTAAGAAGGAGAAGACAAAATGACGACCGCAGAGACCGGAGTGACGGCTCTGCCGTCGTCTCGTTCCACAAGACTAGGAGTTTTGTTCTTCGTCATTGCCCCACTCGTCGGCCTGATCTTGGCGATCTGGCTCTCTTGGGGGCGCGGGGTTTACGCCCTCGACATCATCCAGCTCGTCTTCTGGCACTCTATCACTGGACTGGGAGTGACAGTCGGTTTCCACCGACTCTTCACTCACGCTTCATTCAAGACCTACTCTCCGGTGAAAGCTACGCTAGGAATCTTGGGCTCAATGACAGCCCAAGGAAACTTGTTCCAGTGGTGCGCCGTTCACATGAAGCACCATCGCTATAGCGATGGAGAAAACGATCCACACTCGCCTCATGCTTACGGAGAAGGATTTTGGGCGGTCTCTCGCGGATTCTGGCACGCCCATGTTGGATGGCTCTTCTCCCATGACATGCCGTCCTCGGAAATGGAGAGGATGACGAAAAAGTTAAGGAAAGAGCGCCTTCTCGTCTGGATCGACAAACTCTTTCTCCTTTGGGTCGCCCTAGGACTTCTGCTTCCGACTCTCGTGGGCTGGCTTTTTGTCGGCACATGGGAAGGAGCTTTCCGTGGTTTTCTCTGGGGTGGAATCATCCGAATAGGAACGGTACATCACGTGACTTGGAGTATCAATTCCGTCTGCCATCTTTGGGGGCGGAAAGATTTCCAAAGTGAAGACCAGAGTCGCAACAACTGGATCTTCGGCCTCTTGGGTTGGGGCGAAGGTTGGCACAACGGCCACCACGCTTTCCTCTGGTCTGCCAAGCACGGTCTTCTACGCGGACAGATGGACCCTAGTTGGTGGATAATCAAAGGCCTGGAATGGCTGGGATTGGCTTCGGGCATCAGAGTTCCTGAAGCCAATGCAATTCAGGCAAAGCGAAAACAACAAAAAGAATAGGGAACTCAACCCGCGCTACCAACTGGAGCGCGGGTCTTTCTTTATCTGAACTTTGAGGAAATAATTTTGGGTTAATTTTCTTTTTCTTTAGAAAACCTATGCTTTCAAGCGCCGTAAATGATAGAATTCTATTAAAATAAAATGACAAGAAATTTTCTAAAAATTGAATTCTTCAAAAAAACAGACGTAGATTATCTGCGAGAACTACGTAGAATGATCGTTTTTTCATCGTTGCTTTTTTTATCTTCGGCTGTTTACGGATTTTTTTTCATTTTTCTGCATCCCGAATCCTCACAAAGATTTTTAGAAATTTTTACCGAACTTTCAAGAAAAATAGTTGACTTAAAACAACACGAGCTGACAATTTTGATTTTCTTTAACAATGGCTTTAAAATCGCCATTTTAATTTTCCTGGGGATTTTATTGGGAATTGCTCCAATAATTTTTTTGACAGCAAACGGCTTCTTACTTGGAGTCGTAGCTTTTATGACGCAATCTGAAAATGGTTGGGCAATTTTCTTGAAAGCCATACTGCCTCACGGAATTTTTGAAATCCCAGTTTTAATAATTGCCGGCGCTATGGGTCTTGAGCTCGGAAAATCTTTTATAAAATTCCTGAACGGCGAGGACGTCTTGATAGCAGAATCTAAATTAGCATTTAGTTTTTTTGCAAGAATTTTGTTGCCTCTTTTGCTTTTTGCGGCTTTTGTAGAAGTTTTCATCACAAAAACTATGATTATTTCTGGATAGAAACACTCATGTATAAGATATGATAATATGTTCTAAAAATGACTGATTGGTATAAAAAAAATTTAGAGACAATCACAAAGGAATTCGGTGTAAATCAAGCATTTGGTTTATCCAAAACAGAGGCCGATGAACATTTGAGAAGATACGGCCCAAATAAACTTCCAGAATCAAAACCAGATGGTTTATTTGTTATATTTTTTAGACAATTCCAAAGTCCTTTAATTTACTTACTTTTAGCCGCATCGGTTCTGGTAATGTTTTTAGAAGAATGGATTGATGCCGGAATCATAATTTTTGTTCTTTTATTTAATGCTATAGCTGGAACCGTACAGGCTGGTAAGGCTCAAAACACTCTATTAGCTCTAAGAAAATTTACCGAGACCAACACCACCGTTTTACGTGACGGTAAAGAAATAATCTTGCCGGACCAAGAAGTGGTCCCAGGTGACATTCTTATTCTACAAGAAGGCGACAAAATTCCGGCTGATGCCAGAATAATATCTGCCCATAACTTAAGAATTGATGAATCCGCCTTTTCCGGCGAATCTTTACCTTCAAGTAAAACTACCGAAATCTTAGAAGAAGAAAATTTATCACCAGCTGAACAAAAAAATATGGTTTTTAAAGGAACGCATATTGTTGGTGGAAATGGAAAAGCGGTGGTTGTAGCTACAGGTTTAGATACAGAGATAGGAAGAATTTCCGAAAAAATAAGTGAGATAAAAACTGAAATTCCACTCCAAAAAAATATCAAGAATCTCTCAAATTTGATAATTATAGTAGTGTTAGTTGTTAGCTCTCTTATTTTCTTTCTTGGCTTATTGACCGGAAAAGCAATTGAGGAAATTTTTCTCTTGTCGGTGTCTATAATAATTTCTGCCGTTCCGGAAGGTCTGCCAATTGTTATTACCCTGCTTTTGGCAACTGGGGTTTGGCGTATGAGTAAGCGCAATGTTTTAATTAAAAAACTTCAAGCTGTTGAAGCACTCGGCCAAGCACAAATTATTGCCGTAGACAAAACCGGCACACTGACAAAAAGTCAGTTAGTGACGCAAAAACTATATCTCGGCAGTGAAGAAAACTTTTCAATTACCGGTGTTGGTTATGATTCAGAAGGAGAAATCACATTCCAAGACAAAAAAATTTTTCCGGAAGATAATCCGCTACTCAAAAGAGCAGGTTTAATCGCCGGTCTTTGCTCAAACGCTAAAATTTTCAAAAAAGATGGCAATTGGAAGATTTCTGGAGATCCAACAGAAGCAGCGCTTTCAATTCTAGCGGTAAAAACTGGCTGGCCGATAAAAAAACTAGAAGACGATTTTCATCAAATAGCAGAAATTCCTTTTGATTACAAACTAAAATATCACGCTGTCCTACATGAAATAGAAGGTAAAAAAATTATCTTTATTTCTGGCGCGCCGGAAATTATTCTAAATTTGTGCAAAAAAATAAAAACTAAAAACAAAGAGGAGGTGCTTGAAGAAGAAAAAAGAAAAGAAATACTTGATATTTTTTCAAGAATGTCAAGTGAAGCTTTGCGAGTTTTAGCTTTAGCCGAAAAAAATACGGATAAAGATTTTCTAGAAAAAGAAGATATCACGGATCTAACTTTTGTCGGACTTTGTGGAATGAAAGACGCTTTACGCGAAGAAGTCCCGGAAGCTATGGCAAAAACCCGTGAAGCCGGGGTCAAGGTGGTGATGATCACTGGTGACCACAAAATTACTGCGGAAGCCATTGCAAAAGAAGCCGGAATTTGGAAAAAAGGAGATAAAATCTTAACCGCTGAAGAACTAGAAAATTTACCAAAAGAAAAGCTGGCAGAGATTTTACCGGAAGTTTCAGTTTTTGCCAGAATCACTCCGGAAAACAAATTGAAGATAATTGAAGCTTATAAATTGCGTGGAGAGACGGTCGCAATGACCGGAGACGGAGTAAATGACGCCTTGTCTTTGGTAGCGGCAGATCTTGGAGTATCTATGGGCAAAGGTGGTACTGAAGTCGCCAAGGAGGCCTCCGATTTGGTTTTACTGGATGATAATTTCGGTAGTATCGTCTCGGCGGTGGAAGAGGGTAGAAGCATTTACCGAACTTTAAGAAAGGTTTTACTTTATCTTTTTGCTACTAGTCTGGGAGAAATTATGGTCATTGCCGCCGCCATGCTTATGGGCCTACCCTTGCCAATTTTAGCGGCACAATTGATTTGGTTGAATTTAGTCACCGACGGCTTTTTGGATGTTTCGCTGGCTATGGAACCAAAAGAAAAAGATATTCTGAAAGAAAAATACAAAAAACCGAATCGGTGGATTTTAAATAGCTGGGATTTGCAAAGGATGATTTTAAACGCCTCAACTATGGCAATAATTTCTATTTTACTTTTTATTTATTTCTTGGACAATTACAGCTACGAACACGCACTTTCAATTTCTCTGACAACAATGGCGGTCTTCCAATGGTTTAAAGCCTGGATTTGTCGCTCCGACCACCTTTCAGTTTTCCAAATAAATCCTTTTTCAAACAAATACCTTTTGGGTGCAACAGGCATTGTGGTCATCTTACAACTTCTTGCCCTCCATACTCCATTTATGCAAAACATCCTACGACTAACCCCGCTTAGTCTAAACGAATGGATTTTGATTATTTCAATCTGCCTTACCGGAGTTGCAATAGATGAAATCAGAAAAATGTTCTATCGAAAATTTGAAATGAAAAAAAATCTTGTTCAGATATAAAATGGAAAGTTTTATTCTAAAAATTCAAAATAATATCTGGTATTCGATTATAATGGTTTCCCTAGCATTTTTTAGTATCGGGTTGTTGTCTTACGAACTTTTTTATCCGGGAGTGACAGAACGCGGTCATTTTCTGGCCAGAACTACTGACCTGATAATCGCCTACATATTTCTAGCTGATTTTTTCGCCGGACTTATTTTTACAAAAGGCCTAAAAGGTCGGGGAGTTTATTTAAAAAACAACTGGCTCAATTTAGCTTCTTCTATCCCAATCACAAATGATTTCGCCAGGACTTTCCGCCTATTGCGGGTTTTTAGAGCACTTCGCATCATCAGAGCTTTTATGAATTTAGAATTTGCCGAACAAAGACAAAAAACGGTCAACAAAAATCACAAGTAAGATCAATAAAAAAATCTTGTCTGAAGATACATCCCATGCTATAAATGTCCCCAGAAAAGGCGGATTGTCCGCTTTTGTTTTGCACACCTGTTCCTTGAAAAGGAAATAAGCGATGACAACAATGACGCGTAAGTTTGACATTTCGAACCCTTTTGGTGCCGTCTGGGGAGCTTCGGGAGTTCAGGGATTCTTCGGGGAGGGATATCCTTTTCACTCCATACTCAAAAGATTCTGTCCGGGCTTTTTGCTTCGGATATCCTTTGTGGCGAAAACTGCCACTCTCGACTCAAGACCGGGAAATATGCCTCTTAGCGGCATCACTCCGACAGAACGTTTACCGAAATGTGTTTGGGCAAGCCACCGGAAGGGGATTGCCTTAAACGCCGTCGGACTCTCGAACCCGGGGCTGGAAGCTCTTCTACTCGGAAAGTTCAAAGGTGTTCCGCAGACATGGCAAGAAAGAGACAAGCCCTTCCAGATTTCGATCATGTCCACAGCTCAAACCTCCGAAGCTCGACTTCGGGAGACAAAAGACATGTTGGGCTTGATCGGCAGATGCGCTACGGACTTCCAATCCGAATTCGGAATTCAAATCAACATCTCGTGTCCGAACGTCAGCATGAGCCACCGCTCAAATGAGGACACGGTGAATGAGACTCTGGCAACTCTTGACCTCGCTAAAGATAGCGCGCCTGGAATCAGGATCATCGTGAAGCTCTCACCGACTTTCCCGCCGGAGTCCGTTCATCAAATTTCCCGACACCCAGCTTGCTGGGGTATCGTCATGGGCAATACAGTCCCGTGGCGAAGTCCAATCCCGTGGCTCCTTGAAGAATCTGGGTTACAAATCAACTGGGATGATCTCTTTGGCAAGGATGAAAAGTCACCACTTCAAAAGCGTGGCTTAACGCAAGCTGGTGGGCTGTCAGGCAGACCGCTTCTGCCAATCATCTGCGAATGGATTCAGCGAGCGCGCGGGTCTGGAGTTCAATGTCACCTGAACGGCGGAGGAGGAATCCTCCACCCGAAAGATGTGTGCCGGGTCTTTGACGCTGGCGCTGATTCTATCTCTCTCGGTTCAATCGCCTTCCTCCGCCCGTGGCGTTTGGCAGAGTGTATCACCGAGTCGCATCTTAAGATGTTGAGGCGTTTTTTCGAACATGGACATGGAGCAACTGACTGACGAGACGTTGCCCCCGCTCTGATATCTATCAGAGCGGGGGCGGAAAAAAACGACACACCAAAAAGAAGGGGTTAGAATGGTAACCAAAAAAATTGATGTTCCTCCACTCGTTGACATGCATGTCCACCTGCGGGAAGGAGCGGGTCTGATCAAAGACCTTCTCCAACTCCACGTCGCTGGAGGTGCAGATGTCCTTGGCATGATGCCAAATACCACGGAAGGTCTGACAACTGCAAAAGCGGTGCACGACTACCACAAACAAGTAGTCAATCTCATGATCGGACCGGAAAGGCAGATTACTCCAGTTCCGTTTCTGATGATTACGCCCGAGACGACCACCGACGACATAAGGAGGGCAGCTTCAGAAGAGATCAGGAATGCGAAGCTCTACCCCTTGGGACGGACAACAAATTCCAACAGGGGTATCCGAGACTACGCCAAACTCCTGCCAATAATCAGAATGTGTGGGGAACTTGATGTGTTCTGTCACTTCCATCCAGAGCATCCTGACATGCTCTTTGACAACAGAGACGCCGAGTACGTCTTCCTTCCTCTCGTTGACATCTTCCTACGCGAAACCAACGCCAAGATCGTCTGGGAACACGGCACTGACGCGCGTTGCATCCCGTTCTGGATAGATATGGCAGGCACCCACAGATTCTTCGTCACCCTAACTGCTCATCACCTCGCGACAGACGAAGATGATGTCTTCGGCGACGTGCGTGCTATCTGCAAACCACCGATCAAAACCAGACGAGACTGTGCCGATCTCCGAGCGCTGGTTGCCAAAAATTACTCTTGGGTGATGGCCGGCACTGACAGTGCTCCACATCCAAGAAAATCCAAACATGTCTCGGATGGCAGATGCGCTTGTGGCGCTTTCACTGCACCTTTTGCCTTACCTCTCTACGCTCACGCTCTAAATGACTTGCTCCAAACTCCGGAAGGGGTAGAGGCCTTCGTCAATTTCACGAGCCGCAACGCTCGAAGTGTTCACAGATTGCCAACAACAACCAGAACGCGAGCTCTCGTCTGTGAACCTTTCAAGGTTCCGGATCAATACGAGGTTGGAGACTGGTCAATCGAACCGTTCTGGGCTGGTCAGAAAATCAGATGGACACTCATCTAACGACGACTCGTTGATTAATTCATCGCTTGATCCTTACCCAGCTCCGCTGATCCCAGCGGAGCTGTTTTCTTTTTTCAAAAAATAAGTAAAATATTGATTATTAAATAGGGGGCCCTTAGCCCCTCACATGCAAAAGAATATGTACTATGTCTAAGCATTGAAAAGTGAGAAAGATAATAGTATATACATAGGGTACACAAATAATCTGAAAAGGCGCTTGGTAGAGCATAACGATAAGAAAAATCTATCAAACAAACACAAAGCACCTTTTCAGCTTATTTATTACGAATCATATAAATCTCAAAAGGATTCGTAATAGTTTAAGCATGTGAGGGGCCATTAGCTCATTTGGTAGAGCGCGCCCATGGCATGGGCGAGGCGACCGGTTCGAATCCGGTATGGTCCACCCGATTGAATTTCCCCGCAAAAATGCGTCCGCGCTCCGCGCGGTGATGGGAAGTTCGGCAAGAAAAGAAAAGGGCGTTTTGAAATCCACGGAGAGCGCGCTTGCGCGCAAATGGCGGTTCGAGCCGATGGTTTTCAAAAAAGTTTTCATTTCCTCAAACTTTTTTGAAGAAGCGAGATTTTGTGCTTGGTTGGCTTGTAAAATCCAGTTTCGCACGAGTTCGAGCCAATGATTTCCTTTTCGCTCAAAATCAGATAATTTTTCCTCTAGCGTTTTCTTTTCCGACATCAAAGCGTTCTTTTTCTGTTGAAACTCCGACAACTCAAAACCGCCATCCAAGTATCCATCCATGAGGCGGTCAATCTTTGCTTTGATGTCAGAAATAGAAGAACGCAGATTTTGAGCGAAAACTCCCGATGATTGGCGGTTCTCTTGTTCCCATAGGGCGAGCTTGCCGAGATATTTGTCTCGCCATTCATCGGGCAAAGAAACCTTTTGACAAAGTTCCTGCACTTGTCGTTCAAATTCTTCTTCCCGCAAAAATTTATTTTCAGAACATTTAGCAATTTTGCTCTTGTGGGTACAGCGATAGTAAATAAACTGCAAACCACTTTTTTTGATATGTCTTTCGGCAGTTATCGCATAGCCACATTCCCCACAAGTAGCAAAATTTAGAAACTGAAAATTCTTTTTCTTTTGATTTTTGCGGGGTTTTCCATTTGCGACAAGTGCCTCCTGTATCTTGTCAAAAAGTTTCTTTGAAATCATTGGCTTGTGCGAACCTTGATGCACTTCGCCTCGGTAAGAAAAATATCCATAGTAAAAAGGATTTTTCAAAATATGTTCTACCGAGGCGAGTGCGAAAGGTTTGCCAGATCGTGCGCCAACCAAGCCAAGAGAAAACATTTTGCGTTGAATAGCCGTGAGTGTATATTCGCCAGTGCTAAAAAGCTCCAATACTTCTTTTATTTTACGAAACGTCTTTTTGTCTGGTTCAATCGTTCGAAGTCGCGGTTCGTTAAAATAACCGATTGGAGCTTTTGCCGATAATTCACCACGGCGTATCTTTTGCCGTATCCCACGCAAAATGTTTTCTCTTAAATTGTCGGTGTAATATTTTGCTTGTCCGAAAGCGACACTCAACATAAATTTTCCTTGGGGTGTCGCTTCGAACCAAAATGTCGGGAATTTTAGCGCAACAATTTTTAGCGTGTCCACAAAATATATGACCTTGCCACCATCAATGCTATTTCTCGCCAAACGGTCTGGATTCCACGCTAAAATTCCCGAGGCAGAACCTTTTTCAATTTCGCCAAGCATTTCGTTAAATACTTCACGACCAGGCTCTTTGGCCGTTTTACTTTCATAATACTCACGAACAACAAATAACCCATTTTGCTTGGCGTATTCCCGAAGCTCATGAAGTTGCGCCTCAATACTCAAAACTTGGCGTTCTTCGTCCTCACTTGATTTTCTACAATATATAAAATATTTGATCATGAGCTTCGGGGATTAAATTGATAAAAGGTTTTGCATTACACCGACAATTTCTAAATCTCGCTTCTCATCGGCTCCTCGGGTATTCCCGAGAATGAGGCAAAATTTATTTTGGCTCATGGAACCGCCATTTGCGCGCAAGCGCGCTCTCCGTGGATTTCAAAACGCCCTTTTCTTTTCTTGCCGAACTTCCCATCACCGCGCGGAGCGCGGACGCATTTTTGCGGGGAAATTCAATCGGGTGGTGTCTTTTAAACAAAGTCCGAACTTTTTACGAACAAAATCCTGATGCCGACTAATCGCACGCTCCGCGCGCGTGGTGGCTCGAAACTACCTCGTACGCTCTAAACAATGGACTCGGTTTTGCGGAAGCAATTTTCTGGGGATATGGTTTCCGCAAAACCTCGACTACTTTCGGATTTCGCAAGCGGAGGAGGAGGGGTCTGGGGAGGAATCCTCCGCTTGCTCCATCCGTTTTCTTTTGGCGAAATTCGGGGCGGACATCACCCTATTACATTATACTATAATATTGGTGTATAATGTAAATGAAAGTGCTATGATGTGGATATGAAAAGCGAGTCCGCGAAGTTAGGCAAAAACCTAAAGCGTATCCGAACGGAGAAAGGGATAACACAGGGCGATATTGTGCGAACACTCGGCGTTAGCCGAAGTTTTGTGAGCAATATTGAGAATGGAAAAACAAATCCTACACTTTCAACCATTACCAGTATTGCCAAAGCGCTTGGTGTTTCGAGCGATGAATTGTTAAAATAGACTTATGACAAAAAATCAAGCAATTTTAGAACTTAAAAAGACTTTTGATATAAATGAGATTTATGCCCATAGAGTTTTTTTACTTGCAGACAAAACAAAATTTATTGAGGATGCCTCTCGTATTATTGCAGAAAAACCAAAACCATTTGTGAAATGGGTCGGTGGTAAAAGACAACTTTTAGCACAATTTCGCTTGATGAATCTTTATCCGCCAGAAAGATTTGATACAAAAAACGGGAGATATTTTGAACCATTCGTAGGTGGCGGGGCAGTATTTTTTGATCTACTTCCTGTAACAGCTTTTCTTTCCGATTTAAACAATGAACTTGTTGTAACCTACAATGTGATTAAAAATGATGTTGAAAATTTAATAAAATCACTTAAAAAACATAAATTAGACAAGGAATATTTTCTAAAAATAAGGGCACAAAATCCAGAAAAACTTTCCGATTTAAATATAGCTTCTCGTTTTATTTATCTAAATAGAACTTGTTTCAATGGAATGTACCGCGTGAATAGTAAGGGTGGATTTAATGTTCCCTTTGGAAAATACACAAACCCTCTTGTTTGCGATGAAAATAATCTTAGAAAAGTATCAAAAGCATTGAAAAATGTTGAGATAAAAAAACAGGATTATAAAGAAGTGCTTAAAAAAGCAAAAAAGGGAGATTTTGTTTATTTTGATCCACCATATTATCCAATAAGCAAAACTGCTTCATTTACTTCTTACACCAGTGAATCATTTTTAGATAAAGAACAAATTGAATTGAGAGATACATTTGTAGAATTACACAAACGAGGTTGCTTTGTTATGCTTTCAAATTCTGATACTCCATTCATAAACAAAATTTATTCTGAACCAAAAGGTCTCCGTATTACAAAGGTACAAGCAGGTCGTGCCATTAACTCTGACGCTTCAAAGAGAGGAAAAATCACGGAGGTACTGGTAACTAATTACTAATACAATATGCAAAAAGATTTTAATAATTTAATAACAACTTTCAAAAACTCAATTAAAACATGGGATTACTTTGTGAACTGGAAAAAGGTTTTTGGTAATTCTTCTAATCTCGAAATTACTTTAAACAAACTAAACTATCTCTTGGGTAAGGAGAATTTAAAAGATGAATTTAAAAAACTCTATAGCTCAAATCCAGATATTGTAAAAGCATTACCTGTACTTTTGGCAGTTAGAGAAAATAAGCTAGAAGTTTTTGATAAAGTTACCAAAAATTCTGAATTCTTTGATTTTTCTGGTACAGAAAAGGATTCAGAAAAGTACTATGAATTTTTAGAAAAATCTGGACTTGCCCGTCTATTTCAAAAAGATGGGGTAAAAAATTTGGTTGATTATGTTATGGGCATTGAAGTTGGTCTTGATAGTAATGGTCGTAAGAATCGTGGAGGATCTTTGATGGAAGAAATTGTAGAATCATTTATTAGTGAGCTTTGTAATAAAAATGGCTTTGAATACTTATCGCAAGCACGAGCAACTACAATAAAAAGTAAGTGGGGCGTAGATGTAAAAGTTGATAAATCAGAACGCAGTTTTGATTTTGCTGTGTTCAATCCTAAAAACAAAAAAGTTAAATTGTTTGAAGTAAATTTCTATAATGGTGGTGGCTCGAAACTCAAAGCGGTATGCGGAGAATTTAAAAGCTTATATACAGAACTCAAAGATCAAAATATAGATTTTATATGGATAACCGATGGGCTTGGTTGGTTTACAACAAAAAGACCTCTCGAAGAAACATATAATCATAATGAATATGTTTTTAACTTAAACATGCTTGAAGCTGGCGTTTTGGATAAACTCGTATGGTAAATATATGTCAGATATTAAACTGCACCCTGAAGAATTTGAATTAGAATGTACAACCGTATGGGCTTTTCCTCGCAGGGGAAACTGGGCTACGCATAAATCTGACTGGCGTGGAAATTGGTCGCCCGAAGTAGCTCGCAATCTTATTTTAAGATATTCAAAAGAGAAAGATCATTTACTAGACTGCATGATTGGTGGAGGCACTACGGCAATAGAAGCAAAAATTTTAAATCGTCACATTACTTGCGTTGATGTTAATGAAGAAGCTTTAGAGCGAACAAAAAAATCGCTTGAATTTGAAGTTGATAATAAATCAAAACAGCGTGTAGTGAAATGCGATGCGAGAAATATGAGTTTCATTAAAGATAATGAGATAGATTTTGTCTTAACTCATCCTCCGTATGCAGATATTATAAAATATAGTGAAGGTAAAATTAAAGAAGATTTGTCAGAAATACACGATATAGACGCTTTTGTTGATGAAATAGAGAAAGTTGCAAAGGAATTATTTAGAGTATTAAAGAAAGGAAAATATTGTGCAATTTTGATGGGAGATACTCGAAGAAATAGAATGTATCAACCTCTTGCATTTAAAGTTATGCAAAAGTTTTTAGATGTAGGCTTTGTTTTAAAAGAGGACATAATAAAAAGACAGTTTAATTGTAAGGCGACAGGTTTTTGGGTCGCAAAATCAAAAGAATCAAATTTCCTATTGATAATGCATGAGCACCTTTTTGTGTTTCAGAAATAATTTAATAAATTATTGATATTCGGAGTTAAAAATGCTAGAATGCCACTATGTCAAAAGTAGAACTTATAAAGAAAATCGAAGCAAAAAGAGGATCAAAAGTCATTACCTATGTGACAAGTGATAGGCAAGGACCTGTAAATGCCCGTGTTGCTATGGATATTATTCCAATAGTTAGCGAACAGCTTCGTAAAATTGGCACGAAAGTTCCTAAAATTGACCTTTTTCTTTACACAGCAGGCGGAGATACCATGGTTCCGTGGCGTTTAGTTTCTATGATACGAGAATATTGTGATACTTTCTCTGTTCTTGTTCCTTATAAGGCACACAGTGCTGGAACAATGATTGCTTTAGGCGCTGATGAAATAGTAATGAGCGATCTTTCAGAAATCTCACCGATTGACCCTTCAACCGCAAATGTTTTTAATCCATCAGACCCAACAAACCCGCAAAATAAAATTCCTATTTCTGTTGAGGATGTTATCGCATACTTTGATTTGGCAAAAAATAAATTTGGTATTAAGAGCGATGAAGACCTGACAAAGATTTTTAATAAGTTTATGGAATCAAATCCTCAAATTCACCCGCTTGCTCTGGGTAATGTAAATCGCACACACAATCTTATACGATTGCTAGCCAAAAGATTACTCAAGAGCCATAAAGAGCCGATGAAAGAAGATCAGATTGAAAAAATCGTTGAGGCATTTACCGAAAAACTATACTCGCACATGTATTTTATAGGTAGAAAGGAAGCTAAAGAAGAGTTAAATGTGAAATCAATCGTCTATGCTGATGCTGAACTTTCTGAACTTATGTCTAAACTTTATTCTGAATACGCGAACGAAATGGAATTGCAAAATACAGTTTGGAATCCAGAAAATGAAATCGGGATGAATGCAAGTCAAAACAAAAAAGAATACAAAGTAGCTTTTGTAGAAAGCGCAGTGCTTCCAAAGGCTTATGGGCTAACAATGGAGTTTAAACG
Source organism: Candidatus Paceibacterota bacterium (assembly GCA_030583745.1). Classification (NCBI taxonomy): domain Bacteria; kingdom Bacillati; phylum Minisyncoccota; species Minisyncoccota bacterium. The sequence continues at coordinate 234,448 of CP129473.1, forward strand.
TCAGCAAGTAATGGTTCCTCAGCAAACTCCGCAAGGAATTATTCAAGTTCCACAAGAACAAGTTGCGATGAGAGTTGTAGGGCAAGGTTGGAAGTAAAACTAATTTCCATCACCCAAGAAACGCTGTGGAATTCCTAGAAATCTTAATACGCCAGATAGTTTAGTTTGAGTTTTATTTAAGATAACAAGAACAAAATTTTTATTCTCCCGCAAGGCATTTAGTGCAAACCATATCAATCCTTTCTCTGAAAAATTAAGTTCCGAAAGTTGTGCCTCTTCTACTGAAAAATTCGGCAATACAGCATATTGATTTGTTGGGAGCATTCCTGTTGTGGAAATAAGACCAGAATTTGAAAGGGTATTTTCAATATCCCTCATAGACTTGGTGTGGGTAGTTTCTGTTATACATTCAACGCTTACGATTGTTTCTGATTGACCTATTGTGGCTTCCGAAAAAGACAAGGTGATCGCAGCTATTTCACTCTGTTCTGCAAAAACTCCAGTTGCAAAAGCATTTTCTTTGGTTGTTAGGAATAAATTATTTTCCATTTCTAGATTTTAACATAACGGATAGGCAGATGCAAATTTTTCAAAAATTTAGTTTAGGGAGTCCCGCTCGCACCCCCTCTTCTCCTCTGCGAGCGGGCTTGCGCGCGAACGGGAGGGTGGGTCAAGCGCATTTGCATTCTGCCTCGGGTATTTCCGCTAGGAGCGTCCAGGGCTAAAGGACGAGCGCCGACGAAATAAGAATCTCTAAAATCTAAAGTTAAGATAAACTCGGATATGAAAACGAGGAAGGGGGTTGTGCAAGGGCGGACTCCGAAGGCACGTTAAACGAAGCCACAAAGCTCTACATAAAAAGAAAAGAAATAAAGCACTGAATACTCTAGTTAACCACTGCGAGGAGGAGACCGAAGCTGGGGGAAGGATTCCTTCCTTCCCCCAAACAGCGTCCTGCCCTCGCTCCCGCTCCGCAGAGCGGTAGAGCGAGGAATAGCAGGACACAAAGTAGTCTAGGCGCTCGTAGCCCTAGCGGAAATATCCGAGGCGAATGCCGAGGGCTTATCTCCTTTAGACTTGGACAACCACTAGCAGAGAAATAGCCGAGACAATTTTATGGTATGATGTATTTGCATTTTTGTCCGCCCCGAATTTCGCCAAAAGAAAACGGATGGAGCAAGCGGAGGATTCCTCCCCAGACCCCTCCTCCTCCGCTTGCGAAATCCGAAAGTAGTCGAGGTTTTGCGGAAACCATATCCCCAGAAAATTGCTTCCGCAAAACCGAGTCCATTGTTTAGAGCGTACGAGGTAGTTTCGAGCCACCACGCGCGCGGAGCGTGCGATTAGTCGGCATCAGGATTTTGTTCGTAAAAAGTTCGGACTTTGTTTAAAAGACACCACCATTCCGAATTTGAAGAAAGATTGACCTCACCCGCGCCAAAGGCGCGGGCTCGGGCTGATGTTTCTGTTGATGAGTTTTTGAAATAGCTATGGATAATAAAATTCAAAAAATTGTATATTTTATCCGCCACGGACAGAGTAAAGACAATGTTGCTCCGGTTTTTCAGTCGCCAGACTCGCCTTTGAATGAGAAAGGTAAAAGACAAGCAGAAAGTATCGCACAAAGAGTTTCTAGACTTTCGTTCGATGCGCTTATTGCGAGTCCGTTTGAACGAGCGAAACAGACAACAGAAGCGATTGCAAAAGTCACAGGCAAAAAAGCAGAATATTCCGACCTCTTTGTTGAGCGGGTCAAGCCGAGCTACATCAATGGCAAACCTTATACAGACGAAAAGGCAAATAATCTTTGGCGAGAGTGGGAAAAGAGTTTATATACACCCAATATGCGTGCCGAGGACGGCGAAAACTTTGACGACCTTATCGCGCGAGCAGACAAGGCTCTCACTTTTCTGAAAAACAGAACTGAAAAATCGCTTGTTGTCGTAACGCACGGATATTTTCTACGAACGATTGTTGCGCGTGTTCTGCTCGGCGATTTACTTTCAGGCGAGGCATTTAGAAATATACAGAGAACAGCGGCTATGGAAAATACTGGACTTACTGTTTTGCAATACCGCGAGGGCTTTGAAGAAAAACCAGCATGGCGTTTATGGATATACAATGACCATGCACATTTAGCTGATTAAACTTATGGAAACAAAAAATGTAAAATTCGTTGTCTTCGTTCCACTCTCTCACGCTGATATTGTGCGCCAAGCTCTCGGCGAAGCCGGAGCTGGGAAAATTGGAAACTATGACTTCTGCTCTTTTTCTTCTCGTGGCACTGGGCGTTTTCGTGGAAACGAAAAGACCAGTCCTGCTATTGGGAAAGCTGAAAATTATGAGGCGGTAGAAGAAGAAAGAATTGAAGCTATTGTGCCACGAGCAATTTTGAAAGAAGTCGTTGAAAAAGTAAAAGCGATTCACCCATACGAGGAAGTTGCCTTTGATATTTATCCATTGGAAACATTATGAATATTTTAATTTTCGGGGACAGCATAACTTGGGGCGCATACGATCCAGAGCAAGGCGGCTGGGCTACTCGCCTACGAAATTATTTTGAAGCACAAGACAACGATATTGATGTTTACAATCTTGGTATTTCTGGCGACACCACAGCCGACTTGCTCGAACGAATTGAAGTGGAAGCGAAATCGCGCGAGCCGAACTTGATAATTTTTGCTATTGGAATCAATGATGCGCAGTATATCCATTCTACAAACGGCTTGCGCGTTTCGCTTGATGAATTTCAACAAAATCTCGCAAAACTTTTTTCTATCGCCAAGAAATTTACCAGTGAGGTTGTATTCGTTGGTCTAACGCGGGTAGATGAATCAAAAACCACCCCCATCCCGTGGAACACTGACAAATCCTATACCAACGAAAACATCGAGCGACTTGATAGCGCGATTGAGAAGTTTTGCAAGGACAACAAGCTGAAATTCATCCCAATGGAAAGCGTCGTCGAAAACGACGACCTTATTGACGGACTTCATCCGAATACTGTAGGTCATACCAAAATGTTTGAAAGGATAAAGTCCGAAATTAAATAGCCGCCAATTTTTTCAAAAAAGAAAGCCGAAGCCCACGCGGATTCCTCCCCGAGACCTCGCTCCTCCGCGTGGGCAAGTCCGTCGCCCCGCCTCCTTTGCCCCAGAAAAATAGTGGCGGGGCGCATCAGAAGTTCCGTTCAAAAAAAGTTCGAGCAAATACTAGAATAACACTACCAAACAAAACTTGTTCAGAATTAAAGAAGCGGAGCGATTTTGCGGGAGCCGCCTAAACAGCGGAGTTTTGTTTCTTCAATAACTTAGTCAAGATTGAAGGAACAACAAGAGTAGTCAAAATAACCATAATAACTATCACCGAGAAAATAGAATCAGAAATAACCCCGAGCGACAAACCGATCGAGGCAAAAATCAAGCCAACCTCACCGCGTGGCACCATACCCCAACCAACAAGCATCCGACTACCTTTTTCAGCCGCCAAACCAGCCATAATTTTACCGACAAAAGCAATCACGGTTATCGCTAAAGCGACCAAAAGTATTTTAGTGTCAAAAAGAGTCTCAAGTCTAACCCCCATTCCAACCATAATGAAAAAAATAGGGACTAAAAAGTGGGCGATTGGTTCCATCAATTCTTCAACATGCCGATGAGCATGAGTGTGTATATTTTCTGAAATCTTATTTTTCAACTCACTTTCGGGAGCGTTTTCAATCGCTTTTTTCATGTCATCAACAATCAAGGGATCTTTAAATGATTTGAAATGCACCGGGTCCAAAACCAAGCCGGCTGCAAAAGCGCCGATAATCGGCGCCAAACCAATCTGATTGGCAGCGTAGGCAAAAAACAAACAAAAACCGAAAGCTAAAGAAAATTTCATGCTGACTCCATTATGGATTTTTGAAAACATCCGACCAATATACGGAGCAGAAATCTGACCAACAACAATAGAACCAATTAAAAACAAAATGGCCTTGGCGATAATCCAAGAGATAACTCCGAGCGATACCGCGCCCACGGTTGCTATAGCAGAAATCACTGCCAAGATAATCAGGCCCAATACGTCGTCTATAACAGCTGCACCTAAAACTACTTGGGCGGCTGGTAATTGTAATTTACCCAAATCCTTAAAAACCCTGGCAGTAATACCAACAGAAGTAGCAGTCAAAGCGGCGCCCAAGAAAAGATAGGCAATAGTTGGTTGTCCGGGCAAAAGCAGAGGACCGGCAAAATAAGTTCCAAGAACAAATGGCAAGACGACACCGATAACCGCCACAGCAAAAGCTCTGACCCCAACTTTTTTCATCTTCTGGATATTAGATTCAAGACCAACTTGGAAAAGGAGTATCACAACGCCAAGTTCTGCCAAAAATTTTATTATTCCGTTTTCTTTTATCGGTTCAAAGATGGTTATACCCAAAAGAACCAAGTTTCCCAGAACAACACCCATCACAAGTTCACCCAAGACTGACGGTTGACCAAACTTCTCAACCATAGCTGAAACTTTAGCGGCGACCAAAATAACAGCGATCATTAAAAAAACAACAGTAATTTCTCCATTCCCGGCAGCAGCCAAAGAAACAAGTGGGAAGAGAAGCAAAAGCAAAGGCAGGGCTAAAAATAAAGGTATTTTCTTCATAAAAATTAAATAAAAAAGAAGCGTGACGCCCTTTTATCTGTTATTATCTGTCGTGTTTGTCGAACACAACAACAGCAATCTTACACGATTTCCAAAAAAATAAAATCTTGACTGTGGATAAACCAGAAAAACAAAAAACAATTTTCCTTATGACTGGTATAATTCAGTAATGCCAACTTTTTTCTCTTTTTTCATAATTCTTCTGGTGGCGGTAGTTTTCTCACAGCTTTTTTCAAAAATGAGAATACCGTGGGTAGTTGCTCTTATTGTGGGCGGAATGGCAATAGGGCCGAGCGGTCTTGGTCTTTTTGAACTTGACGCAACGATAAGTTTTCTAGCTCAAATCGGACTGATTTTTTTGATGTTTATGGCCGGCCTTGAGTCACGCTTTTCAGACACTGCCGGAATAAAAAGTAAAATTATTTTAATCGCGATATTTATAGGATTGTTTCCGGCATTGGTTGGAATAGGAATAGGATTCTATTCCGGAGCAGAATGGTCAGCTTCAATTTTGATTGGGATTATCTTTATGTCTTCAGCGATTGCCCTGCTTATTCCTCAATTCCAATCTCAAAAAATAATCGGGACAGACCTCGGGAAAACAATAGTAAATGCCGCAATCATTATTGATGCCATAAGTCTGATCTTGCTCTCAATTTTTCTTCAATCAATAAACGATACTTTAAATTTCTGGAATTTAATTATCTACCCATTACTTTTACTGGCTTTTGCCGGATTTTTTCATATAGTACCAAAAATCAGGTGGCTAACATTTTCTGAAGATTATCCGGAAGAACAAGACTTGTTCGAAAAAGAATTAAGGTTTGTAATACTGATTCTAATCGGTTCTGTAGTCTTCTTTGAGTTGGTTGGACTACATGCGATTGTTGCCGGATTTTTTGCCGGATTGATTCTATCAAGAGCAATGCAAAGTCGCTTGTTAAAAGCCAAACTGCACGCCGTCGGCTACGGTTTTTTCGTGCCGGTCTTTTTTGTCGTTGTCGGAGCCAACACCAATATTTCAGTTTTTTGGGAAAAAGGGAATTATAGTTCTTTGTTTTTAGCCACAAGTATAATTTTGGGGCTTCTAATTTCCAAATTCATCAGCGGATTTCTGGCTGGAAAAATCTCTAAATTTAATAATCGGGAAAGCGTGTTTCTTGGTGTCGCCGTAACGCCACAACTTTCTACGTCTCTTGCGGTGGCTTTCTTGGGTTTTGGTTATGGGATAATCAGCCAAGAACTTCTCTCCTCAATAGTCGCCCTAACTATAACCACAAGTATTATCGCGCCAATAACAATAAATATTTTAAGTCAGAGACTCCAAAAGAAAGAGGTGGTAGAATAAAGGCTCCCCGGGGCAAAGCCATAGGGTATTATCGGAACTCGCTTTACTCGTTCATTCGCGCGACAGAGCCGCGCGGTATTGAACCTATATTAGCTCCTCTATTAGCTCCTCGGCCGTCGGCACGATGGAGTCGGCCTTTGGCCAGACGAAGTCAGCCGTCGGCACGACGGAGTCAGCTCGGAAATGTGAAAGCTTTGCTTTCCCATTTCTCTCGCTCTACGTCACGAACAAAAACCCCCAAAATAAGAGAGTTAAAAAAGACTTGATTAAAACCGAAACTTAGCTTTTCGGCAAAATCTTGTACATCCCTGTGCTACAATTAGTGCAAGTGCCTTTAGCGGCTGGGCGCCCCGGTTTTATTTCAACCTTCTGGACGTCCTTCATCTCACGCTTGTCTTTACACTTAACACAATATCCGATAACTTTTTCTTCCATATGTTAAATATATCACAATAAAAGTATGTCGACAATCTTTTATCCACAATTTTAAAAATTCAAAAAATTGACAATAAAAACGAATTATGGAAAACTTCTAATCCAGATTCGCTCCTAGTGTGGGGGCGGAAGAGGGAACACAGACAACAGATGGAGAATCTCATGTCTGGAAGAACAGGGGTGGCAAGAGCTGCTGTCCGCACGTCGAGAGAGAAGGGGAGGAAAAAGCCACCCGGCGGTGGCCGACCGGTTCGACTGGACAAAGAGAAGGCGAAAGAAATCGCCCGAGCACTTCGTCGAGACGGGGCCATCGATCGGACGGAAGAAGTCAAGCTCCGTGCCAACCTCATCAATGGCAATCAAGTGCCAGAAGAGATGATGGGGCAGATCGAAAAGCATTCCTCGGACTTCGCAAATAAAATCCGAGATCTCCAGAATCCGGAGGATGGATCGGCGACAACCGTCAAGATCAGGGCCTTCTAACATTCGTTCCCACGACGGGAGGCGCTAGCGCCTCCCGTTTTTTGACAAAAATTTAATTTGTGTAATAATGCCAAAGGAACTTTTGTTTGCCTGAAGGCAAAGAAGGGAGGATTCTGTGGGGCGCCCGACAGCAGAAATGATCAAGATCGCAAACAGATTCAATGCCCAGATGGAAAGGGGAAGCAGGCCGACCAAAAGGAAGTCGAGGAAAAACAAACCAGGGAATGGGGGTAGGGGTCTAGTCAAAGTGGAGAAAGATTCGCCAGAGTGGAACAGAATCTTGGTGATTCTGGAAAAAACCTGGGCCGGATACATGGGCTTGCACAACGCCGGCGGACACGCTGAATCCAGAAAAAACCAGTTGTTGAATTCGCTTGAGAGAGGGAATCCGGTCTCAAACAAAATCATGAGGAACTTCCCAACAGGAATCCAACAGGAGATCAAGGCCATACAAAAGGGGGAGTGGACACCGGGGATGCACCTTGAAAAGGTGCTGAACACATAGAACGATCGAGGCGCAGGTAAAAACAAACCTGCGCCTTCTTTTTAACTATTTGACTTAACGAAATTTAACAACTTCAAACAACCTACTTTGTTCTCGGCACCAGCGGTTAATCGAATTAATGGTTCGGTATTTGAAGCTCGTAAGTTGATAAAACTGTCCTTAAAAACCAAACTTATTCCATCTCTTCTCTCAATTTTTGCTTTTTTGATTATTGCAATTTTTTTAGCTTCCTGCTCATAGATTTTGAAATCGGCATTTTTAATTTCAATCGCTTGGATTGAAAAAACAGGCAAGCTTTTTAGAAATTCAGACAATAACCCATTTTGAGAAATAAAATTACACATTTTTATCAAAGCCAACATACCGGAATCAGCATAAAAGAAATCTTTGAAATAAAAGTGACCGGAGTATTCGGCCGAAACATTGGCCTTGTGTTTTTGCATTTCCGTTTTCACGTAATAAGAACCGACTTTTGAAGGCAGTAAATCTTTGCTCGAAAAAATTTTAAGAAGTCGGAGAGATTGATAAACTAGTTCATCAGCCACAAAAGGCGGTCTAGAGGCCTTGAATAAGACTATCGAAGTTAAATAGGAGGGAAGCGTCTGGCCTTTGTCGTCTATAAAAAATATTCGATCGGCGTCGGCGTCGAAAACCGCGCCCAGATCGGCTTTTTCTTTCAAAACTCGTTTAGAAGCTTCTTCCATCGCGCCTTGCGCCAATGGATTCGGACCATGAGCTGGAAAATTACCGTCGGGCTTTTGGTTTATAAGAATTAATTTTATTTTCGAATTATTTTTAAAAGTTTCTCTTAAAATCGGTCCAGCAGTGCCGTTCGAAGCGTCGCAAACCACCTTTAGAGGCCGATTTACTTTTAAGTGTTTCTTTAAAAATTTTACGTAAAGTTGCAAGTAAGTCATATTTTTAGGATGATATAGGATATTAGGGCTTTAGAAATTTTCCTAGCGTCTAGTGCCTAAATCTTAACGCCTTCTATTATTCTTTCTATTTCTTTCCCCCCAATCATTCTGGCTTTTTTGCCGACAATTTTAAAACCACCGTATTCTTTTGGATTGTGAGAAGCTGTAACCATCGCACCGCCAACCGCTTTGAAATAATTAACTAAAAAATAATACATCGGCGTAGTAGAGAGCCCCACTATTTCAATCTTAAATTTTTTTTTGGTCTGCGTTGTCGTTTTTTGGAACCCATTAAGAAAACTCTTGAATAGCTTCTTCGAGCTTAAACGCGCGTCGTAAGCAACAACAAAAGTTCCGCTTGCAAAATACTTAGCGCAGGTTTGGCCAATAACAAAAGCGGTTTTTTCGTCTAATTCAGACGGATAAACACCTCGAATATCGTAAGTTTTAAATATTTTATTGTTTATTTGAGACATCTAACTTAAAAATATGCTTTTCAAATGGTATGCTATTATCATGCAAGAATCAATAAGAAATTTTGCCGAGCAATTTAACTTTGAGCCGACAATTGAAAATTCCGATAATCTAAAACCGGCTAAAAGTTTTGTAGTCGGCGGTATGGGGGGCTCGCGCCTGTCAGCAGAAATTTTAAAAGCGATTTCCGAAAATTTGGACATAACTATCCATAAAAATTACGGCCTGCCGTTACTCGCCAACAAAAATCCAGAAGAAATTTTATTTATCGCAAGTTCCTTTTCCGGCAATACCGAAGAGACGATAGATTTTCTGGAGAAAGCTCTTGCGCAAAAATTAAACACAGCAGTCATCACTAAGGACGGCCGACTTTTGGAAATTGCTCTGGAGAAAAAATTGCCTTTCATAAAATTGCCGGATTCCGACATTCAGCCGAGAATGGCTCTGGGGTGGTCTTTAATGGCTCTCTTGAAACTGACCAGTCCTAACCTATTACCAGAATTAAAAGAATTAGCCAGAATTTTAAATCCACTCAATTTTGAAGACCAAGGTGAAGAATTGGCGGAAAAGATAAAAGGCAAAATACCAATAATTTATGCTTCGGAGAAAAACAGAGCAATTGCCGAAATTTGGAAAATAAAATTTAACGAAACGGCAAAAATTCCGGCTTTCTTCAATATTTTTCCCGAATTAAATCATAACGAAATGACGAGCTTTGATTACACTCCTGAAAACCGAGAACTTTCCGAAAATTTTTTCTTCATTTTTATAAAAGACGGCGACGACCACCCGCGAATCCAAAAGAGGATGGAGATAACGGCAAAAATGCTCAAAGACAGAAAGTTGTCTATAAATGAACACCAAATCCAAGAATCAAGGTCTGTGGCAATTTTCAATTCGCTTTTGCTCGCCGATTGGACAGCGCTTAATATTGCCCGCCTCTATAACGCCGAGCCAGAGCAAGTGCCAATGGTAGAAAAATTCAAGAAACTTTTAACAAATAACAATTAACGTTCAACATAAAATTAATCAGTTTGTAATTTAGTTATAAGTTATTAGAAATCTATCATGTATATTCTCTTTGACCTCGGGAAAACCAATTTAAGAGTCGCTGGAACTTCGGACAAGAAGAAGTTTTTCGGCCAGAAAATTTTAAAAAGTCCAAAGACCTTGGAAAAGGCGGTGGATTTGATTATTGAAGAATCAGAAAAAATTTCAAAAGGCAAAAAAATAGAAGGTTTTGCCGGCGGGGTAACAGCCGTCTTAGACAAAAGCCGGGGAGAAAAAACCGCTTCACTTCTTAAGAAAAAAACCGACAGGCGCGCCTTAATCACCAATGACTCGGCTTTGGTTGGATTGGGCGAAGCCAACTTTGGTGCTGGCAAGAATTTTTCAATCGTCCAATACATCACGGTCTCAAGTGGCATCGGCGGAACACGGATTGTGGATAGCCAAATTGCCAAATCAGCTTTTGGTTTTGAACCAGGCAATCAAATTATTGACTGGAGAAAAAAAATAAAATTAGAAGACATCGCTTCCGGCACCGCCATAAGAAAAAAATACAAAAAAGAGCCGAAAGAAGTCCTATCGCCTAAGGTGTGGCGCGATTTGTGCCAGCCGCTTTCCGTCGGTATTTATAATTCAATTTTACACTGGATGCCGGATGTCGTGGTTTTAGGCGGTTCAATGATAACCGGCAACCCAGCAATACCGATTAAAGGCATTGAACAGGAACTTAAAAAAATAAACAAGGTTCTGCCTAAACTACCACCACTCAAAAAAGCCACTCTCGGTGATTTCGGCGGGCTTTACGGCGCTCTAAATTTACTTGACAAAAACCTTGACTTTTTCGGCTGATATATTATTTTAAAAGTAGAAGAAAGTGTGCCCCAACCCAAAACCCGCCCGCAAAGAAAGGAGGTAGAAATCATGAGCGAGAATGGAGACGGTCTTAGAGCTCTACAAGAGTACGCCGAGCGCAGAAGAGAGCGTGAGGCCAAGGAAAGAGCGCTTGCGTCTCTCAAGGCAGAGCTTGCAGAAGCTGAAAATAGAGACGAGGACAACACCTTGACTCAAGAACTCCAGACGCAAGTTAGAGAGGCCGAGCTTGAAATCAGAACTCTGAACGAGGAGTGCATACAGCTCAACAGAGTCTTTCGTTCAGACCCGGTCAAGGCAACCAAGATAGCAAGGGAGAGCTCGTGATGGCGACTTGCAATAAAGTCAGTCGAGAGGGGAACACAAGCCGGTAACGTCCAAACAGACGATGCCGGCTTTCTCACTTCCAAAATTTTAAAACTTTTATGAAAATCGGAATTGTCGGTCTTCCAAATGTAGGGAAAAGCACGCTTTTTAACGCCTTGACCAAAAAATCGGTACCGGCTGAGAATTATCCCTTTTGCACCATTGACCCTTCGGTCGGCGTAGTTGCCGTTCCCGACGAGCGACTGGACAAACTTTCAGAATTCTCAAAATCAAAAAAGACAATTCCTGCTGCCGTTGAATTTGTTGATATTGCCGGCCTGGTCAAAGGCGCCTCTATCGGCGAAGGTTTAGGGAATAAGTTTTTATCGCACATCCGCGAGGTGGACGCTATTGCCCAGGTCGTCAGAAACTTTAAAGACGATAAAATAACTCACGTGGAAGGCAAGATTGAACCGCTCTCCGACATTGAAATCATAAATTTAGAACTTGTTATGGCCGACCTTGAAACGGTCAATAAACGATTAAGCAATATTGAAAGGGAAGCGAAAACAGGATCCGCCAGTCGGTTAAAAGAAGTAATTTTTGAAAAAGAAATTTTGTTGAAATTGAAAGCTGATCTTGAACAGGGGAAAGCGGCAAGACAGATTGAATTGAATGAAAAAGAAAAATCAGCAATCAAAGGTCTTCATCTGCTTTCAATCAAACCGACGCTTTATGTTTTAAACGTTTCGGAAGCTGGAGATAGGTCGCTCTCTGATCTGTCTAAAATTCCCGGAGAATATCTGGAAATTGACGCGATTTTCGGCAAAGGTTTGGACGAATTTATTAAAAAAAGCTATGAGCTATTGAAGCTAATCACTTTTTTCACAACGGGCGAAGACGAGACCCGCGCTTGGACCATAAAACAAGATTCAACTGCGCCAATCGCCGGCGCGGCCATCCACAGCGACTTCCGCGATAAATTTATTCGCGCCGAAGTTATAAATTGGCAAAAGCTGTTGGAAGTCGGTTCCTATGCCGCCGCTCGAGAAAAAGGACTTATTCGTACTGAAGGAAAGCAATACATAGTTCAAGACGGAGATGTCGTAGAATTTAAAATCTAAACCCGAATGAGTTTAGATTTTAAATTCGGAGATCCTGAGGGAGCGCTTGCGCGAGTCGAACGGATCGTAGAATTTAAAATTTGATGGGATGCCTGCCCCATACCAAGCTCTGCTTTGGTATGGGGTGATTGAGTTTAAGGTTAAAAACAAAAATGAAAAACCCCGACCGAAATCGGGGCTCATCGTCAAAGCATATCGATGAAAGCTTGTGCTTCAGACCTTGATCAGGACAGCCACCAGAACGTGGTTGATCGTGGGTTCGTGGCCGAAGTTGGGCGTACCGTCCTTTCGCTTGTAGGCGACAGTGACGACCTTCCAACCATCATTGATCAGCAGGTCCATGAGTTCGTGAGGGCTGATGTATTCACGCTCTTCCCCTCCCTTCCGAAAGAAGGGGTTGCTGACGTTGCTGACGTCTGTACGAATCTCGACGCATCCCTTCACATCCGTGGCGTTCACCTTCTGCGGTTCCACCAGATGGAGGAGATGGTCGCCTTCCAACACAGTGGGTTCTGACTTCGTCATTTTTCTACTCCTCGGCCTAAGGCCGTGTATGTATCAGCAAGTCCACAACAAGGAACTCGCTCTATTATTAGCTTATCAAGAAATAAGTAATTTGTCAAGTATTTTGATTGACAATTTAATACCAATATGCTATACTATACAAAGTAGGACGTAATGATAATCCCTGACCTGAACGAAAAACGAAAGGAGTATTCCATGAAGATGTGGAATTCGAAAAAGGAAGTGAGAGAGGAGCAGGTCGGAACGATGATCCTGATCATCGGGATGTGGTGTGGATTCATGCTCATGTTCCCACTGTGGTGTGTGCAAAAAGCACCCTCACTGTGGTGGACATTCATTCCCACAGCTGTCATCATCGGTGGGGTCGTCAAATACGCGTGTGTGATTCATCGGAAACATCCGTATGTGCTCGTAATGAAAAAGGAGCAATACGGACGGTTGTTTCCTGATTAATCAGTAATCAGGCCCACCCACCATCTCAACACGGAAAATTCACGTCGCGAGAGGTGGGTTTTCTGTTAAATAAAGATGGTGGTGCTATAGAGTTTAAGGTTAAAAACAAAAATGAAAAACCCCCACCACTCTGGGCGGGGGTCAGCGGACGAAAGTCTCGCAAATGTCTGAGGCCTGAAAATCCGGAGGATCCAGGCCGAACTCTTTGCATTTTTCAATCAACCTCCTCTTGGCTTCATTGAAGTTGGCCTGGAATTGATCTTCTAGCTTCTTGTCAGACTCTGGAAGCTCTCTGAAACCGCCTATCTCTTTGTCCCAAGCCCTGCGGAATCGGCCTGTACAAAGCATGATCGCCGACTCAAGCACCCGATCCCAAAGCGGCTTTAAAACCTCCGGTCTCCTAAAGCACTCATCCTTTAGGTTCTCCAACACCACGGACCAATCAACTTCATTCTCGCTCATTAGTTCTCTCCTTCTTTGATGTTTACGTGTCTATCAACTTCTTGAGCCCACTTTTGGACATCAGTCCTATTATATCCTATCATATCTCTCCACGATGTGTCAAGTTCTGAATTTTTCATAAGGCGGGCTAGAATATTTAGCTGATCAATTAAAGCGTTGTGGGCAAAACTGCGGCTCTCGTCTCCAATCTCAACATCACATCTTTTGGAGTTTCCTCATTTGTTTTATTAAAAGCAAAAACAGTTTGAATATAGTTCGCAATACTTTCTTGAAGAGCTTGAAAATTATCCTCTATATCCTCGCGGGTCTGTTCGGAAAGGGAATCGGGCAGGTTTTTTATACAACTTTTCAAATCCTCGTATATTTTGGCTTCTTTGCCAAGCTCCTCAAGACCGACAGTTTGAGTTTGCTCGCGATGCAGTTTTCTCCAACTATTCCCTAAAAAATCTTCCATAATTGTGTAAATTTTACCAAAAAATGCTAGAATTGGAAATATGAAAACCTCACCAAAAGATTTCTTTTTGCATCTTGGCGTTATTGCGACGCTTTACGCCATAGCAGTCGCTTTTATTAATCTGGCCTGGCGAGTCATTGACCACCTTTTCCCGCGAGAAGATTTTTATTATGGATTTTATGAATCAAGTTTGAGCGGACCAGTCGCAACTTTGATTGTCGTTTTTCCGATTTTTATAATTCTGTCTTGGCTTTTAAACAGGGAATACAAAACTGCGCCAGAAAAAAGAAATTCTTGGATTAGAAAATGGCTGGTTTATATCACCCTCTTTGTCGCCGGCATTGTCATCATTGTGGACTTGATTGTTGTCCTGATTGCTTTCTTGGGCGGGGAAATAATAACTCTAGGATTTATATTGAAAGCTCTGTCGGTGCTTTTTGTGGCTTTGGCAGTTTTCGGCTATTACATATCTGACCTGCGCGACAAAACTACACCGAAAAGAAACAAGGTGTTTGCTTGGATTTCCGGTTTGATTATTCTGGCTTTGATTGTTGCCGGATTTTCCATTATGGGCTCGCCTAGAACCCAGCGTCTTTTGAGAATTGACCAAAATAAAGTTAATGACTTGCAAAATATTCAGTGGCAGATTGTAAATTTCTGGCAACAAAAAGGAGAGCTACCGGAAGCTCTTGCCGATTTGTCTGACCCGATTTCCGGTTTTGTCGTGCCGAAAGACCCACAAAGCGGGGAAGAATACGAATATCGTATTTTGAACAAACCTTTGTCTTTTGAACTTTGCGCCGAATTTAATTTATCCTCAAGAAAAAATGGGGTAAACACGATCGCGATGCGTCCGTTAATGCCTGAAGCTATCGGGGTAAAGGAAGATGTCTGGACTCACGAAGCGGGCCGTTATTGCTTTGAACGGACGATTGACCCCGAACTTTATTCGAAAAGATAAAAACATGTCAAGGACTCCCCTTGCCATGCTGGCAAGGGGAGTCCTTGGAAAAAAGTTTTTTTGCTAATAGTTTGTTTCTCTTGTATTATTTTCAAAAGTTATATGAAAGAATACGACCACAAGAAAATAGAGAAAAAATGGCAGAGAGAATGGGCTAAAAGTAAAATTTATAAAACCACCGATAAAAATAAGGGCAAGAAAAATTTTTATACTCTAGTAGAAATCCCATATCCTTCAGGCAATCTTCATGTCGGGCACTGGTATGCCTTTTCAGTGCCGGATATTTTCGCTCGCTACAAAAGAATGTCGGGCGAAAATGTCATGTTTCCGATAGGGTTTGACGCTTTCGGTCTTCCGGCAGAAAATGCGGCGATAAAAAAAGGATTGAACCCGCGAAAGTGGACTTACGACAATATCAAATACATGGAAAACCAGCTCCAAAGCATGGGGGCTTCTTTTGATTGGTCTCGCAAAATCATCACGGCAGATCCAGAATATTACTGCTTTACGCAATGGATGTTTACGGAGTTTTTTAAAAAAGGTTTAGCTTATCAAAAGAAAACTCCAGCAAATTGGTGCCCGAGTTGTAAAACTGTGCTCGCTAACGAGCAAGTGGTGGATGGAAAATGCGAACGCTGTGACAGTGAAGTTGAAAAAAAAGAAATTCTGCAATGGAATTTAAAAATTACTGACTACGCGGAAAGACTGTTAAGCGGTTTAGATAACTTGTCTTGGCCGGAGCCAATAAAAAATTCGCAAAGAAATTGGATAGGAAAAAGCGACGGCGCTGAAATAGAATTTCAGCTGTTAGCTGCTAGCTTTCAGAAAAATTCCAAACTAAAAGCTAAAAGCCAAAAGCTAGCAGCTATAAAAGTCTTTACAACACGTCCGGATACGATTTTTGGAGCAACTTATCTAGTGCTTGCACCAGAACACGAATTTATACAAGAACAAATCACAAATAACGAGTCACAAATAACGAACAAATCTGAAATTCAGAAATACGTTGATCAATCGAAAAAAAAGACAGAAATTGAAAGAACGGCGGAAGGAAAGGAGAAGAGTGGCGTTGAACTTAAGGGAATAAAAGCCATAAATCCGGCAACAAAAGAAGAAATTCCGATCTTCGTTGCAGATTATGTTTTGTCCGGCTATGGCACCGGCGCAATTATGGCCGTGCCAGCTGATGATAAAAGAGATCAGGAGTTTGCGGAGAAATTTAATTTACCAATCATAAAAGATTACACCCCTGCCGGTTTTGAAGACTTCGGAAAAAAAGTTGTTAAATATAAACTCCGCGATTGGGGAGTGTCACGCCAGAGATACTGGGGCGTGCCGATTCCGATCATTCACTGCGAAAAATGCGGTCAAGTTCCGGTGCCAGATAAAGATTTGCCTGTGAAATTGCCCGAAATAAAAGATTATCTGCCTCGCGACGACGGCAGGTCGCCACTTGCCAAAGCAGAAAAGTGGGTGAATGTTAAATGTCCAAATTGCAAAGGAAAAGCGGAAAGGGAAACTGACACGCTTGATACTTTTGTTGATTCTTCGTGGTACTTCCTCCGTTACACTGATCCAAAAAACAAAAAAGAATTCGCTTCAAAAAAGAAAATGGAAAATTGGATGCCGGTTGATTTCTATTCCGGCGGGGCGGAACACAACACAATGCATCTTCTGTATTCACGTTTTTGGCAAAAAGCTTTGTATGATTTTGGTTTAGTAAAGGACGAAGAGCCATACAAAACGCGCATGAACCGTGGGCTGATTCTAGGGCCGGACGGCAACAAAATGAGCAAATCAAAAGGCAATATCGTTGATCCGGACGAAATAGTGCGAAATCTTGGCGCGGACACTATCAGAATGTACCTGGCTTTCATCGGTCCATTTAATGAAGTCGGCTCTTTCCCATGGTCAACAGATGGAATTGTTGGCGTCCGCAGGTTTTTGGAAAAAGTTTGGAATTTAAAAAACAAATTACAAATTACAAATGACAAAACACAAAAAAAACCAAATCCAGAAATTGAAAATTTAATGCATCAGACAATCAAAAAAGTTGGGGAAGATATTGAGAGCTTAAAAATAAACACCGCTGTAAGTCAACTTATGATTTTTGTAAACGCTTTAACAAAACAGGAAAAAATTTTCAGAAAAGAATTCGAAATCCTACTCGTACTACTTGCGCCATTCGCTCCGCATTTGACTGAAGAATTGTGGCACAAACTTGGCAATCCACGTTCTATCCATCTGACCTTATGGCCAAAATACGATCAGTCCAAAATACAGGGGAGTAAAACAAAAATCGGTATCCAAATTGACGGAAAAATAAGAGACATTCTGGAAGTAGAGAATGATGCTTCAGAAGATGAGATAAAATCAAAAGCCCTTGAGTCGGAGGCAGTAAAAAAGTGGCTGGCGAATAGAGAAGTCAAAAAAATAATTTATATCAAAGGCAAGATTTTGAGTATTGTATTGACTTAAAAAACCAAAGGTGCTAAAGTATCGTTCATAATTTGATAATATTTTTTAGATTATGCCAACACAAACAAGTCATACAAATAATACGCTTAGCTTTGACCCGAAAGAGTTGAATCAAAAACTCTTGGCCATTATGCCCAAAAGAGCGGCTAATATTCTGACCCTAAGATTTGGTCTTGGAAAAAGCCCTAAAAAGTTGACTCTCGAATCTATTGGCCAAAAATATGACATTACTAGAGAAAGGGTCAGGCAGGTTGAAGAATACTCATTAAAATTCATCAGAAAATCAAAAGAATACGAGAATGAGGCATCGGCCTATGAAGAGCTGAAAAAAGCGCTTAAATCATTCGGTGGAATTGTCAAGGAAAATGATTTTCTAGAACATATCTCCAAAGACAAGAGCGTCCAAAACCATGTCCATTTTATGCTTGTGATATCTCATCATTTCAAAAAGATGAAAGAGGATGAAGAATTTCACCACCGTTGGCATATTGAGCCGGAATTAGCCGACAAAATCCACAACGCCCTAAAGAAGTTATATGAAAATCTAGAAGATGAAAAAATAGTTCCTGAATCAGAGATTGTAAAAATGTTCCTTGAACACATCCAAGATGTATCCGAGGAATACAAGAACGAAGAAATTGCCAAAAGGTGGCTCACACTTTCAAAGAAAATTGGCAAAAATATGTTGGGTGATTGGGGCAAAGCCAGTTCCTCAAACATCAGAACAAAAGGCATAAAAGATTACGCTTATCTTGTGGTCAGGAAACACGGCTCACCTCTCCATTTCAGGGAAGTTGCCAAATTGATAGAAGAAACTTTCAAGAAAAAAGCTCATGCCGCTACAACCCACAACGAACTTATAAAAGATAAAAGATTTGTCCTAGTCGGCAGGGGACTTTATGCCTTAACCGAGTGGGGATACACCCCGGGCATTGTCCGAGATGTAATAAAAGAAGTTATAGAAAAAGAGGGCCCCCTACCAAGAAAAGAAGTTATAGAAAAAGTCTTAGAAAAAAGACACGTTCAACCAAACACCGTATTAGTAAATCTACAAAATCCAAAGTTTTTCAGAAAAGATAAAGAAGGAAGATACTCTGTTGTTTAAACGGTATTGGCGAAATAAACATGTTGGGCTAAAATATAGCTCATGGTTGAAATTTTTAACCAATTCTCTCTCGTATTTTCACAATCTATAAAAATAACGTTTTTCGCTTTGGTTATTGCAAGCCCTTTTCTTTTGGGCTTTCTTTTTTTCAGCTCTTGGCTTAGATACATACGGACTCGTTATATTTTCAAACAAGAATACGTGCTTCTTGAAATAAAAATGCCAAGAGAAATAATCAAGTCTCCAGTAGCAATGGAGATATTTTTGATGTCCCTTTACCAAACGGGAGCGGTAACTTATACCGATACTTACATCCTCGGCAAGATAAAGCCGTGGTTTTCGCTGGAAATTATTTCACAAGGTGGGGAAGTCAGATTTTTCATCTGGGCGCAGGCAAAATACAAGAATCTGATTGAAACCCAGATTTACGCCCAATATCAAGATGTGGAGATATATGAAGCCAACGACTACACAACCGCTGTCAAACATGATCCAAAAAATATGATAATGTGGGGGACTTATTACGGTCTTAAAGAAAAGGATGTCTATCCGATAAAAACTTATATTGACTACGGATTGGAAAAAGAGACAAAAGAAGAAGAATACAAAGTTGACCCATTTGCTTCAGTCATAGAATATCTCGGCTCAATGAAAGAGGGAGAACAGGTGTGGATTCAGATTTTAATCCAAGCTCACAAAAAAGAGGGCTTGAGAGAGGGACGATTATTTAAAAAACAGAATTGGAAAAATGAGGCCCAAAAAGAGATACAAAAAATACAAGCAGACATGATGCTTGATTCAGCTCACATGAGAATGATGACGGAGATGGAAAAAGAAAAGATAACGGCAATTGAAAGAAGTTTGGGTAAATTTGCCTTTGACTGCATGATAAGAGCTTTTTACATCAGTAAAAAAGAGTCCTTTAACGAAATTGCAATACCTGGTCTCATAGGTAGCATAAGGCAATATAATTCAAACAACCTGAACGGCTTTCAGCTCGGACTATATACCGACCACACCGACAATGAAAAAGATTGGATAAATATTGGAAGTATTTTTTTTCCGCCTTTAAATAAAATGATGGACAAAAGGAGGTCAAAACTGGAATACCAAATGCTTGAAGCATATAAGATGAGATCGTTTTTCCAACCTCCATATAAAAATTACCGCACCAAGCCATTTATCCTAACAACCGAAGAACTCGCAACCATATATCATTTCCCAGGCAAAATCGCTTCCACCCCAACCTTATCAAGAATTGGCTCACGTAAAGCCAAACCGCCACCAAATTTGCCAGTCTAAGATGCAAATCAACAATCTCAAACAATTAAAAGAGAGAGTGAAATTATCTATTAAAAACTTTTTAAATCGATATTTTTCTGCTTGGCGAAAAAAGAAAACAAAATTCGTCATAGCGCATTTTGGTATTTTGGCTTTGGTCGCTTTTTTATTTTTCTTCAATGCTTTTTTTGCCGCACCAACAAACTTTCCAGAGTCATCAATTTTTTCTGTTCAAGGTGGCGAAACTTTAAACCGAATATCTTTTGGTCTTCAAGAAGAAAACATTGTCAAATCAGCTTTTTGGTTTAGAAACGCCGCGATCCTACTAAGGGGGGAGAGAGGAATTAAATCCGGCGAATACTTTTTCAACCAGCCAGAAAACGCTTTTGAGGTTGCAAAAAGATTAAGAGACGGGGACTTCGGATTATCACCAATCAGAATTACGATTCCCGAAGGGTTAAATGTTTTTGAAATAGCAGAAATTCTGGCCACAGAACTTCCAGAATTTGATAAACACCATTTCGTAAAAACAGCACAAGAAAGTGAGGGGTTTTTATTTCCGGATACCTATTTTTTACCGCCAAATGCAAAAGTTGAGTTGATAATAGACGTAATGCAAAGAAATTTTCAGCAAAGAATTTCAAAGATAGAAGATATGCTAAAAGATTTCGGCAAGCCGATAGAGGAAATCATCAGCTTGGCCTCGATAGTAGAGACCGAGGCCAGAGATCCGGAAACTCGGCGTATCATTTCCGGTATACTTTGGCGCCGACTTGAAATCGGCATGCCACTTCAAGTCGATGTGACCTTCAAATATATAAACGGAAAAAATACTTACCAACTGACAAGCGAGGATTTAAAGATAGATTCACCATACAACACTTATGTCTACGCCGGTCTACCACCGACCCCGATTGCCAACCCCAGCATCGACGCGATTTTGGCGGCAATTGAACCGGTTGAGACAAAATTCTTGTATTTTTTGTCTGACAAACTCGGTAATATGTATTACGCTGCGACTCATGAAGAACATGTTTTAAACAAAAGAAAATATTTAAATTTACAATAATTTAAAATGACAAAAATTTTAAAAGCAGACAGACGGTTGGAAGATTTTGACAAAGAAAAGCTAATTAATTCTTTGATCAATTCCGGCGCCAACCAAGGTCTCGCTGTAGAAATAGCAGAACACATACAAAGAGAGCTGAAAGACGGAATGAGTTCCGACCAAATCTCCAAGCACTCGGCATTTTTATTGGAGAAACATTCGAAAAAAGTAGCCGTCAGTTATTCTTTAAAAAACGCAGTGTTAGCGCTCGGACCGTCTGGGTTTCCTTTTGAAAAATTCATCGCTGAAATTTTAAAAGAAAAAGGTTATCAAACTCTGGTTGGAGAAATTGTCACTGGCCAATGTGCCGAACACGAGCTTGATGTTCTGGCGTTCAATGAAAACAAACTTATTGCGATAGAGGCAAAATTTCACAATGAACACGGGATCAGAAGCGATTTAAAGGTGGCACTCTATGTTCAAGCCCGTTTTGAGGACCTGTTGCAGAAAGAATACGATTATGGAGGGAAAAGAAAATTCAATGAAAATTGGCTCATCACAAACACCAAATTTACTTCAAGCGCTTTTAAATACGGAAAGTGCAAAGGTATGACAATGATCGGCTGGAATTATCCCAAAGAGGGCAATCTGCAAGACATGATAGAAGATTCCGGTCTTCACCCCCTGACTTGCCTTACAACCCTAAGTCAAAAGCAAAAAATAGAAGCCCTAAAAAGCGGAGAGGTCTTGTGCAAAAAATTGCATAATAACGAAGGGTTGTTAAAATCTATAGGCATCAGTGGCGAAAAAATGGATGAAGTGAAAAGAGAAATAAATTTAGTTTGTGAAATTTAAAAATCAATATGGAGTTATTACAAGAATATATGCCTTATCTTCAGCTAATTCTGGCTTTAGCCCTTGGTGTTATTTTGGGGTTGGAGAGAACTTTTGCTGGCAAGGTCGCCGGTGTTAGAACTTTCGGTTTGGTTTCAATGGGCGCCTGTCTTTTAATCATCTCGTCTGTCTTGGTAAACCAAAACTTTATCGGCATAACAAATTTTGACCCAATGCGTCTTGCCGCCGGCATTATAACCGGCATCGGTTTTATCGGCGCCGGACTTATTATTCTCAAAGAAAACAAGCTTGAAGGTCTAACCACTGCCGCCGGACTTTGGGTGTCTTGTGGTATTGGAATCGCTGTTGGTTTTAAGCTTTTCGGATTGGCTGTCTTTGCCGCTTTCTTGGTATTTTTGACCTTTACCTTAATGTGGTTTGTTGAGGACAAATTCAGAAAGACAATTCAGAAAAATGCATCCGACTATCAAGGGCCAGAAATATAACTTTAAAAAGTGCCGACTAGAAACCAGAAAAAATTAAGCCGGTCAAAAATCGACCTTTTTATAGAGTGTCAGAGGTGTTTTTATCTAGACCAAAAACTCAAAGTTAAAAGACCTGGAATGCCGGCTTTCACCTTAAACAGCGCGGTCGACCATCTTTTAAAAAAAGAGTTTGACATTCATCGCGCCGGAAAACAAGCTCACCCAATGATGGAAAAATACGGCATCAAAGCCGTGCCGTTTGAGCACCCTGATTTGGAAAAGTGGCGACACAATTTTACTGGTATTCAATATCTGCATCCGGAAACCGGTTTTTTGGTTTTCGGAGCGATTGATGATGTTTGGATTAACGACAAGACAAAAGAACTCCACATCGTTGATTACAAAGCAACAAGTAAGAGTGAGAAGCCGAATTTGGAAGGCAGGTGGCAACAGGCCTATAAAAGGCAGATGGAAATTTACCAATGGCTGTTCAGGCAAAATAATTTTAAAGTTTCAGACACCGGCTACTTTGTTTATGTCAACGGACGGAAAGACGAAAAAGCATTTGATGGTCGGCTGGAATTCGATGTTGATATAATTTCTTACAAAGGCAACGACGGTTGGATAGAGAATACTCTTATTGAAATTGCTGAGACTTTTGAAAAAAAAGAATTACCGGAAGCGGCGGAAAATTGCGAACACTGCGCTTACAGAAAAAATTCCACTTTAGCTATAAAAGAATTATACGGAAATGTCGGCAAGTCAAAAATCCCGCCCGCACCCGAACACGCTCAAATAAAAAAAACTACTAAAAGTAAAAGGGGTGCGGAGAAGGAAAATTTGCCGGCCGATAAAATTCGAGAACCTAAAGATCAGACTTTGTTTTAGAAAGACCATTCTTTCGCCGAACAAAATTACGGGAAATAAAAAATTTATGAAATTCAAAGAGCGGGTTTTGAAAATCGTTTCAAAAATCCCAAAAGGAAAAACTTTAACGTACAAAGAAGTGGCCCGGAAAGCCCAAAGTCCTAGGGCTTTCCGGGCCGTGGGAAATATTCTTAATAAAAATTATGATCCAAAAATCCCATGTCACCGAGTAATAAAATCTAATGGCGAAATCGGGGAATATAACCGAGGTAAGAAGTTAAAAGTTTTCAAGTTAAAGAAAGAAAAGGCGATATGAAAGAGCCAGAAAAAGAGAAAACAGAACGGTTTGAACAAATGAAAAAAATCAGGGACGAAGTGGTGGATTTGAAAAGGTCGCCACTTTATGAATTCAGAACTTCGGAAGGTAACGTACCGGTTATCGGGGAGGGAAGTCATTTTGCAAAAATAATGTTTATCGGCGAGGCACCGGGAAAAAATGAAGCAGCTACCGGTCGGCCTTTTTGCGGAGCATCGGGAAGAATTTTGGACGAACTTTTGGCAAGTATAAAAATTCCACGCTCCGAAGTTTACATAACCAACATAGTTAAAGATCGTCCGCCGGGCAATCGAGACCCGCTGCCGGAAGAAGTTGAACTTTACGGACCGTTTTTGGACCGGCAAATTAACATCATCCAGCCGAAAATCATTGCTACTTTAGGTCGCCATTCAATGGCTTACATTTTCCATAAATTTGATTTGGATTTTGAATTGGACACGATTTCTAAAATTCACGGAAAATCTTTTGATGTTAAGACCTCATTTGGCCAAATAAAAATCGTCGCTCTTTTCCATCCGGCCGTCGCTGTCTATGACGCCTCCAAGAAAGACGTCCTGAAAGAAGATTTCAAGATTCTAAAAGATTTAATTTAGTCCCTTTTCTAACTCCTGTTAGATTTTACAAAATCAATAAAAGTATCTATCGCCTTTTTTAGTCGCTCTTTTGTCGCCTCATCTGTAAGCTCGCCGTCAGCGCTAAATTTATCTTGAGCGGCAGAGAGATAAAATTCTGGCTGGCCGAGTACCCGAGCATCCAAGTATAAAAGAGCTTGTTTTAAGTTGTATTGCGAAAGTGCTGTTCCGATATTTCCAACAGTTGCGCCCAAAACAAGAACTGGTTTCCCGGCAATTGAATTTTTACCGTAGGGTCGGGAAAACCAATCTACGGCATTTTTTAGAGGCGCAGGAATTGTCCGGTTAAATTCCGGAGTAAAAAATATGATACCGTCTGCTTGCTCAATAACTTTCTTCAATTTTTCTGCCGACTTTGGAAAATCTTCTTCCAAATCTTGATTGTAGAGAGGTAAATCGGCTATTTCAGCTTCATTCAAGTTCACACCTTCGGGCAAGACTTGGCCAAACGCCTTAAAAAGCATCCTGTTATAAGAATCTTTGCGCAAACTACCGATAATACCGAGAAAATTCATTCTTTACATATTATCACTTTTTGGTCATTCCTGGAACAAGGGTCAACTTTTTTATTTGAAAAGACTAAATGATATACTTTTAAACGTATGACTTCCGGAGAAATTCGTCGAAAATTTTTAAATTTTTTTGAAAAAAGGGGGCACAAAATCATCCAATCTTCTTCTTTGATTCCAGAAAATGATCCGACCGTGCTTTTTACAACTGCCGGCATGCAGCAGTTTAAGCCATACTACCTTGGCGATAGCGACGCAATGAAAGATTTTGGATCGCTCAATACTGCGACAGTTCAAAAATGCATGAGAACATCCGACATTGATGAAGTTGGCGATGAGACACATCTGACTTTTTTTGAAATGCTTGGAAATTTTTCTTTCGGCGGATATGGAAAAAGAGAAGCAATTTCCTACGCTCATGAATTCATAACAAAAGACCTCGGTTTAGAAATTTCATACGTTACCATTTTTGAGGGCTCGCATGGCGTGCCGAAAGATGAAGAGTCAAAAGAAATTTGGCAGTCACTCGGCCTAACTAACATTCGAGAAGAGGGAATTGGAGACGTCTTCTGGGGACCAACCGGCTCCGGCGGCCCTTGTGGCCCGACAACGGAAATTTACTGTAAGAACGTGACCGGAAAAGATGTTGAAGTTTGGAATATTGTTTTCAACCAATTTTATTATCCAGGCAGCCGGGAAGAATTACTCTCTGGCGAAAGTGGAAAGGAATTAAAGCCGCTTGCTCAAATGGGCGTTGATACCGGAATGGGCCTCGAACGCCTCTCCATGATTTCCCAAAAAACTCCGACAATTTTCGAGACAGACTTATTTAACGGTTTTGTGGTTACCTTACCTGACAATTTACCGGAAGATAAAAAAAGGGTTTTGGCCGACCACGCCCGCTCAATAAGTTTTCTCATTTCAGACGGAGTCCGCCCGGGAAATAAAGGATCTGGGTACATTTTAAGGAGACTAGTAAGAAGAATTCTGGCGCAATTTGATATTGAAATCGTAAAGAATTCAATTAATTGGGTAACTGAGAAATACAAAGATGTTTATCGAGAACTTGACGGAGTTTTAATAATGGAAGTCATAAATGAAGAATGGAAGCAATTTAATCAAACGCTTGAGCTCGGCATGAAAGAGTTGGACAAACTTGAGAATGTAAATCCTGAATCTGCTTTCAAACTTTATGAAAGCTTTGGTCTGCCGTTTGAAATCATACACGACGAATTTCCCAACTTAAGCCGAGAAGAATTTGATAAAGAATTTAAGAAACACCAAGAAGTCTCCCGATCAGGACTGGATCAAAAATTTAAAGGGGGGCTGGCTGATGAGAGCGAGGAAACCATTAAGCTTCACACCACACACCATCTATTGCTCGCCGCACTCCAAAAAATTTTAGGGAAAGAAATTAAACAACGGGGAAGCAACATAACTTCCGAACGGCTGCGGATTGACTTCTCTTTTGAAAGAAAACTAACAGATGGGGAAAAACAAAAAATAGAGGACTTGGTAAATGAGTGGATTTCAGAAGGATTTGAAGTCGTTAGAAAAGAAATGAAAAAGGAAGAAGCCGAACAAATCGGCGCCGAAATGGAATTCGGCGCAAAATACCCGGATATGGTTTCGGTATATTTCATTCAAGATAAAGAAGGCAATACTATCAGCAAAGAATTCTGCGGGGGACCACATGTTAAAAACACCAACGAGCTAGGAAAATTTAAAATCAAAAAAGAAGAAGCGGTTTCGGCAGGAGTTAGGAGAATAAAAGCGGTATTGGACTAAAGTAGTAAAACGCTCTCATGTTATAATTGATAGAAATGGCAGCGCTTTGGAAAAGTAAAAATAAAGAGTGCGATTTGATTATTGATATCTCAAGCCACAGTGTCGGTGCTGTTTTGACAGATTTTCAAAACACAAAACCGAAAATACTTTTCAGCCGGAGATTATACCTTCCCCTAGGAACTCTTGCGAGAGAAGCTTTAGAGAAAAAAACTTTGGAAAGTCTAGAAATAATACTTGATAATCTGCTAAAAGAAGAAGTAGCTCCGAAGAATAAACAAATAAGAAAAATACTTTGCATAATGTCTGCCCCTTGGGTAGTATCCGGCGTTAATGAAATTTCAGCAAGAGAGGAAAAAGAAATTTTAATAACCCAAAAAACGATTGATGCCTTGCTCGGAAAAGAAATGAGCGAGAAAAAAATAATTACCCAAACCGCGGTTACCATTGAAAAATGGTTGACCCAAATAAAACTCAACGGTTATTTGATTAAAAATCCAATAGGCAAAAGAGCTCAAGATATCAAAGCCACAGCTTTTGAAAGCCGAGCAAGGACTGAATGGTTAGAAAAAGTAGAGAAAATAATTTTTCGACGTTTCCATCGCGAATCTTATTTCCATTCACACTCTTTCATCCTACTAAACGCTATTGAGCAATTATTTCCCGAAAACAAAAATTATCTCCTGATTGAAATCACGGGGGAGACAACCGAGTTAACTATTATCAAAAATGGAGTTATAAAAAGAATTTACAATTTTGGACTTGGCAAAAATATATTCTTGAAAAGTGTTGCTGAAAAATTTGGCGTTGAAGCCGATATCGCTCTCTCTTTCCTAAAAATCTATCAGGATAAGAAAGCTGAACAAAAATTCAGCAATGCAATAAGTGAGACTATAAGTATTGCCGAAAAAGATTGGATAAATTCTTTAAACAATTTTTTGGAAAATTCAAAAATCAAACCCCAAACCATATTTTTGTCTGTAGACCCATTGTTTGCCTCATTCTTCAAAAGTTATATTAGTAATTATCTGGGCAAAGAAGGCGAACGGAAAATAATTTCTCTTGGATCTGAAGCTTTGTCCCATTTTATAGATTTAAATGGCAACCAATATGATCCGACACTTGCGCTTGGCTTACTTTCTCTAAAACAAATACACAGCTAGAGATTGTGTTAATATTTTTTTAAGATAAAATTAGAATATGGCAAAACAGACCTTTCAAGATATCGTTCCACCCGAAAAAGAAAAGACTATTAGAAAAATTCCTCTCTCTAGGGAAAAGACCGATAACACTGAAGAGGAGAGAAGTGGCAGAATTCGGCTGGCTCGTACTTTGGCCGGTGGTTGGAAGGGTGGAGGACCCGACAAACAACTTAATTTCTCAAGAAAAAATAAATTCTTAGGCCTAGGAGTGCTGGTGGTTTTTCTAATTCTATTGTTCGGAATATTTGGAAGAAGCGGAGCGGAAGTACAAATTACTCCGAGACAAATTTCACACAACTTTGACTTGAGCTTAATAGCGAACCGTGAAGGGGAGAATTTAAGTTTTGAAATATTACAAATCAAAAGGGAAGCCGAAAAATCCGTTGAAGCCCAGGGGGAAGAAATGGTTGAAAGAAAGGCCTCGGGTGAAATCGTCATCTATAATAAGCACAGCACCAACCCACAGACCCTAATAAGAAACACCCGATTTGAAACTCCAGCAGGATTAATTTACAGGATCGAGGAAAGCGTAACGGTCCCCGGCATGACAGAGAAAGGTGGAGAAAAAAATCCTGGTCAAATAAGGGTCAAGGTCTATGCCGATGAGCCGGGCGAAAAACACAACATCGGACTGACAGACTTTACGATTCCAGGGTTTAAAGGCCTACCCCAATATGAAAATTTTTTCGCGCGAAGTGCAACACCGATAACCGGAGGGTTTGTCGGTAGAATGAAAAAAGTTGATGATCAAACCCTAAAGACAGTCAGAGAAGAAATTAGAAGCACGCTTGAAAAAACACTAAAAGAAACAGCGATCGAAGACTCAAATGACGAATTTATAATCCTAACCGAGTCTCTAGAAATAAGATTCAGTAGTCTACCCGAGCAAGAAAGTGGCAACAACATGGTAAAGATAAGAGAAAGCGGAGAAATCAGTGGAATAAAAATAAACAAAAAAGAATTGGAGAAAGTCTTGGTAGAATCAGCTCTTGGAAACCGAGACGAAACTGAAATAAAAATCCCGAACTTAAAAAAACTGGTCTACAAGATAACAGACCCGAAAGAATTCCATTCTTTGTCTGGCTTAAGTTCTGTGGTTTTTGAAATAAAGGGCACCGCCTCTCTTGCTTGGCAAATAAACCCGCTTACAATACAGGGAGAATTGGCGGGCAAAAAACAGAGAGATTTGAAAGATATATTGTCAAAATTCCAAGCCGTAGAACAAGCCACAGCCACCGTAAAACCTTTTTGGAAAAGAAGCTTTCCTTCAAATCCGAAAAAAATTGACATTCTGATAAAAGAACAAATCTAAAAAGCCCTTAATTGCTGGTGGAGAGCAAGATTCCATAATATAACCTTCGACTATTGACTCAAATAGCTATAATCTGCTAATATAGTCATCGTTATACCAAAATTTTAAATTGATGCCATCATCAAGTCCCAAGAGCACCCTGCAAGGAGTAGTCGTAGAAGCCCTACCAGACACCTTGTTTAAGGTGAAAATCGACAACCAAGACAAAGAACTTCTGGTATATTTATCTGGCAAGATGCGTTTATACAGAATCAGAGTGATGGTCGGCGACAAGGTTTTGGTTGAAATTGACCCTTACGGGGGTAAAGGACGGGTAGTTAAAAGAATTTAAATAAAGAAGAGTTGAAAAGTTTCAAATGAATAATTTGAAATTCGGATTTTTTTATGAAAGTTAAAGCTTCAGTCAAAAAAATATGCCCGAAATGCCAGATCGTCAGGAGAAAAAGACGTGTTTATGTAGTCTGTAAAAGTAATCCGAGACACAAACAAAGACAAGGTTAAAACATTTTAAAATCATGCGCATATTAGGTATAAACATCCCTGAAGAAAAAAGACTGGAAATCGGTTTAACCGTAATTTACGGCATTGGCCGCCCCAGAGCTAAACAAATCCTAAAAGAGGCGGGGGTAGATTTTGGAAAAAAATCAAAAGATCTAAAAACTGAGGAAGAAAACGCTATCAGAAAACTCGTTGAAAAATTCAAAGTTGAGGGAGATTTGAAAAGAAAAATTAGTGCTGACATAAAAAGACTTAAAGATATAAAAACATACAGAGGCACAAGACATTTAAGAGGATTACCGGTTAGAGGCCAGAGAACAAAAACAAATTCCAGAACGAGAAGAGGTAACGTCAGAAAGACAATGGGTAGCGGAAAGAGGGCTGTTGAGAAGAAGTAAAATTTGTTTTAAATTTAGAATTTGAAGTATTAAATAAACCATGGGAAAAAAGAGAATTATAAAGAAAACTGGAGCGCAAGAATCCGGACCAAAAACAAAAAATGTTTCGGTTTCCAAAAAAAATGTGGAGTACGGGGTTCTGCAAGTCCAATCAACCTTCAATAACACCTTGGTCAATTTGACAGACAACAAGGGTAATACTTTAGCGTGGAGTTCAAGTGGTGCCGTTGGCTTTAAGGGAGCAAAAAGAGGAACACCCTTTGCCGCAGCCAAAGTTGGAGAGTTTTTAGGCGAAAAAGCTCAAGCAATGGGAATAAAAGAAGTCGGGGTTGTAATCAGGGGCGTTGGTGCCGGCCGAGAATCAGCAGTGCGAGGTTTTATATCAAAAGGAATTAATTTGTCTTTCGTTAGAGACGAAACCCCACTACCACATAACGGACCAAGACCACCGAGACCAAGACGAGTTTAAAATAGAAAACTATGAAAATTGGACCAAAATACAAAATAGCTAGGAGACTTGGTGCGCCTGTGTTTGAAAAAACCCAAACACAGAAATTTACCCTTTCTCAAGCAAAAAAATCCGGAGGACAGAGAAATCGCAAACACATGAGCCAAATGACGGATTTCAACAAGCAGTTGAGAGAAAAGCAAAAAGCCCGATATTCTTACATATTGACAGAAAAGCAATTTTCGGGTTATGTTAAGATGTCCTTAAAACAAAAGACTGGGGACAAGGCCGGAAATCTTTTTGAAATTTTAGAGAGCAGACTGGATAACATTGTCTGGAGAGCTGGTTTGGCCTCAACCAAAATGGCCGCCAGACAAATCGTCTCTCACGGTCATATTTTGGTAAACGGCAAAAGAACAACTATTCCTTCACGCCAAATAAAAACAGGAGATAAAATCACAATCAGAAGCCAGAGCTTGGGAAAGGGTATATTTACTGACTTGGAAAAAAACCCTAATAAACAATCCATCCCGGACTGGATTGAGTTTGATATCAATAAAAAAGAAATAACACTGATTTCAAAACCTGATCTAAAAAAATCCGACAGTCTACTTTTTGACCTGAATTCGGTTTTGGAGTTTTACAGTCGTTAATTTCGTTAAATCAAATTAGTAGCAAGTAAATTTAAATATTTTATGATTTATCACGACATCGTCTTACCGTCAAAGCCAAAAATAATTTCAGAAGATGGAACTTCAGGAATATATGAAATAGACGGGCTCTATCCTGGATACGGACACACGCTTGGTAACTCTCTTCGAAGAATCATTCTTTCTTCTCTGCCGGGAGCGGCAATAACTTCAGTTAAAATTTCTGGAGCAGAACACGAGTTTTCAACCTTAAAGGGTGTGAAAGAGGACGTGATCACAATAATTTTAAATTTAAAGAAAATCAGAATAAAATTTTTGGCTGAAGGGGCGCAAACCATGCATCTGAAGGTCAAAAAAGAAGGAGAAGTGAGAGCTGGAGACATAGAGGTTCCAGGGCAATTAGAAATTATGAACACTGATCTTGTAATCGCACACCTGACCGACAAAAATACGACATTAGACATAGAAATGAACGTGGAAAGCGGTCTTGGTTATGTGCCAAAAGAAGTTTTACAAAAAGACA
The DNA here is from genome assembly GCA_030583745.1 of Candidatus Paceibacterota bacterium. Taxonomy (NCBI): domain Bacteria; kingdom Bacillati; phylum Minisyncoccota; species Minisyncoccota bacterium. The sequence continues at coordinate 265,809 of CP129473.1, forward strand.
AGGTTGACATAGGAACAATCGCTCTTGATGCAATTTTTACACCAATCAGAAGAGTTAGTTACGAAGTTGAAAACATGCGCGTTGGTGACCGAACTGATTTCAACAGGTTGAGAGTTTCAATTGAGACAGATGGCAGTGTTACACCCAAAGCCGCACTTGAGAAATCAATAGAAATTATGATAAATCAATTAAAAGCCGTGGTTGGTTTCCAAGAAGAAAGAATTATGACCGCTGAAGAGAAACAGGAAAAATCTCCAGATGAAGATATTCTGAAAACTAAAATTGATTCTCTGGATATCTCAACAAGAACCTTAAACGCTCTATCAGCGGCAAATATCAAAACAATCGGCGGACTTTCAAAGAAAAAAGACAAAGACTTGTTAGAAATCGAAGGTTTGGGACCTAAGGGCGTAGAGGAAATTAAAAAAATCCTTGCCGAACACGGGCTAACCTTAAAACGAGGTTAAAATATTTTTACAACATGAGACATCACGACAGGAACAAAAAACTTGGTAGAGAAAAAAACCAGAGAGGGGCTCTAATGAAATCACTGGCTCGATCTTTGGTCTTGCATGAAAAAATTAAGACGACTGAAACAAAAGCTAAGGCCTTGAGACCATATGTTGAACGTCTGATAACCCAAAGCAAGAAAAACACAATTCCTGCAAGAAGAATGGTTGTCTCAAAAATTGGAACAGACGGCGCGAAAAAGATGTTTGATATCCTGGGACCAAAGTATAAAGAAAGAAGGGGTGGTTACACAAGGATAACAAAGTTACAAAGAAGAAATAGCGACGATAGCAAAATGTCTTTGATAGAATTAGTTTAATTTTTATATAAACCATGGCAACCACCATTGACGCAAAAAATAAAAAAATAGGCCGAGTGGCATCTGAAGCCGCCATCTTTCTTATGGGTAAAAATAAGCCCGATTACAAAAAGGGGGGAGCCCCAAGTCCAGACAATCGGGTCGAGATAATAAACGCCGCAAGAATGGTCATTACGGAAAAGAAAAGGGGGGATAAGGAATACAGAAGATACACCGGATATCCCGGCGGGTTGAAGTCAGAAAATCTAGAAAATTTAATCAGTAGAAGAGGGGTGTCTGAAGCATTAAGGGGAGCGATTTACGGGATGCTTCCAAAAAATAAATTAAGATCGAATAGAATAAAAAATTTAACCATAAAAGAATAATGACAAACCAAGACAGACAAAAAAAACAGGTTGAAAAATACATAGAGGCCGTAGGGCGGAGAAAGACATCGGTAGCTAGAGTTAGAATCACAGAAGCTGGAAAAAACTCGATCACAGTCAACAATAAAGATCTGAAAGATTATTTTCCAACCGAAACACTAAGAACAATTGCTAGCGAAGCTATCCATAAAATAAAACCGGAAAAAAAATTTAAAATCTCTGTTTTGGTAAAGGGCGGTGGTATAAGCTCGCAAGCCGAAGCTATAAGACACGGTGTGGCAAGATCACTTGTAGACGATAATCCAGAATTAAGAAAAAAAATAAAATCTGCAGGGTTCTTAAAAAGAGATCCGCGTGCCAAAGAAAGAAGAAAATTCGGCTTAAAGAAAGCCCGAAAAGCTCCTCAGTGGTCAAAGAGATAGAAAACAGTCTCGCTCTGATTTCAACAAAATAACAACAAAAATGTTGAGATTTTTAAGTCTTAAGTAAAAATATGGACGAAGAAATAAACAACCAACCAGAAGAATTTGAAGAAGATCTTGTGGCAGACGAGGAAAATGGCGGGTGTCTAGAAAAAATCAAAAAACTTAAGCTTCAGCTGAAAAAAATCGAGGAAGAAAAAAAGTTGTATCTTGATGGGTGGCAAAGAACAAAAGCTGATTTTATAAATGCAAGAAAAAAAGATGCTGAAGAGAAAGATAATTTTGTAAAATTCGCAAATCAAAATTTGATTTCTGATATTATTCCAAGCTTGGATAATTTCCAATCAGCGCTTGAGAGTCAGGACTGGCAGAAAATGCCAGAAGGTTGGCGACAAGGAATAGAGAATTCGGTCAAAGAACTAGAAAAAACTTTGTCGCAAAGCGGTCTGGAAGAGATAAATCCAGAAAACAAAGCAGAATTTGATCCTAACTTTCATGAAGCGGTAGCGGTGGAATCGACCGATTCTCCGGAAAATGAAAATAGAATCGCAAGAGTAATTCAAAAAGGTTATAAACTCAACAACAGAGTTATCCGACCGGCAAAAGTCGTAGTCAGTGAATGTAAGAAGTAAAAACAAGAAATTTTTTGCTGGACAATCGGTAAAAAATATATAAAATGTCTTCGTACAGAATACTTATTGGTTAATTTCTAAAAAACTATGTCTAAGATTATAGGAATAGATTTAGGCACAACTTTTTCTGCAGTCGCGGTAGTTGAGGGGGGAGAACCAAGAATCTTAGAAAATTCAGAGGGTTCACGAACAACTCCGTCGATTGTTTCTGTCAGCAAAACAGGCGAAAGACTTGCAGGTCTTTTAGCAAAAAGACAAGCTGTTACAAATCCAAAGAGTACGGTCTATCAAATCAAAAGATTTATTGGTCATTCTTTCGATGACCCCGCAGTTCAAAAGGACATAAAAACTGTACCTTTCGAAGTAAAAAAAGCTCCAGACGGCGGAATTTTGGTTAGAATGGGTGACAAAGATTATCGACCGGAAGAGATTTCGGCTATGATTCTGCAAAAAATAAAAACTGATGCCGAAGCCAAGCTCGGACAAAAAATTACAGAAGCGGTCATCACCGTTCCGGCATATTTCAATGATGCCCAAAGAAAAGCCACCAAAGACGCCGGAGAAATTGCGGGTCTCACGGTTAAGAGAATTATAAATGAGCCGACGGCGGCCGCCTTGGCTTACGGACTGAATAAAAAGAAAGACGAGAAAATCGCCGTCTTTGATTTTGGCGGCGGAACTTTTGATATTTCAATTCTTGAAGTTGGCGACAATGTAGTCGAGGTCAAATCAACCGATGGTGATTCTCACCTTGGTGGCAAAGATATAGACCAAAAAATAATAAATTATCTGGCCGAAGAATTTAGAAAAGAGAGCGGGATAGATGTTAAAAACGACCCATTGGCTCTACAACGATTGGACGAAGCGGCCGAGAAAGCCAAAATTGAACTTTCAAGCGCATTAGAAACTGAAGTAAATATTCCTTTTATAACTTCTGACTCAAGCGGGCCGAGACATTTACTGATCAAGATTTCCAGAGCAAAACTTGAAGAATTAGCGGAAGAATTTATTAACCGAGCGATGGAAATTACAAAAAGGGCAATGGATAATTCTCCATTCAAAGTTGGAGACATCGACGAAATTATCATGGTCGGTGGACAGACCAGAATGCCAAAAATTTCAGAAAGAGTTAAAGAATTTTTTGGAAAAGAACCAAATAAATCAATCAATCCGGATGAGGTCGTGGCTCTCGGAGCAGCAGTTCAGGGTGGAATCTTGATGGGTGATGTTAAAGATGTTTTGCTACTTGATGTTATTCCTCTTTCGCTCGGAATTGAGACCTTGGGTGGAGTAGCAACAAAATTGATAGAAAAAAACACCACGATTCCGGCTAGCAAATCCCAGACTTTTTCTACCGCCGCCGACAACCAAACCAGTGTAGAGATTCACATTGTTCAAGGCGAACGATCAATGGCCGCCGACAATAAAAGTTTGGGGCGGTTTATTTTAGACGGTGTCGCACCAGCTCCGAGAGGTATGCCACAAATCGAGGTATCTTTTGACATCGATGCTAACGGAATTTTAAACGTCAAAGCCCGCGATAAAACCACCGGTAAAGAACAGTCCATACGCATCGAAGCCGGTTCTAGCTTGTCTAAAGATGAAATAGAAAGAATGAAAAAAGAAGCAGAAGCTCATGGCGAAGAAGACCAAAAGAAAAAAGATTTGGTTGAAGCCAAAAATTTGGCAGAACAACTTGTTTATACAACAGAAAAAGCTCTAAAAGAAAACGAGTCAAAACTACCAGAAGACGTCAAAAATGAGATAAATGAGAAACTTGGCGCTCTAAAAAAATCAAAAGAGACGAGTAATCTAGAAGAAATAAAATCAGCTACCGAATCTTTATCACAGACAATTCAAAAAATCGGCCAATATGCTTCAGCCGGAAATCAGCAGAATCCTGAACAAAATACCGACAAGGAAAATGTCAGAGATGCTGAAATAAAAGAAGAACAAAAAAAAGAGGACAAGGACGAGCAAAAGTAGTAAAATATAAATGCTCACTTAAAGACAATAAAGTATGTCAAAAAACTATTACGAAATTCTCGGGATAGATAAAAAAGCCAGCAAAGAAGAAATAAAAAAAGCTTTTCGTAAACTTGCGCATCAGTATCATCCTGATAAAAAAAGCGGTAACGAAGAAAAATTTAAAGAAATAAACGAGGCCTATGGGGTCTTGTCGGACGACAAAAAACGAGCGGAATACGATTCTTATGGTCGGGTCTTTAACAACGCCGGAGGATTTGAGAATGGACCTTTTGAATGGCAATCCGGCGGTTTTGAAAATGCTTTTGAAGGTTTTGATTTGGGAGACATATTTGGGGATTTATTCGGTGGTGGTCAAAAAAACAAACGCGGAAGAGATATTTCAATTGATATTGAAATCCCTTTCAAAGAAGCCGTGTTCGGAACAGTTCGAAAGGTATTAATCCAAAAAACTGCACTCTGTGATGGATGTCGTGGTAGTGGAGCAAAAAAGGGGACTGAATTTTCAACCTGTAACTCTTGCAATGGTCAGGGAAAAATAAGAGAGATCAAAAAGTCCCTGATCGGCTCTTTTGCGATTGCTAGAACCTGCGACAAATGTTCCGGCAAAGGCAAAATTCCAAAAGAAAGATGTTCAGAGTGTATGGGTCTTGGTGTCATAAAAAAAGAACAAGAAATATCGATAGAAATTCCATCGGGGATAGAAGATGGAGAAATGATACGACTTATCGGAGAAGGAGAGGCAGCGGCAAATGGACAAAGCGGAGACTTATACGTAAAAATCAGGGTTAGAAAAGATCCGCAATTCACAAAAGATGGCAACAATCTGATCACAACACTAAACATAAAACTGACGGATGCCCTGCTTGGCGAAGAATATGAAATAGGAACACTAGATGGAGTCCTAAAGATTAAGATACCTGAAAATGTATCCTTCGGCGAAACCTTAAGAGTCAGAGGAAAGGGCGTACCAATCGGCAAAAATCAGCGCGGTGATTTGCACATAAAAATAAATATCATCTTGCCTAAAAAACTTAGTAAAAACGCCAAGAAAATAGTTGAGGAATTGAAAAAAGAGGGGATTTAAAAACCTACAAAAAATGAGTTTAATTTCTTCATATACCCCAGTGTTGGGATCAGAGTTGGCAGTTCTTTCTATAATTCTAATCATCTGTCTTGCTGTATCTTTCTCTTTGGGGAAAGGTAAGATTATAGCTTTGATTTTATCTTTTTATCCGGCAGTATTTTTCTACAGCCAATTTCCAATCATAGAAAAACTAGTTTTTCTAAAAGAAAACCAATGGCAGATTTTTTTCAACCGCCTGATTTTGTTCGCTATATTTTTTATATTAACCTTCCTCGTAATAAGTATAATTGCCGGTGGTAGGGTCTTATATACTGATAGAAGCCAGAAGTTGAAAATTTTTATTTTATCAATTTGTGTCTTTGTTTTAACTCTTCTGACAATCCACCAGATAATACCGCTTCCAGAAGCCCTGAAATATATGCCTAAATCCGGAGATTTTTTCGGTTCGGAGAAATATTTTTTCTGGCTAATCCTCTCTCCACTTGCCATCATCTTGCTTTTTATAAGAAAATGAATGATGCTTCCAAAAATACAAGTCTTTTGATAGCATTTTAACCAATGACTGAAAAAACAATTGTTTTAACCGGCGACAGACCAACCGGCCGGCTTCATCTCGGCCACCTTGCCGGCTCAATTAAAAAAAGGGTGGAACTCCAGGAGCAATCCGAAAAGAATTTTTATCTTATCGCCGACCTTCAAGCTCTGACCGATAACGCCGAAAATCCGGAAAAAGTAAAAGAGAGTGTTGTGGAGGTTGCGCTCGACAATTTGGCGTCAGGACTTGATCCAAAGAAAACCACTTTTTTAATTCAATCAAAAATTCCTGAAATTTCTGAACTGACCATCCTTTTTCTAAACCTTGTTACTCTCGCCAGATTAAAACGCAACCCAACCGTAAAAGACGAAATGAAGCACAAGGGTTACGAAGAAAACGTGCCGGCAGGATTTTTGACTTATCCCGTAAGCCAAGCTGCTGATATTCTGTTCTGCAAAGCAAACTTAATTCCAGTCGGCGAAGACCAGCTACCGGTCATCGAGCAAGCAAACGAGATTGTGGATAAATTTAATTCTCTCTATGGTCAGACATTCCAAAAAATCAAAACTGTAACTTCTGAAACTCCGCGACTTATGGGAATAGACGGGAGAAATAAAGCCAGTAAATCTTTGAATAATGCCATTTTCTTGTCAGATCCGACAGATATCGTTGAAAAAAAAGTAATGGCAATGTTCACCGATCCCAAACATTTAAGAGCAGAGGATCCCGGCACAATTGAGGGAAATGTAGTATTCCAATACTTAGACGCTTTTGATCCGGAAAAATCAGAATTGGAAAAAATCAAAAGAGATTATGAGCAGGGCGGACTTGGGGATGTAATTATCAAAAAACACCTTATCGAAGTTCTAGAGAAAGTCTTAGAACCAATAAGAAAAAAGCGTGACGAGCTTTCAAAAGATAAGTCAGCTATAATGAAAATCTTAAAAGATGGGACTGGTAGGGCGAGGGAAGAAGCAGCAGAGACTATGTCCGAGGTTAGGGCCGCAATGAAAATAAATTATTTTTAAAAAAATGGAGAGAATAAAAATTTCATCATTAAAAGAAAAAGTTGGACACGAAGTTAAGGTTTTAGGATGGATAAACGCAAGACGCGACCACGGCAAACTTATTTTTTTTGATTTGCGAGACGAAAGTGGTAAGGTCCAAATGGTTTCGCTCCCTCAAAATCAAGACACTCACAAATTAGCTGACAGTTTAAGAGATGAGTGGGTGGTTGAAATAAAAGGCAAAGCCAACAAGCGTCCGGAAAAGATGGTTAATTCGGAAGAGGAATTGGGCCATATAGAAATAGAAATTTCAGAAATAAAAGTCTTGAATGAAGCTCAAACTCCACCCTTTAATCTTCAAGACAGCGGGTATGATATCAATGAAGAGATAAGAATGAAGTACCGATATTTGGATTTGAGAAGGCCTAGAATGCAGAAAAACATAAGAAATCGACACAAGATCATCAAATTTTTTAGAGACTATTTAGATACAGAAGGTTTTGTTGAAGTAGAAACTCCAATCCTTACAAAATCAACCCCCGAAGGAGCGAGAGATTATATAGTGCCATCCAGAACCTACCCGGGGAAATTTTACGCTCTGCCACAATCACCCCAGCAGTACAAACAATTATTGATGGCCTCGGGGATAGAAAAATATTTTCAGGTTGCAAAGTGCATGAGAGATGAAGACACCAGAGGCGACCGCCAAGCCGAATTTACCCAACTTGATATTGAGATGTCTTTCGTTGATCAAGAGAAAATTCTAGACTTGGTAGAAAATATGTTTAGCAAAATGGTAAATAAGATCTACCCGGAGAAGACTTTTACTGAAAGTCCGTGGCCAAGAATAAACTATGATGAAGCCATGGAAAAATATAATTCTGATAAGCCAGACATACGAAAAAACAAGAATGATCCAAACGAACTTGGTTTTGTCTGGGTATTAAATTTTCCACTTTTTGAAAAAGATTTGGAAAATGGTCACTTCGCCCCGAGCCACCACATGTTTACCGCTCCCAAAGAAGAAGATCTGCAAAAGCTGGAAAATGATCCAGCAGATGCTAGATCTTACCAGCACGATTTGGCGCTAAACGGCTTTGAGGTTGCGGGAGGTAGTATCCGTATTCATGACCCCAAAATTCAGGAAAAAATATTTAATCTCATCGGTTTTGACGAGAAACAGAAAAAATATTTTGAACACATGTTAGACGCTTTCACGTTTGGCATACCACCTCATGGTGGCATAGCATCAGGACTCGACCGACTCATTGCTGTCTTGGAAAACGAATCAAGTATTCGGGAAGTCATCGCTTTTCCTAAAACAGGAGAGGGAAGAGACCTTACTATGGGAGCTCCTTCGGAAATCGAACAAAATCAGCTGAAAGACTTAAAAATCAAGACGGGATAATAAAAGGTATTAGACCTTTTGTTGGCTATCCTCGGGTCGGAAATGAGAAAGATTACCTTCTCATTTCTCTCGCTCTACGTCGGCAATAAATACCAAAAAGCGTCATAATTGGAAAAAACCCAAGAAATAAGGTATTATTCCACAATGATTGCGACCGGATTTGAAATAAAAACCGAAAATTTTGAAGGACCTTTGGACTTACTCTTACATCTTATCGAAAAAAGAAAGCTCTACATAAATGACATTGCTCTGTCAAAAGTAACAGATGATTTTATCGATTATGTTCAAAAAAAAGAAGGTTTTCCGATAGACGAAATTGCTCAGTTTGTCGTTGTTGCAGCTACTTTGCTTTTAATAAAATCCAGATCACTTCTTCCTCTTCTTCAATTAACAGAAGAAGAGGAAGAAAGTATAGAAGACTTGGAACAAAGACTTAAGGAATATCAAAAATTCAAAGAATTAAGTCGGCATGTAAAAAACCGATTTTCCAAGAAAATAATCTGGGGACGCGAAGGACGAATTTTTGAACCAATTTTTTCCCCGTCTGCAGAAATTAGCACCAAATCAATTTTAGAGGCCGTGAAGTGGATAATCACAGAATTCCCGAAACCGGAAAACCTACCAAAGGCTGTAGTAAAAAAAGTTGTCAGTCTGGAAGAAACTATAGAAAAACTACTGGAGAGAATTACTGAAAGTTTCAAGATGAGCTTCCAAGAATTCTCCGGAAAAGGAGGAGGGCGGGAAAACATAATCATCAGTTTTTTGGCAGTCTTAGAATTAGTTAAAAGAGGATCAGTTTTTGCCGAGCAACAAAACCGGTATGGAGATATTGAAATACAAAAAGGCACTAATTAATATTTAAAACATGGACTTAGACAAGAAAATAGAAGCTGTTTTGTTTTATCAAGCCGAACCTTTTTCAATCAAAAAGCTGGCGGAGATTTTAAAACAAGACGAATCATCCATAAAAAAAAGTCTGCAAATTTTGGAAGAAAATTTGAATGAGCGGGGAATTGTCCTTGTCCAAAACGGCGACAAAGTAATGCTTGGCACAAATCCAGAACTTTCTGACCTCATAGCTGAATTAAACAAAGGTGAATTAAACAAAGAGCTCGGCAAGGCAGGGCTTGAAACTTTATCTATCATCTTATATCGCGGACCAATAAGTAAAAAAGAAATTGATTATATTCGTGGCGTTAATTCCGGATACATTCTAAGAAACCTTCTAATACGGGGTTTGATTGAAAAGACTGAACAAAAATTGAGAAGCGCATATTACCGCCCAACTCTAGATTTATTAGCTCATATGGGCGTAAAAAAGATTGAAGAATTACCGGAATTTGAAAACATCAAAACAGAATTAGAGTCTCTAAAAGTCGAAGAAAATAAAGAGACCGAATCAGAATAAAATGTCACCCGAAAAAAAATTTTTTAATATGAGAAACGTTTTTGCTGGAGTAGTTTTAATTTTACTTTTAATTGCTTCTTTTTTGACACCCATCACGCCATATGCATCGCAAAAAAATAATACTAACAACACTCAAGAATATAATGACAATAGTAATCAAGAACTGATTTCGAAAAACCCGTTTGAAGAGATAACAATCGTGGGAAAATCCGCTTTTGTCTGGGACGTGGTAAAACAAAAACCATTATTTGAAAAAGACTCTGACAAAGTTATGCCTTTGGCCTCAATCGCCAAAACGCTGTCGGCTGTTGTTTCTTTAGAGCTGGCGCCACAAAACACCGAAATCAGAATTGAGAAAGAATTTTTGGAAGCTGAGGGAGATTCCGGACTTTATGTGAATGAGAGATGGGCATTAAAAGACCTAATTGATTTCAGCTTGGTCGTCTCATCAAATGATGGATTTCGCGCTATAGCTTCGGTTATCGGCGCGATAACATTTGGCACAGATGATTTTTATTTCGGAAGGCAAAAATTCATAGAGAAAGTAAATCAAAAAGCCAAGAATATTGGTCTTGAAAAAACAGTAATTCACGACGAAGCCGGACTTGACCAAAATGAAAACCAGAGTGGGGCCTATAGTACCGCAAAAGAAACCGCTTTGCTCTTTGAATATATTTTAAAAAACAAGCCAGAAATACTAGAGGCGACCACAAAAAAAGAAACCAGTTTCTTCTCACTCAACCAAATCAATCACACCGCCAGCAACACAAACCTTATAGTCAAAAACGTTCCCGGGATAATAGGAGCAAAGACGGGTTTTACCGACCTTGCGGGTGGCAACCTAGCGACCGTCTTTGATGCCGGACTTGGTCGACCAATAATAATCGTTGTTCTCAACTCCACCATAAACGAACGTTTTGTTGATAGTGAGAAATTGATTGAAGCTTCGAGAAGCTTTATTATTGATGAAAAGAAAAACGCAAAATATTTAAAAATATGATTATAGACACGGTAAAAGTCATCGCGCCAGCAATTATCGCCTTCTCTATAGGAATAGGTATAACACCTTTTCTGACCGAGTATCTCTACAAAAACAAGATGTGGAAAAAAAGAGCCGGTAAGATAGCGATGGACGGCAAAGAGGCCGAAGTCTTTAATTCACTGCACAAAGAAAAAGAAGTTGGTACACCGAGAATGGGCGGAGTAGTAATCTGGCTAAGCGCAACCTTAACAATTGTCGGTATCTGGATAATAGCCAAACTAGCCCCAAGCGATCTAACTTCAAAGATAGACTTTTTGAGCAGAAATCAAACATGGATTCCTTTTTTCACCTTAATAATCGGCTCGCTGATCGGCTTATTTGATGATTTTTTGGAAGTCCAAAATTCTTCTTCAAACAATAACGGTGGATTATCGCTGAAAAAAAGACTGCTAGCGGTAATTATTTTAGGACTGCTGGCTGGGTCTTGGTTTTACTTTAAACTTGACATCACTGGGATCAACCTGCCAGTTTTCGGGATTTTAAATCTGGGGTGGCTATTTGTGCCTTTTTTCGCTTTGGTAACTTTAGTGATTTATTCTGGCGGAATAATAGACGGCATAGACGGCTTAGCCGGAGGAGTTTTCGCCATAATGTTCTCTGCTTATGCCACCATCGCTTTCTTTTTGGAACAGATAAATTTGGCGGCTTTTTGTGCTATGCTCTCCGGCGCAATTTTAGCTTTTCTTTGGTTTAACATTCCGCCAGCTAGATTTTATATGTCTGAAACCGGAACAATGGGCTTAACCCTGACTTTATCAGTTGTAGCTTTTATGACCGACACACTTGGCAATGGTTATGGAATTCTTATCCTGCCAATTGTCGCTTTTCCACTTATTGCCACTTCTTTTTCTAACATTATCCAAATAGCATCAAAAAAATTCCGTGGCAAAAAAATATTTCTAGTAGCACCAATACACCATCATTTTGAAGCACTGGGCTGGCCGGCATATAAAGTAACCATGAGATTTTGGGTTATCAGTGTTATCTTTGCCTTAATTGGAGTAATACTAGCTCTTATATGGTAAAAAAACAGAAAATAGATAGGGTTTTTTTTCTAACAGTCATCGCTTTGTTAGTCTGTGGTTTCTTTGTCTTTACTTCGGCATCTTTGGGATTACTAGCGAAAGACAAAGAGAATTTCAGCGACATAGCTTTTAACCAAACATTTTTTGGTCTCTTCTTGGGAACGATTGCCATGCTGTCTTTATCAAAAGTCCACTACCGAAGGTGGAGAAAGTTTGCCCTCTATATTTTTTTATTTTCGATTCTTACAGCAATAGGGGTTTTTATTCCCGGTTTGGGATTTGAGCATGGTGGGGCAAGAAGATGGATTTCAATTGCCGGACTATCTTTCCAACCAGCGGAATTTTTGAAATTGGGTTTTGTCATCTATCTTGCAACTTGGCTTTCCGGTGTAAAAGAAAAAATTGGAAATATAAAATTTGGCCTCTTACCTTTTCTGTTGATAGTAGCGATTATCGCCAGTCTTTTGTTAATGCAACCGGACATTGGAACTTTTCTAGTAATCGCTACTGCCGGATTTGCAATTTTCTTGTCAGCCGGTGCTAGGTGGCGAGACATCATAATAGTCTTAATTATCGGAATTTTAGGGATAATATCAATCGCCATTCTTAAACCATATGCCGCCGAAAGAATCGTAACTTTTCTGGATCCTTCGCGTGATTATCACAGGGCTAGTTATCAACTTCAACAGTCACTAATTGCTATTGGCGCTGGCGGCATGTTTGGTAGAGGATTCGGACAAAGCATCCAAAAATTCGGCTTCTTGCCGGAGCCGGTCGGCGATTCCGTTTTTTCAGTCGCAGCCGAAGAGTTTGGTTTTATCGGTGGTCTTTTTCTGATCTCACTCTTTGTATTTTTTGCTTTTCGCGGTCTTAAAATTGCAAGATTTTCGCCAGACCTATTTGGGTCTCTTCTCACTACCGGCATAATAATGTTGATAATCACCCAATCTTTCTTTAATATTGCTTCCATGACCGGTGTTGTACCGATGTCCGGATTACCACTTTTGTTTGTTAGCCACGGCGGGACAGCATTGTTTTTTACTTTAGCTTCTATAGGTATAATTCTTAATATATCAAAGTATAAGACATATAAAAAATGAAAATATTATTAACAGGCGGCGGTTCAGGTGGGCATTTCTATCCAGTTATTGCTGTGGCCGAGGCCTTAAAGGATCTGCAAAAAGAACAACATATAGTCAAACCGACGCTATATTATATGGCGCCGGAACCTTACAATAAAAGACTGCTATTTGACAACGAAATAATTTTCAAAAAAAACCCAACCGGCAAATTGAGGCGATACTTTTCGCTGTTAAACATCTCCGACACCTTCAAAACATTCTGGGGAGTTTTGAAAGCAGTCTGGACAATATTTTATATTTATCCTGACGCGGTATTTAGCAAGGGTGGTTATGGCAGTTTTCCGGCAGTCTTTGCCGCAAAACTATTTAGAATTCCGGTTATTATCCATGAGTCGGATTCAGTACCAGGCAAAACTAATCTCTGGGCTGGCAAATTTGCCAAAAGAGTTGCTGTGTCTTGGCCTGAATCTGCTGAATATTTCCCGAAAGAAAAAGTGGCATTTACAGGAAATCCTATAAGAAAAAGTATTTTACAACCCATTGAGGATGGTGCGAAAAAAATCTTGAAACTAGAAGATAATCTGCCCGTCGTTTTGGTTTTAGGGGGTTCTCTTGGAGCACAAAAAATAAATGACACCATAATTGATTCATTGCCAGAAATCTTGGAGTTCTGCCAAATTATCCATCAAACAGGCAAAGGGGGGCTAAAAGACGCGAAGAGCCGGGCCTCGGCAATTTTATACAACTCCGAAAAAGAAAGCAGGTATAAAGTTTTTGATTACTTAAACGACGAAGCAATGAGAATGGCGGCCGGAGTAGCAGATTTGGTAGTATCAAGAGCCGGTTCAACAATTTTTGAAATAGCAAATTGGAGCAAACCAAGTATTATAATTCCAATATCAAAATCAAACGGGGATCACCAGAGAAAAAATGCTTATGGTTATGCGCGAAGTGGCGCCTGCATTGTCATTGAAGAACCAAACCTCAACGCGAATATTTTAACTTCAGAAATAAAAAACTTGTTGGCAGACAACGATAAGTTACAGACGATGTCGCAGGCGGCTCAAAAGTTCTCCAGAAAAGACGCCGCAAAAGTGATTGCCCAAGAGATATTTAATATCGCACTTGGACACGAAAAATAGAATTAAACAGACAGTATGAAAAAAATTGTTACTAGATTTGCTCCATCGCCAACAGGTAATCTACATCTAGGGGGTGTTAGAACTGCTTTGTTTAATTTTGTTTTTGCTAAACAAAAGATGGGTGAGTTCATCTTAAGAATAGAGGATACCGACAAAGAAAGGTCAAAGAAAGAATATGAGGACGACTTAATCGCTGGCTTAGGGTGGCTTGGACTCTCACATGACAGTTTTTTCAGACAGTCAGAACGCGGAGAAATTTATAAAAAATATCTGAAAAAAATTGTTTCCGAAGGAAAAGCTTATGTTTCTAAAGAAAAAAGTAGGGAAGGGGACGGAGAAGTTGAAATAGTAAGATTTAAAAACCCAAACACCACCATAAAGTTTGATGATGAAATCCGTGGTCAAGTTGAGTTCAAAACAGAAGATCTCGGAGATTTTGTGATAGCCAAAAATTTTGAAGAGCCCCTTTATCACTTGGCAGTGGTAATTGATGATTTTGAAATGGAAATCAGCCATGTAATCCGCGGGGAAGATCATATTTCAAATACTCCAAGACAAATTTTGATTCAAGAAGCGCTCGGCTTTCCGCGCCCAATCTACGCCCATATACCACTAATCCTTGCAACCGACCGATCCAAGCTCTCAAAAAGAAAGCATGGGGAGCTGGTGTCTGTTAACTTTTACAAGGAGCAAGGCATAATGCCAGAAGCGATGATAAATTTCTTGGCAATGCTTGGTTGGAATCCGGGAGATGATAGGGATATCTTGAGTTTAGAAGAAATCATCTCTTGTTTTGATTTTAAAAAGGTTCAGAAAAGCGGAGCGGTTTTCAATATCGAAAAGCTTGAGTGGCTGAATCAACAATATATAAAAAATCTAAGAGTGGAAGAAAAAATTGAAAAAGTAAAAGAGAGACTTGAAAAAAAGGGGAAAACTGACTGGGTTAAATCTAAGGTTTTTGGGCAAGAATTTGTGGAATTGATCTGCGAAAGAATTAAAAAATGGGCGGACATTGACTGTCTTATAAATGACGGGGATTTAGACTTTTTTTTCAATGAACCAAGTATCGTCAGGGAGAAAATAGTGTGGGAGAAAAATCCAAATTTGGAAAAAACAATAATTCATTTAGAGAAATCGCTAGAAATTTTAGAAAGTATAGATAATGTCAGTTGGAAAACTGATATAATAAAAGAGAGGCTGATGGCTTATGCGGACAAAGAGGGAAGAGGTGAAGTGCTCTGGCCACTGCGCTACGCACTATCCGGCAAAGACAAATCATCAGACCCTTTCACGACGTCCTTTATCTTGGGCAAAGATAATACAATAGCAAGATGGCAAAAAGCGATAGAAATTCTAAAACAATAAAGGTTCTAGACAGCAAGCCGACGAGGCGTTGTATGTCGCTAATACAAAAATTAATAATCCCAGTGCCGGCATTGATTTTTATCGCATTAATACTTTTATTTTTATCCAACAGCAATATTGCAGAAGCCGATCAAAACTTAATCAGAGAACTTCAGGAAAAGATTAGCGATAGAAGCAATCAAATAGGTGCAATTGAAAAAGAAATAGAACAATCAAAAAAACAACTTGAAGCGGTCGGCAGGGAAGTAAACACTCTACAAAACGCGGTTCGATCTATTGAGCTGACACAAAAAAAACTAGAACAAGACATCTCTCTAACTGAAAATAAAATAATAAACGCATCTTTAAGCATAGAAAAATTAACACTGGAAATAAGCGAATCCGAGCAAAGAATAGAGAAAAACAGCCAAAGCTTGTCTGAAACACTTCGCTTACTAAACGAAACCGGGGAAAGCTCGTCTTTGGTTGAATCACTTTTAAAATACGGTGATTTCTCTTCTGTTTGGGAAGAATTTGAAACCCTGCAGAGATTTCAGGTAGAAGTCAGGCAGAACCTGAATAATCTAAAAATTATAAAAGACACATTAGAAAAGAAAAGGGAGGAGTCAGAGTCGCAAAAAGAACAGTTGGAGCTTTTAAATATGGATTTAAAAGATCAACACGGCGTCTCTCTAATAAATAAAAAACGACAAGCGTCTCTTCTAAGCGAGACTAAAAACCAAGAAGCTGAATATCAAAAAATATTACAAACAAATTTGGCTCGAAAAGCCGCGTTTGAAAAAGAACTTTTTGAGTTTGAGTCACAACTACGCTTGGTTATTGACCCGTCTCAAACCCCACCAGCAAGACCCGGAATATTGTCGTGGCCCCTTGATAGCGTATTTGTAACTCAATATTTCGGAGACACCGAATTTGCCCGTAGTGGAGCTTACAGAGGCCGAGGACACAATGGTATTGATTTTCGAGCAACAATGGGTACTAGAGTTAAATCAGCACTGTCCGGAATTGTCAGCCATATCGGTAACACCGACGAAATACGCGGTTGTTACTCATTCGGAAAATGGGTTTTGGTAAAACACGATAACGGACTGTCCACTCTCTATTCTCATTTGTCATCAATCAGAGTCCAGCCGGGACAAGTTGTCCAAACCGGAGAGATGGTCGGACTAAGTGGTGGTTTGCCCGGAACTTTTGGGGCAGGGTATTCAACCGGTCCACACTTGCATTTTGGACTTTACATAACCGAAGGTCTGCGTCCACAAACCTATCGTTCAAGCACACCATGTAATGGTGCTTTTATGCCCCTTGCTGATCTAAAAGCTTATCTTGACCCAATGTCTTATTTACCAACTCTTTCTCAATAGGCAACAAAAAATAAATTGAGTCAATTTATAAAAATCTAAAAAAGATTTAAAATACAAACATATGAAAAAACAAAAAGGGTTCTTAAAAACAATAATACTTATTATCATTGCCTTGGCACTTCTAAAATTGGTTTGGGATTTTGATATAGTTGAGTTTATAAACAAACCGTTCGTCAAAGCTATCTGGGAGACCATTTGGAGCATTATAGGGCCCCTGTGGGACTTTATAAAAGGCCTTTTCAGCGTCTTTTCTAAGAATTAAGATAAAACAACCCACGACAGATAAACGGACGTAAAATAGCTCTACTTGGTTGAAAGTCAATTAAATAGCCAAAAGTAAGATAAAAAAGGACATAGTTGTGGATTTAGCAGTAGCGCGGTTGGGGATAAGTGATTTTCCAAACAATATTTTTTGTTATCATAATAATTGAGTGTTAGAGATATTATACTCAATTTATTATAATTCAATCCTAGGATATAAATGACCAACTCAAATAATAAAAGTGCTCTACCCCACCTTGAAGATTTTCTTCTTTTCATCCAATCAAATAATTATTCAAAAGAAACTTTATATAATTATGAAAGAGATCTCAAAACTTTTGAAAGATTTCTAGAAGAAGAATTTAAAGGACTCCCCTTTTCAAAAGTCACTAAAAGGACGATCGAACAATACAAGGCGTATTTGAACTCTACTGACAGAAAAACTGCCGAAGGGTCCGGCGCGCAAAAAAATCTCAAAAGCGGTTCTATAAACCGCAACCTAAGCTCGCTTAGAAGATATCTGTCGTATCTTATAGATATGGATTATGAATCTCCGATCGCCCCAGGCGCTATCAAGCTGTTGAGAATGGAGAAAAAGCATCCGCAAGTTTCCGAACTCGAAGAGCTGACTAGTTTGATTGAAGCCCCGATGAAATTTGAAAAAAACAAAAAAGTTGCCCTGCGCAACCGCGCGGCTTTGGAAACACTTTTTGCCTCTGGTATGCGTATTTCAGAACTAATATCATTAAAAATTATCCAGCTTGATAAAACTGGTCGAATCTTCATAGAGGGCAAGGGTAAAAAACAACGATTCGTCTATCTAACAGAAAGGGCTAAAAAACATATAGACAATTATTTGAAAGTTAGAGCCGATGACTCTCCTTTTCTCTTTATTGCAAGCAGAGGACAAAATGCTGGCGACAAAAACAAACACATATCGGCAAACTACCTTCAGATGAAAATAAAAAAATATCGGGAACTTTTGGGCATAAACGTTCCAACAAGCGCTCATTCATTACGTCACGGTTTTGCTACGTATTTGGCCGAGCAAGGTGCCAACCCGGCCGCCATCCAGATTCTTTTAGGCCATGAGTCACTTGATACTACGACAAGATACGTCCACGCTTCAGACAAATATGCCGAAAGCACTCACCGCAAATTCCACCCACTTAAAGACTAAACAAAAACTCCCCCTTTAAAGGGGGAGTTTTTGTTTTATCTGTTCCAGCATTTCTTGGAGGCATTCCAAGGACGAGTACCCTCTCTTTCAAAAAGATATCTAGCGAATTCCATATTTCCTTCAATAACGTGGATATCAAGATTCATTTGTTTGGCTTTGTCAGCGTGGAAATATTCATTAATCTGCATGATCCCAACATCCTTTGAGTTTTGGACTCCGCGCAAGACATTTCCGTCTTTATCATTCTGCCTGAAGGTTGATTCGCAAAAAGCGATTCTAATCATAATCGGAGCGTCTTTGAAGTATTCGCGGACGATTTCCTCATCAGTCATTTTTATTTCTTCAGCCAAGGCCGCTTCTACCGCGGCCGTGATACTCGGCGGCTCGTCTCCACTTTCACTTAACATGACTGCGGGGGCGTTAAGCCCGGTCAAGCTGGTCAGAGTCATTAATAAAGCAATTTTTAACATATTATTTTTTTAACAATAAAACTCAACCTTTCAGTTGAGTTACAAACATCCTAGCATAAACCAAACTTTTTGTCAATGACAAAAATCGTTTTGTGTGGTCTATTTAAGCAAATATATGGCTTAAAATAAGGGGTTTTAGAAAAACTGGACTATTAGATTATTATCACCGGAAGCTCAATTTCCCCTTGAAAGTTTAATCTCAAATCCACCTTACCTCCAAAATTTGACAAAACATAATCTTTTGTGATAAGATGGTAAAGGATTTTTGCACATCAAAAAAACAGGGAGCTTGTAGCTTCCTGAACAGCAGAAACACAGCGAACAAACTATGAACAGGAGATGGCGATGGACTGGAAGAAAACGTGGTTCTGGATGGGTGTAACAGCCCTTGTGTTCGGGCTCTTCTGGCACATCTGGCACATTTTCGCTGGAGAAATTCCGGCGATTCGGGAACTTACTATGTCAGTTGGCGACGAAGAAGAGGAGAGCGCAATCTGGACTCTTCCCTTCGCAGTATCCCATTCGTGGGATATGCTGGCGGCTCCCCTCTTCGTTCTTGCTTTCTCTTGGCTTCAGTCGAGAACAGAGGAGGGCACAGACGAAAATGACATACTGGTCGTCGGGCTGGTCTTCGGGCTGGGCCTCGGGCTGGTCGTCGGGCTGGTCTTCGGGCTGGTCTTCGGGCTGGTCTTCGGGCTGGGCCTCGGGCTGGGCCTCGGGCTGGTCTTCGGGCTGAGCTTCGGGCTGAGCTTCGGGCTGGGCCTCGGGCTGGTCTTCGGGCTGGGTTTCGGGCTGGGTTTCGGATTCAACTGCGGAATATTCTGGACGATGCCTCTGGGGGCTGTGTTCGGAGCATTAGTCATTCTGCCAAACACCGTCCTGCTCATTGTTCTCATGGGTTTGAGAGAAGCCATCCGAGGATTCTCCAACAGCAAGGCGGCTCCTTCAGAATGCTGACACACAGCCCCGCGCGGACAACCGCGCGGGGCTTTTTCATTTACGGTATTCTGCTAATAACTAGCTTATCCAAGGAATTTTATATTCTTTAAATTCTGGAAAAAGCGGTTTGTTATAAAACAACCGAGAGAACGCTTCAGCTTCCCATTTGGCGCCGTTAAAAGCGATGTGAGGCTTTGGTTCCGCCGGCAGGCCGACATATTCCATTATTGAATCAGAATTTAAAGCGGAACGTTTATTTTCCAATGGCAAATTTAATCCCCGTTTTATCATATGCGCCGCGCAAACCGAATGAAGGTCAAAAGTCCGATGAGCCAAAGGAAAATTTAGACCGTATTCTTCCGATGCCACTTGCAAAAAAGAAACGTCAAAAGACGGATTCTGACCGGCAATTGTATGGTCTCTACTCTCCATCGCCCAAGCAAAAAAATCGGCGACAATTTTTTCTTCCGTTTCTTTCCTCGGGTCGGCTATCTCTTCCCTGCTAAAACCGTTTACCGCCAACCCCTCCTCGCTAATATGCGCGCCCGGCCGGATTTGGCATTCTCTGGAAAACGTTCGTTTTAAGTCTAAAAAATCAACGGCGCCAATTGAGAGAATGGAGTGTTTCCACGGATTAGTTCCTGATGTTTCTATGTCTAGTATGATCATAAACTAACGCCTAAAGCCTAGCACCTAACTGCCTATTCTAATCCTTTACAATTCCCCGCCGGGCTATAGCCGGCCGCTTTTGCCTCCTCAATTGAATTGAAATAAATTTTATTTTCTTCTTTTATTCTTTTTGCGCCGGAACACCAAGGAAAATGATACTTGTCTGAAGTTTTAGAACCAACCAAAAGCCCACCGGCTTGTAAACTGATTTGTTCTGAAACGCTTTGCCCTAAAACCAAGGGCTCATTATTTGAAGCGGTGTCAGACGATAGAGTGGCGACATTGGCCGAAAGAGGAATTTCATTTATTTTTACCGGCTCACGATTTTCATCCAAAGCCGAAATCCGACCTAAACCGAAAGAGGCGGTGCCAACCAGAAAAATCACGGCCACAATCAAGGCCTTTTCTCTACCCTCCGATGCCACACAAACATTCTTGATTTTTTGTAATGCTTCAGTTATACTTTCCATCAATCTAAATAATATCATAAATTATTTGGTAGCCAGTATTTTTTAGAAAAACCAGCGTTAAATCAGCAGTAATATGGCACATAAAAAAGCAGGAGGATCAACAAAAAATAACCGGGATTCAAATCCAAAATATCTCGGGATAAAAATAGATCACGGACAAGCTGCCAAAACCGGCGCAATTTTGGTACGCCAAAGAGGCACAGAATTTCTACCGGGACAAAATGTCGGCATGGGTAAAGACCACACTCTCTTCGCCTTGAAAAACGGAAAAGTTGGAATAACAAACAAAAGAAAAATCTCGCTAAACGGCGGAGTAAAAATTAAAAAAGTAGTGAATGTTTCGGCTTAACTTTTATCTTTTGCTTTGATTATAAATTCAATTTCCGCAGACACCCCCTCCCCTTCTATTTTAACTTTTTGACTGCCGACTTCTTTTATCGGCCTCTCAAGTCTGATTAAATCTTGCTCTATTTCTATTCCCTCCTGATTCAATATTGATTTGACCAAATCTTTTTCGTGTAAACCCTTGAAAAGATGACCTTTCTCATTCGCTTCACTTTCAATTAAGATCGGTCTCCCCAACAGTTGCCTGATTTTTAAACGCAAATTATTTAATTTATCCTCTCTGGTTTTATTTTCTGAAGCTTTTAAGGATTCAATTTTTGCAATTTCGGACGGATTTGCTGTTTTAGCCAATCCTCTCGGAATCAAAAAGTTAAGGGCGTAACCATCAGCCACATTCTTTATTTCAAACTTCTGGCCGATTTTTGAAACATCTTTTAGTAAAATAACTTTCATATCTTTTTTTAAATACTAATTTTTTAATATTTCAATAGCTTTCTCCAAGACCAAGTCATACTCACTTTCCAAATCTTCCGACTCTATTTCCACCTCTATATCTGGCTCCAAACCGCCAAGAGAAATTGATTTTCCATTTGGCGTAACCCAACGAGCCACAGTCACCTTAAGAGAGGTGTCGGGGGTTACCCTGACAAGCTCCTGCACTGAACCCTTACCAAATGACTGATTTCCGACAATTGTCGCCACTCCGTGTTCCTGCAAAGCCCCGGCCAATATCTCCGAAGCTGAAGCACTGCCTTTATCAATTAATACAACCATTTTTAAATCATTACCAAAAATATTATAACCGCGGCTCCTATGAACTATATCCTCTCGCCGTCCACCAAAGTCTTCTTTTATCACCACTTTTCCTGCTGGCAAAAACCAACTGGCAATATCAACTGATGCGTTCAAAAATCCGCCGGGATTACCTCGCAAATCCAAAATCAATTTTCTCTCTCCAACTCGACTTCCCAAAATAAATTCTCTCAAAGCATTCCGAAAAACACCCTGGGCATTGCCAGAAAAATTGTAGAGTCGAATAATAAAAATATCGTCACGCCATTCGGTGTCGAGAGTCGGAATATCAATCGTATCTCGGATCAAAGTAATTTCAACCGGCTCATTAGAGTCTTCTCTGAAAAGTATGAGGGAAACAGGGGTTCCTTTTTTTCCACGAATCAAACTAATCGCTTCCTCAATACCAAGATTTAGAGTCTCTTTATCATCAATCTTAAAAATTTTGTCACCTGCCTTTATCCCAGCTCGATAGGCCGGAGTATTTTTCAAAGGCGCGATGACGGTTAAAACACCATCCCTTATTCCGACTTCCATGCCAACTCCTTCAAAAGCACCACTTATTTCTTCTTCAAAAACCTCAAGTTCTTTCGGGGTTAAAAAGGTGGTGTTAGGGTCACCAAGTGATCGCACCATTCCCTTTATTGCCCCCCAAACTCTTTCTTGTCCGGAAATTGTTTTGTCTCTTGTTTCCAAGTCCGGTGGAACATATTTTTCATCAATCAAATTCCAAACTCGCCAAAAAGAAGAAAAGTCAGCAGTAATTTCTGTCGTATGTTCTTTACCCTCAAGACCACTGACTTTGGAAATTTCCGATACCTGGCCTGCACCAAAATAAAAACCTAAGAAAAAAAATAGTACCGATAAGACTATCGGCTTTAAAAAACTTCTCCTATTTTGGTCTTTATCTTCCATAGTCAAATCATTATTGCAAAAAAAAGAGCGCGCCGCAAGGAGCGACGCGCGCGACAAACTCACTCTGGACTGGAGAAGACCATGAGTGAGACAGGGAGTCCTATCATAAAGACCAAAACCCCAAAAATCCATCCAACGACCGGCTCTACTCCCAGTCCGAAGGTAAAGCCGGTTACAATAGACAGTGCTGTAGAGAAAGCTAGAACAGACAGGCAAATTCTTTGCTTGACCGCCCTCGGCATCTTCGCTGATCCGTGTTTCCTCATCGTATTCTCCTTTCTACTTCTTATTTTAGCACTAAAATATTTTTTGTCAATCTTTTGAAATAAAAGCATACAAGTTAAAATTAAAGCTCTGAAATCTCAATGATTAAATTTTTCAACACTCTGACTCGCAAAAAAGAGAATTTTCGTCCGATAAAAAAGAAAGCAGTACAAATCTACAGCTGTGGTCCGACCGTCTATGACCGCCAGCATATCGGCAACCTTCGTTCAGCGGTCATCTGGGATATTTTGCGCCGGACTTTGGAATTCAACGGCCTAAAAGTCCGGCAGGTCGTAAACATTACCGACTTTGGCCACCTGACCTCTGACGCTGATTCCGGCGAAGATAAGATGACTAAAGGACTTAAAAAAGAGGGGCTGGCCCTAACTCTTGAAAACATGAAAAAACTCGGAGAAAAATACGCCGAGTTTTATCTCGATGATAGAAAAAAATTAAATACTCTCTCCCCTTTCAAGTTTCCCTTTGCCAGCGACCACATATCTGAAGATATTGAGTTCATAAAAAAACTGGAAAAAAAGGGATATGTTTACATTTTAGACGACGGAGTATATTTTGAGACCGAAAAATTTCCGGCTTATGGAAAACTTGGCGGCCTGTCGGAAATTCAAGAAACCCGTATCGGCAAGAATCAAAAAAAGAAAAATCCGAGAGATTTTGTTTTGTGGAAAATGAATGAAAAAATCGGTTGGGATAGCCCTTGGGGCAAAGGTTTTCCCGGTTGGCACATTGAGTGTTCGGTAATGAGCGAGAAATATCTTGGTAAAACTTTTGACATCCATACTGGTGGCATAGAACACATTCCGATTCACCATAATAATGAAATTGCTCAAAGTGAATCGGTAAACGGAAAAAAGATGGCCAACTTTTGGATGCACAACGAACACCTGATAATGCCCGAAGGTAAAATGGCAAAGTCGCTCGGTAACACCATAACGCTAACAGAAATTGAAGAAAAAGGATTTGACCCGCTGGCTTTCCGATATTGGCTTTTAGGCGCGCATTATCGCTCCCCTATTTCTTTTTCTTGGGACGCTCTTGAGGCCTCGCAAACTGCTTTTGAAAAAATTAAAAATCAAATTCAAGAAATCAAAAGTAAAGGAAAAATGTCAGACAGACATTTGAAGAAATTTAAAGAAGCTGTCAATGATGATTTAAATACCCCAAAAGCTCTTGCAATTCTTTGGGAGGTCTTGAAAGATGAAAGTTTAACACCTCAAGACAAGAAAAAAACTGTTCTGGAAATGGATAAAGTTTTCGGGCTGGGCTTGGCGACTCTCAAAAAAGAATCGATCACAATTCCTTCTGAAGTCAAAAGTTTGGTCGAGCAAAGAGAAAAAGCCCGCCGAGAAAAAAACTGGGGTGAAGCCGATAGATTAAGGAGTGAAATAGAAAAGAAGGGTTTTGAAATTAAAGACACAAACAAAGGGCCGGTGATAAAGAATTGCTAATATTTAACATCGGATTCATCAACACGACGTGGGGATGTTAATACAAAAAATATAAAAAAAGCGTCCGACCGTAAGATGCGGGGACGCCTTGTGTCTTGACCATGTGAGTTCGACTAGATGATTTCATTTTCTCCGAGAAAACGTATGACACAGCCGAACTCAAGCGGAATTTCTTCACTAAAATTCTCAAGAACCTTGAGCGTACGGCGCCTCAAAGCATCCAGATCTTGAGCTGTCAGTTCCTTAGCCATCTCATTGTGTGCTGACCTCAGTATTCTTTGAATAAGAGGAGATTTAGGATCATAGAATCCTTGCCTGATAGACAGAGCGTATTCTGTATCATGCCACAACGAGAAAGATGCCTGGAGGAGAAAATCTGGTACTTCCATTCCTCTCACCCCTGCTCTCATCTTCTGATAGCGTTGCCTTCTTTCTAACACAAGAAGGAGAAGTTCATCTTCTGGCTTCAAGGCCATTGATCTGATCATCTTCATTCGCTGACGACCATTTTTTATGAACACTTACAATCTCCTTTCTTCTTTCTGAAGGGAGCTTTTTCTCCAGCACAATGCCAGAGATTACATCTCTTAAAAACCTAGCAGATTACTACCCTCTTGTCAAGTTTTGGATTCCCGAGTTCCAGAAAGCAATTCTTTCTCCGCTGTTTCCAAATCGTTCGGAGCTGTTTGGGAGAGCCAGAATTTGCTTTTAACAACTTTTATTGAGAATTTTCCCAAAAGTGGAATAAGTGTTTGCGGTAAACCATATTCTGTCTTGCCGGGAATTTGGACTAAATCATAATCAAAAATTTCCGGACCTAAAACATAAAGTCCGGCATTTACCAAAGCGTTGTGTTCGTGATGGTGCGCGCCTTCAACAATGTCTTTCAAACTGCCGTCCGGATTCAAAACAACTTTTCCGCCGGCTTCCAAAAAATCAACTTCTTTCACTAAAACCGCCCAATCTTCTTTGAGGCACGCATCAATATCTTCTTTGCAGTAAATATCATCACCCATCAAAACTAAAAATCTTCCTTTTAAAAGGCCTTTCGCCTGCCACAGGGCATGAGCGGTTCCCTTCAATTCTTTCTGCCAAACGTAAGAAATTTTTTTGTCTTTGTATTGGTCTCCCAGAGATTCAATAATCTGTTCGCCGTGATAACCAACAATAATAATTATTTCGTGAATGCTTTCCGGTAACTCATCAAGCTTCCGCTCAAGAAGGGTTTTGCCCAACACTTTTAAAAGTGGCTTTGGAGTTCCATTGGTCAAGTCCCCCATTCTGGTTCCCCTGCCGGCTGCTAAAATTACTGCTTTCCACATATTGCTAACAGCTTTTAAATACTAAAAACGTTGTCGGGTAATTGCCTTATGGTAATATGAGATTAATGGCAAAGCAACCTTTCAACCTAAGAATCCCACCGCAGTCTCTAGATGCTGAAAAAGCCCTTCTTGGTTCAATAATGCTCCGGAGTGATACTCTCTATGAAATTATAGACATCATCGCGCCAACGACTTTTTACGCCAGAAAACATCGCTTGATTTTTGAGGCGATGATGGATCTTTTCAAGAAAAACAATCCGATTGATTTACTCTCGGTCTCTTCGCGTTTGGCGGAGAAAAAAGTGCTAGAAGAAATTGGAGGGGCGAGCTATCTGACAGAAATTGCCAATGGCGTTCCAACCGCCACCAACGTCCGTCATTACGCTGAAATAGTCAGAAAAAAACACATTATGCGACTTCTGATTGAGGCCTCCGAACAAATCGCCAATTTGGGATATGACGAAGCGTCAGAATTGGAAGAAATTTTAGACCGCGCTGAAAAACAAGTCTTTGAAATAACATCCACAGGTAGCACTTTTCGTTTTTCCGAATTGAAAAACGAACTGTCAGAGGCCTGGGAGCGTTTGGATAGATTGCACAATATGAAAGGTGAACACCGCGGAGTACCGACCGGTTTTCCAGAAATTGACCACAAACTAGCCGGCCTACAAAATTCCGACTTGATAATTTTGGCCGCCAGACCGTCAATGGGAAAAACCTCCTTGGCACTTGATATCGCTCGACAGACTGCCGTCAATCATGGAAATCCAGTCGGAATCTTTTCTCTGGAAATGAGCTCGCAACAACTAGTAGATCGACTGCTTGCCGCTCAAGCTCAAGTTGACGCTTGGAAATTGCGAACTGGAAAACTCTCGCGTGAGGAAGATTTCGCCGCTATCCGTCAGTCTCTGGACAAACTCTCCCAAGCCCCAATCTTTATCGACGACCAGCCGGGTAGTAATATCTTAAAAATGCGAGCGGTAGCAAGACGACTAAAAGCCGAAAAGGGCTTGAAGCTTTTGATTGTTGACTATCTTCAACTTATGGTGCCAGTCGGCGCCAGAGCCAACGACAATCTGGTCCAGCAAGTGACTGAAATTTCAAGGTCCTTAAAACATTTGGCGCGCGAACTTGATATTCCGGTTTTAGCACTCTCCCAGCTTTCTAGAGCGGTGGAGTCGCGTGGTGGTCGGCCTCGACTTTCGGATCTTCGTGATTCAGGATCATTAGAACAAGATGCGGATGTTGTAATGTTTATCCACCGCGAAGATAGATACAAAGAAGATTCGGATAAAACCAACATTGCTGAAATTTTGATTGAAAAGCATCGCAACGGCGAAACTGGCAAAGTTGAACTTTATTTCAACGACAAAAAAGCGACTTTCCAAAATATAGATAAAAGTAATTTTGGTGGCGCCGAACTTTCATCTGAAGATTTCTAAAATGACCGAGCAAATTACAAAACTTGCCGAACTTTTTTCGCGTTTCCCCGGAGTTGGGCAGAAGCAAGCCAAAAGATTTGTTTATTTTTTGCTCGGGCAAAATCCGGTTTTCACAAAAAAACTGATTCAAGAAATAGATTTGCTGAAAAAAAGCGCTTCAGCTTGCCACGAATGTTTTCGTTTCTTCTTCAACCCAAATGATAAAAATCTCTGCTCAATTTGTAGTGACGGAAAACGAGAGAAAATTTTGATGATTGTCAGTCGAGATTTGGATATTGAAAATATAGAAAAAGCCGGTGAGTTTAAGGGGCGATATTTTGTTTTGGGCGGCAGTTTGCCGATTTTGGAAAAAGAACCGGCAAAAAAGATTAGAATCATAGAACTTCTAAATTATTTGGAAAAACTGGGACACGGAAAACATGTTGGCGAAATAATTTTAGCGACCGACTTCAATCCGGAAGGTGAAAACACCGCCGAGTTTGTCAAAAAACAAATAGAACCGCTTTCAAAAAAATTTGGCTTTAAAATTTCATCTTTAGGCAAGGGCTTGTCGCTTGGCACCGAACTTGAATACTCCGATCCGGAAACCATTAAAAATGCCCTGAAAAATAGACATTAAAAAAATCCCGATTTTAGCTATATTTTGAGACTACAGAAAAGAAGGAAAGAGAGAAAACTATTGGTTCCGACTGGCAGGGGGTTTCTTTTTCTTGCAACTTATTCCTTATTTGGTAATATCTCAACGGAAAAAAGGAGGGCTTGTGGCTTCTCCGAAAAAAAGGAGGCGAAGATGGGAAAGTCCGGCTCTCTCACAATGGATATCACTTTCGTTGCTTTGATACTCTTTATTTTTGGCGCTCCTGTTTTTTGGTTGCTCCTTGACTCTCCACATCAAGTGGCAACGAGAAAACAACCAGACAAACCACCGGTACTTCAAGAACAACAGCAAATTCAGAAGCCGGAGCCGGAACAGACAGAAAACCCATGGCACCAGTGGGAGAAAGAGATGGTCAAGCTGCTCGGCGGCAAGATCACAAATCTCTCGCCCGAGGACATCGAACGGATGAATTCGGGGATTGATGTGAGCCACTGGCGCCTCGGCGAAGCCGGCGATTTGGTCAGATTCCAAGACGGCTTCGTCTGGGTGGTTGAATCAGTCTGGCCGGAAGGGTTGAATCTCATCACCTTCCGCTCGAGGGATACTCTCGGAATCTTCCTGCCGATCTTCAAGTTCCACGTTCTCTCCGACACGGCGGACTTGATCAGCCGCGGAGATCCGAGCAATCCGGAGGAAGAGTGGCGAGAAGGGGTGGAAGAGCTCTTCCGTCAACAGTTTGACTGGCCCGGAGAAATCCAAAAGCCGTCATCCTAGACCGACGCATTCAACGCGCGGGCGAATTCTCGCCCGCGCTTTTTTTTGGTTGTAGAAAATGACCCGCAGATCCAATCAGCAATGTTTTACACTTGAGTTAAGGTTGAGTAAGCGCGGGGTTGTTTTTTAAATTTTATTAAAAAACCCGACCCACTAAACACTACTATACTATATAGTATGATAGTGCTCTGATTCTATAAAAATTTCGAAACATCAACAAAAATCGGAAAATGATATTTAGACAAAATAATCGATATCATATCCACAACAAAACATATATAAAAATTACATAAAAAGTTCAGTAAAAAAACACATTGCAACGATGGCAAACAATGGCAAACTTGATGTGAGGGCTTGCTAAAAAAAATGTTTTAATATATTACTTAATCCCATGACAACTACACTAGTCATAGTAGAGTCGCCTGCTAAAGAGAAAACAATTTCAAAATATCTGGGCAAGGGCTACACGGTTAAGGCCTCAATTGGCCATATCCGCGATCTGCCAAAAAGTAATAAAAAAGCTATAGATATTGAAGCTGGCTTCGTGCCACATTATGAAATTTCCCCGGGCAAAGAAAGAGTGGTTGCGGAAATTAAAAACTCGGCGAGAAAGGCCGACGAAATTTTGTTAGCAACCGATCCAGATCGAGAGGGCGAAGCCATTGCATGGCATATTTCTAAAGCCGCTGATTTGAAAAATCCTAAAAGGATAGTTTTTTATGAAATTACAAAAGATGCGGTGTTGGAAGCTTTAAAACATCCGAGGAAAATTGATATAAATCTAAAAGAAGCCCAAGAAGCGAGAAGGGTTCTCGATCGACTTGTCGGCTATGACCTTTCTGGGCTTATTTGGAAAAAAGTTCGGTATGGACTTTCAGCCGGCCGAGTTCAATCCCCCGCACTTCGAATAATAATGGAGCGCGAGCGAGAGATCAGAGCTTTTGAATCTCATAAATTTTGGGTCATAACGGCAGACGTATTAAATAAGAATAAAGAACCTCTCACCCTGACTTGTTCGGAAGAACCAACCGATTTTCAAGAGGTTCAAAGAATTCTGGAAAACGGCAAGGTGGCGAAGTGGCGAGTTAAGGAAGTAAAAGAGAGCGAAGCAAAAAGATCGCCGAGGGCACCCTTTATCACCTCAACGCTTCAACAAACCGCGAGCTCGCGACTCGGCTTTTCTCCGGCAAAAACCATGTCCGTCGCGCAAAAACTTTATGAGGCCGGACTGATTACATACATGAGAACGGACAGTACAAACTTAAGTTCGTCTGCTCAAGCCCAAATTGCCAAAATCATCAACGAAAAATACGGTAAAGACTACTTTTCACCAAGAAACTACAAGACCAAAAGCAAATCCGCCCAAGAAGCTCACGAAGCTATTCGACCATCAGATGCCAGCAAAGAAATGGCGGGCCAAAATGAAGACCAGAAAAAATTATATAGACTGATTTGGCAAAGAACTGTAAGTTCGCAAATGTCGGACGCTAAAATCTTGAGAAGCAAAATAACCGCAAAGACCACCGAATCTGACATACCGGAATTTTACGCCACTGGCTCCCGAATTATTTTTGACGGCTGGCTTAAAGTTGACTCGGCTGCCAAAGGAGAAGATCTGATCTTGCCCAAAGTTTCCGAGGGTGAAGAGTTGTTTCTTCAAGAAATCAAAACTGAAGAAAAAGAAACACAGCCGCCGTCGCGTTATACTGAAGCCGGCTTAATTAAGGAATTGGAAAAAAGAGGAATCGGCCGGCCTTCAACCTACGCTTCCATTATTAAAACCATTCAAGATCGCGGTTATGTTGAGAAACGTCCGGAAACTGGCGGAAAAGCCCTGTTCCCCACTGATACGGGCGACGTGGTCAGCACTTTTTTGGAAGAAAATTTTACTCAATACGTAAGCGATACTTTCACCGCGGAGATGGAAGATAAGCTCGACCTTGTCGCGCAAGGAAAATTAAAATACGAAGAAATTTTGGGGGATTTTTATAAACCTTTTCTTAAAGAAGTAAAATCAAAAGAAAAAATGGAAAAAATAACCAATCTGGGGAAAGCGGACGCGAAACTCAAATGTCCAAAATGTAAAAGTCCCATGATTATCAAACTTAGCAAGTCTGGAAAGTTTTTAAGCTGTGAAAAATTCCCAGAATGTAGCGGTGCTAGAACAATTGAAGGTGAGGAACTTCAAGGTCCAAAAGAAACCGGCGAAGACTGCCCAGAATGCAGTAAGGGTCGGCTCATAGAAAGAGACGGTAGATACGGCCGGTTTGTTTCTTGTAATCGCTATCCAAAATGCAAATTTATCAAAAAAGACCCGGAGGCAGAAAAGAAGGCCTCAACCGGTGTCAAATGCCCAGAATGTAATTCGCCAGATGGCGGAGGAGAGCTGACAGAAAAACGCGGACGTTTCGGAGTTTTTTACGCTTGCACAAATTATCCGAAATGTAAATTTACAATCAAATCAAAACCGACCGGCGAAATCTGTAAGCTCTGTGGTTCACTTATGATGGAAGGGACAAAAACAATCCCAGAAAGATGTTCGGATAAAAATTGTCCTAATCATAATCCGCATAAACTAAACAAATAGTCTTCAGGGGAGCACGCAACCTGCGTTGCGTGCGTAGATTGTTTTTGTCGGGCGGAGCGATGCCGAGCGAGCTCGCGAGGCAGCGAGCCGGGGTCGCGAAGTTTTACGAGCGGCGGCGAGTAAAATATTTGTGACCAAAAACAATCCCAGAAAGATGTTCGGATAAAAATTGTCCTAATCATAATCCGCATAAACCAAACGATAAAATACAAAAACCGACCACCTAATTAAAGTATAGGGGGGGGCTTGGGATCGCTCTTCACTCTCCCCTTTCGCAAGTTTATAGTATTATGAAAGAATGATTGTATCTAAAGAACCGAGATTAGAAGAAATTATTTCTCTAACTAGCGGTTTTTCCAAAAAAGACACAGAGCTTCTTAAAAATGCTTTTGAATTTGCTAAAAAAGCTCACGACGGACAAAAAAGAATGTCGGGAGAAGATTATTTTATTCATCCATTTGAAACGGCAAAAATTTTAGCCGAGCTCGGTGTTGGACCAAAAACTATTGCCGCGGGCCTGCTTCATGACGTTTTGGAGGACGCGCTTATCAGTAGAGAAGAGTTTGAGAAAGAATTCGACAAAGAAATTCTTTTTTTAGTTGAAGGCGTAACAAAACTCGGGAAAATTAAATATCGTGGTGTCAAAAGACATAGTGAAAGTTTAAGAAAACTTTTTGTCGCCATGTCACAAGATATAAGAGTTATATTAGTTAAATTAGCTGACCGGCTTCATAACATGCGGAGCTTGGAACATGTTCTACCTCACAAACAAAAGCGAATCGCCGAAGAAACTTTAGAAATTTATGCTCCTATTGCCTACCGCCTCGGAATTGGACAGCTAAAAAAACAACTAGAAGACTTATCTTTTCCTTATGTTTTTCCAAAAGAATACAAGGAAGTAAAAGAGTTGACCAAGCAGAAAAGCAAGGACACCCAAAAACGACTTGAAAAAATTTACCGAGCTTTACAAATAAAGTTGGCAAAAGAAGGGATACGGATACTAAAAGCTGATTTCCGACTTAAAGGAATCTTTAGTCTTTTTCGAAAACTGAAAAAGTACGATATGGATATAGAAAAAATTTACGATATTTATGCTTTGAGAATCGTGGTTAAAGATGTGGCTGATTGCTATAAAGTCCTAGGAGTAATACACGAGTTCTGGCGTCCTCTACCCGGCAGGATTAAAGACTATATTGCCGACCCAAAACCTAATGGGTATAGAAGTATTCACACCACAATTTTTACCGGTGACGGTGGTATAGCCGAAATACAAATAAGAACAGAAGAAATGCACAAAGAAGCCGAGTTCGGAGTCGCTTCCCATATTTCTTACAAAGGGGATGGGAAAAAAAACCCTTGGGGCTTGGCTTGGGTTTTTCATCTCCTACCTTACGTCGGCAAAAAAAATAAGAATGATAGTGAAAAAGAAAAAGATGACATCCCGCTCTGGGTCAAAGAATTAGCTGAATTTCAATCGGAATTTGGTCAGGAAAAATTTGAAGAAGAATTAAAATCTAATTTCTTCAAGGAGCGAATTTTTGTTTTCACACCTAAAGGAGATGTTATGGATCTGCCATTTGATGCCACGCCGGTTGATTTTGCTTACGCGATTCATTCAGATGTCGGTGATCATATGTTTGGGGCAAAGATCAATGGCAAATTTTCAGCCCTAAGTTCCAACCTGAAAAATGGCGATATCGTTGAAATTCTTACAAGACAAGGAAGTCACCCCAGTCAAAAATGGCTCGAAGATGCTAAAACAGCATTGGCGCAGAAAAAAATAAAATCGACATTATCCGATGCCAACAAAAGGTCGGAGTCTAAAAAGGAGTCTAAAAAAAAGCGCTAGACAGAAAAGTTTTTGATAAAATAAATTTCTTCGTTTTCTTTTTCCTCACGGCTTCTGTCATCCAACGGAGCAACCGCTTCTGTTTCTGGAGGTGTGTCCGTTTCAGCTAACTTACCCGCCTCCTCTCCACCCTGAACAACCTCACCTTGAGACGACAAATTAATCTTGCCAGCATTTATTAAATCCAAAATCGTTCCCAAATCTGAGTCAGAAAAGAAATCAATCAAAATTTTTCCGCCAATCTGCTTTTTCTCTATGAGAACTCTAGTACCGAAAGTCTCACTTAGCTCATTCTCCAGAGCTTTAATTTCAGGGCTTAAATCTCTTTTCCTAGCTCTTTCAACAGCAACTCTTCTGGCGATCGCCTCGCTGTCCCTAACTGTCAATTTCCTGTCTATGATTTCTTTAAAAAGAGCTGTTTGTTCTTCCGGTTTTTCAGAAAGCATCATCAGAGGTCGCGTATGGCCTTCAGAGATTTTACCTTGATTCAATGCGTCTAGAATTTCGTCCGGCAAAGTCAGAATTCTGATTGTGTTGGCAACATATTCCCTACTCTTTCCAACTTTCTCGGCAATTTGATTCTGCTTGAATTTGAATTCTTCAGCTAATCGATGAAAAGCTCTAGCCCTGTCCACCGGACTCAAATCCTCGCGCTGGATATTCTCGATAATGGCAAGCTCCAATTTCATCAAGTCCGTATCTTCTGACGCCCTAATTAGAGCTGGCACCTGCGAAAGACCGGCCAGTTTTGCCGCCCTCAAACGCCTCTCGCCAGCGATAAGCTCATATTCCGTTGAAAGACCGCCGTCCGGATGAATAATCTCTCTCCTTGTTACCACAAGGGCTTGAAGTACACCATATTGCCTGATTGATTCAGCCAGACTACGGAGTGCGATTTCGTCAAACTCCCTTCTTGGCTGGAATGGATTTGGCTTGATTTTGTCTACTTCAATCCAGAAAACTGAATTGTTGTAAAATTCTGATGGCTTTGGTTGCATACTATTATTTTTTTATAAGCTAATTTTAGCATAATTCCCTTTTATAGAAAATTGAAATTTACCCTGATTTAATATAATATTTTCATCAGACAAGCTGGAGTGGCGGAATTGGTAGACGCGCACGACTCAAAATCGTGTGGGGTAACCCGTGGGAGTTCGATTCTCCCCTCCAGCATTTTGTACGGAATAGTAAACCAAGAGAATTTGGTCTTTAACTTTGCTATAATTTAAAAATGGATATTTATTTGATTTTGAGAATCCTACATCTCTTGGGATTTGCTATCGGCATTGGTGGCGCCACGGCATCCGATGCCCTATTTTTTAGAAGTCTAAAAGACAAAAAAATTACAGATGACGAATTGAACTTGTTAAAAACTTTGTCGAGGTTGATGTGGGCTGGAATTTCTATCTTGGTCATTTCGGGAGCGGGATTTTTAATTTATTCACACGTCACAACAGGCAGTATACCGCTTCTGTCTAATCCCCGATTTTTAGCAAAACTGACAATTGTTGGTGTGATAATAACAAACGGTGTTGTCTTCCATTCTATTATTCTGCCTTTCTTGTCAAAATCAGTCGGTAAAAAACTAAACAAAAAATCCTTAGGTAATAAATTCATGCTTTTGGTTTCGGCGGGTGGAATTTCAATCGCCTCTTGGTACAGTACTTTTATTTTTGCGATGTTAAAGCAGTTTTCTATGCCATATTTCGTCTGGATAAATATCTACGTTTTAGCTGTTCTCTTGGCGATTACCGGGGGATATTTTGTTTTTTCCTTTAAACTGAAAAATAAAAACGAACAAAAAAAAGCTAATGCTAAAAACATAAATCCAAATCCCCCTAATAGCGGTAACAAAAACAAAACCGAAAAAATAATCTTTAGCGCGCTTGTTTTACTCGTTATTTTATCAGCTGTCTTAATCACAAAACCTTTTGCTACTTCCGACAAAAATTATTATGTTTGTATAGATGAAATTCCGCCATGGTTCCATCCTGAAGTTTTAGAAATAAAAAAAGGAGATACCGTCATTTGGAAACATTGCAAAAATACAAATAAATCAGAAAACGACCGTCACCTAAGAAATACTCTTGAATCGATTTTTTTAAAAAAAATAAACGCTCACGAAGAGAATGGTGGCGACAATTACAAGCATATCCACACCCACCCGATACTGGCGATCTCTGGACCAGAAATTTTTTCTAGTGGCTTTAGACCAATAGGCCACATTGAAGATAAAAACGAATTTTCTTTTAAATTTACTAAAGAAGGAATTTACGAATATCTCTGCCCTACCCATCCATATATGAAAGGAATAATCGCTGTTGGTGAAAAATCCCCAGTAGAATCACTCTGGCCGCCAAAAGAAAAACTTGATCAAAATTTAATGGTTTTGCCGAAAACTCCGGGAATTGGAGAAATTTGGGTTGATACCCAGTTTGAAATAGTCCCCGGACAAAGACATCCAGGAACAATAACCGTTATAGATGCCGAGACTTGGGAAATCAAAAATATAATCAAAGACCATGATTTTAATAACCCTCACAATCTTTGGAATACTCCGGATAACAAATTCATTTTCCAAACCCAGTGGCATCATAATATTGTGACAAAAATAGACGCAGAAACAAAAGAGGTTTTAAAAAACCTTCCGCTTGGTAATGCGCCGGCTCACGTTTTTGTTCACCCCAAGAAAGAGAGGGTTTACTGGACGATAAATAACGAAACGCAAATTATTATTACTGATTACGAACTGAACGTCCTAGAAGAAATTCCAACCTCATTCGGACCACATGGTGTTTGGATTGACCCTTCTGGAAAGTGGATGAGTGTCGCCGCTACTTTAGCAGAGGAAATAAACATAATTGACCTTGAAAAAGAAGAAATAGTGGCGACCTTTGAAGCGCCGGGTTTACCTCTAGCAACACAGATTACCAATGATGGAAAATACGCAATGGTAAGTCTTCTCCTTGAAAACAAAGTTAGGTTTATTGATTTGGAAAAAATGGAAATAGTAAAAGATGTGGAGGTCGGAACTTTCCCAATTTGGGCTATTCCAGAACCGACCGGAAAATATGTTTTTGTCGCAAACACCGGCACAGCCGACATCAGTATAATTTCCCTAGAAAGATTTGAGGTTGAAAAAACCATTCCAGCGGCAGCCGGCGCTCACGGCATTATCTTTGGCAAAAAATCAGGTGGCGGATATTATGGATACTTTTCCAATAAATTTGCCCGCGCCGTTGGCATAATTGACTTAGATACATTAGAAACAGTTGGTTTTATTCCTCTTGGTGAAAATCAATGGGGAGGCAATGGAATTTTGGTAATACCAAACCCTTATGACGAAATTAGTTTCTGACAAAAAATTTGTTGGGTTAATTTTGACTTTGATTATTTTGTTTTGTTTGACTCTGTTTTTGCAGATATTTTCAGCTCCAAATCAAACATTCAAAGAAAGAAATCTGGAAAATAATTTAACGGAAAATGAAAAATTAGTTTTTGTTGGAGAAATGTATTTTAAGCAAAAAGAACCGGAAATGCCAAGAAATGTTCTGAACTTTAAAAAAGGAGAAATAGTAAAATTCTATAATGAAGGAAGTGTTCCCCACACCGTCACGGTAGAGGAATTTGTCTTTGATGAGGTAATTAATCCCGGGGAATCAACTTATTTCTCGGCAGAAAAAGTCATCGAAAATACCTTGGTTACCTGTCGTT
Organism: Candidatus Paceibacterota bacterium; assembly: GCA_030583745.1. Lineage (NCBI taxonomy): Bacteria > Bacillati > Minisyncoccota > Minisyncoccota bacterium. The sequence goes on from CP129473.1 coordinate 302,568, forward strand.
TCCATCCAGGTCATCGCTCTAGTCTTACTATAAGCCAGTCGTCGGATTAAATGCTCGGTAGTAAAATAGAAAAAAGAAAGGTTATTGTAATAATAGGCCCAACCGCAACGGGAAAAAGTGGGCTTGCTGTTGAGTTAGCAAAAAAATTTAATGGAGAAATTATTTCTGCTGACTCGAGGCAGGTTTATAAGGGGCTCAACATCGGTACAGGAAAAATAACAAAAAGAGAAATGCAGGGTGTGCCCCACTATCTACTTGATGTCGCTAATCCGAAAAGAAGATTCACTGTCGCGGAATACAAAAAACTAGCAGAAAAAATACTACCATATATGGTAGTGCGAAATAAACTGCCGATAATTGTTGGTGGCACAGGATTTTATATTGAAGCTCTAGTTGACGATTTAAATTTGCCGGAAGTTCCTCCGAATTTAGGATTGCGAGAGAAATTAGAGAAAAAATCTACTGAAGAGCTTTTTAAAATTCTCCAAAAACTGGATCCAAAACGTGCAAAAAATATTGATTACAAAAACCCCCGCCGCCTCATCCGTGCTATTGAAATCGCCAAACATCTCGGAAAAATTCCCCCCTATACCCTAAACCCTAGTGGCTATACCCCACTTTTTATCGGTCTAGATTTACCTGATAAAAAACTCAAGCAAAAAATAAAAAAACGTCTGGAAGAGAGAATAAAAAAAGGGATGATTTCAGAAGCCAAAAAACTTCATAAAAACGGCTTGAGTTACAAAAGAATGGAAGAACTGGGATTAGAATATCGCTTCTTGGCTAAATATTTGAAAGGAGAAATAAGTAAAGAAGAAATGAAAAAACTTCTGGAAACCGCCATCTGGCAATACGCCAAACGCCAACGCACTTGGTTTAAGAGAGATAAGAGAATTAAATGGATAAAGCCGAACGGACAAAATAAAATCGAGAAAGAAATAGAAAGATTCCTAAAAATCTGAGTTCTTTCATTTACCCATTCGTACGAATAGGTAAATGAAAAACAAACTGGATTAAAAATCAAAAAGAAATAGAGGGTTAAAAAAGAGGCGGGTCTCTTTTTTAAATAAAGACATCACCAATTCTGATTTGATATACTTAAACATGATGAGTTTTGAAGGACCAAAATTTAACACCGAGCCCAATAAATCTGAACAAGAACCCTTAAGCGGTGATTTTTTGAAGCAGCAAATTCGTCTTCCGGAAGCAGAATGGGATGAAAGGTTTAGAAAATTAGTTACAAGAAAGATAAAAGAGAAGAAGGATAGAGAATCTAAAGAACCAGAAGAATCTCCGGAAGTTCTTCGTGAAGAATCATACAGACGTTATTTAAAGGTATTAAATTTGGATGAAGAATTATTAAGGGGAAAAAAGATATTAGATTTTGGATCTGGTGAAGGTGAGTTTGTAAAATATCTTATAGATAAAGAAATTACTCAAGAAGCATACGGGATTGATGAGGACCTGGATCAAAATACAGTTGAAGAAGAATTTCAAAATCATTTCTTTCAGGGTGACTTCAGAGACGATCTTCCAGTAAAAGATGCAGACTACATTGTTTCTGTAGGCGCTATGAACGCGGTTTGGACAGATGAAGATGTCAGAGATGTAAAACGTATGGTTGACAAAACCCTTGCCTCTCTTAAAAAGAATGGGGAAATAAGAATAGCTGGTATAGCGGAACCCGCTAAGGCAAACCCTATCGAACTTGAGGGTCTCGATACTACCTTAAAGAGATGGCGCGAATTACTTAAAGATATATCTGAAAGTCAAGGAATAGAATGCAGACTTGAACCACAAGATATCGAGCTTATGGGTGAAGACAATCATATTGCATTGCAATATGTGTTGGTTATAAAAAGAAAGGAAAATTAATTTTATTTAAAATCATCCCGAATTTTCATCCAAATTTTCCCAACCATATTCTCTCCATCCCCTTCTGGACCAATACCCCAGAAGTTATCAACTGGTGAATTTTCTATAATTTCCTTGTTACCTGTTTTCTTCAATATTTCTCGTACATCTTTGTGCTGTTCGGCTTTGGCTTTTAATATTTCTTCCATAACAGAAACTTTTCTGTCGTGCCAGTCACTTGGTTGGTTTGATTTATTTGCATCAGAGATCTCTTTTACAAGATGCGGACTTTTTGCTTCTAAGATTTTATCGGCAATTTCAGCATCGGTTTCAGAAAATTTTTTCCATTGAAAAGCATGCTCGGCGGTCGAAAATTCTTTATCCCAAATATTTATTACGTGTGCTGAAAAATTATCCAGCGGATGAAATGCCGGAGTAAAAAAGTAAACAGCATTATCTGTCTCTTTATTTAAATCTTTATTAGATTTTGGATACATGATACATACCAAGCGATGAAAATTTTTATTTCCTATAACCCTCAAGGATCTTGGACCATTTTTCGTAATTTTCTCTAGCAATTTCTTTTCGCTTTTTTGAACTAATACGATTAAACATCCAGTCTAATTTTTCTTTTACCTCTTCATATCCTTCTATCGCGGCTTTTTCATTTACAAACAATTCAGCATTAGTTTCAAAAAAGCTCACCGAATCTGCATCCATAAGAGCATTCTGTTCTTCATCGCCACCAACTTCATGCTTACTTATTAAATGCCTAACAGTTTTGATAACATCTTCAGAGGATTTTTGAGATTTCAAAAACTTAGCCATAATCTCAGCGCCTTTCTCTTGGTGGACTCTTAAAAATTCCTTATCAAGATAATTTTTTAAATTATTTTTAGTTTTTTCATCTCGAAAAGATCGTTCAATATCATGACTATAAGCAGCAATTTTATGAGCTTCGTTTGCTTCCGGCAAAAATCTTTCAAGCCAAAATACTGTTCTCTCAAAATGAGGTTTCTGCTTCCACTGAAATGATTTGTCCACATACTCAATTGTTTTTGAAAAAAGATCCATATTTAATAGTTTTTATTTTGCGGGTCCAGCAGGACTTGAACCTGCAGTCCGGGATTTGGAGTCCCGTGGTTTACCAATTAACCGATGGACCCTTTCATATACTCTCTGGCTATAGCCAATAAATCTTGAGCCAGACGAGCATCATAATATCGAATATTAGCACAACCTTGATAATTTTTCCTTACCCTCTTTCCTCCATTATTTTTCTTATAGGATTTCATAAACTGACCTTGAGGAATCTTTGTTATTCTTGACCAGAAAGCTTTCTGTGTTTTTTCACTATGATAATTATGTAGATGAATACAAACTCTGAATTTTTTCTCGTTTAAAACGAAAGAAGCTCTTAAAAGTTTTAGAAAAGTAGAAATCAAATTAGGGTCTGAATTGATAAAACCAAAATATGAATCATTTTTTACCCCTTCACACCAATAAATAACAGCGCATATAACCTTTTTTGATTCTTTGTCTAGATCTACTACTTTTAAAATATCTAGAGCTTTTTGTTTTGATTCATCCAGGCGCGCTCTTTTCTTTGCTCTAAGAACTTCTTGGGAGGCAATTTGTCCTCTTGTATATTTTTTTCTTAACAACTCTTTCGCTTCATCAGATAATTCTACGTCCCTTACCCATAAAGATACAGAGCTTTTCGAAACATTTAAGTTATCCGAAATTTCTTTAAGTGAAAATCCTTTTCCCCTCAACTGCACCGCTTTGTGCCTTTCTTTTAATTTCATACTCTGAACCTACTAGTTAGTTCATATTAACTAATTATAACATAATAGATAATACCAAAAAGAGCGATAATTCTCTATCACCCCCCTATTGGCTATTGGCTAAACCCTATACCCTATCCCTATTTCTTGGTTTCTTTATGCACCTGCCTTTTTCTGCAGGTATTGCAATATTTTTTAAGTTCAATCTTCCGCTCCACCAATTTCTTATTCTTGGAGGACCGGTAGTTAATATTTTTGCACTTACTGCAAGCAAGTTTTATTAATCTGTCTTGACTCATGTTACTAGGTTTATTAAGCTCTAGGCTTTAGGCACTAGGAATTTTTATTAAAGCTAAAGAATAATAGAAAATGTCTAAAAAAGCAACTAGATGTATCCGTCCAGCACATATGAGACTGCTTTGCTGATAATATACTAAAAATATACTGCATCGGAATATTATCAAGGAAATTCCTTGATAAGGACATAAGGATATATGATGTTGAATATTATCAAGGAATTTTAAGGATGAATTAAATTATCAAACAATCTATGACGGCCGTCATAGATTGTTTGATGATTTCTGAAACTGGCATGTTATCTTTTTTGAATACATTAAAAAAACTGCTAAAAAAACCTGTATGTATTTTTTTGCAAATTTACATATAAGACTTTAAATTAAAGTCTTATATGTATCTGAACTTATGCACTAGACATAAAATCTTTTAATCAAAGGATTAATTCTAGTGATTATTTCATAGTTTGTGGTGTCAGCAAGCCGAGCTAGCTCGTCAGCCGAAACTTCCTCCCCACTTTGCCTTCCTAAAATCACCACCTCATCACCTATTCTAGGGTTTCGGATTTTGCCTGCCTGCCGGAGCTTTGACGCGGGCAGGGGGTTAGAGTTTGGGGAAATGCCTGATACGTCGACGGCAATCATATCCATAGACACCCTGCCTAAAACTCGGCACTTTTTGCCGCCAACTAAAACCCAACCAATAGACGAGAGCGAACGCGGAAAACCGTGCCAGTAGCCAATCGGGCAAATCGCGACCAAAGAATCTTTTGTGAGCGTCTCGGTTAGGTCATAACCAATTTTTGATCCCTTCGGCAATTTTTTAATCTCCCCCACCACAGTCTTCCAAGACAAAACCGGCTGTAATTTTAATTTATCTTTGCAAAAAGCTTCAACTTCCGGCGAAGGCCAGAGGCCGTACATTGCGATTCCGATTCTCACCAAATCAAAATGTGTATCTGGAAAAATTAAAGTGCCGGAACTGGCGGCTGCATGCTTGATTGGGTTAAATCCCACTTCTTCAAATGCATTAACCCACTTTTTGAATTCTTCTAGCTGACTGTAAGTATATTTTGGAAATGAAGGGTTTTTGGCCGCCGCAAAATGAGTATAGAGACCCTCGATCTCAACATTTAAGGCCTGACGATTGACTTTTAACTGGTTGAGAATTTTTGGCAAATCAGACACAAAAAACCCCTGACGTCCCATTCCAGTATCAACTTTTATATGAAGCTTTGCCGGCTTCTTTACCTTTATTTTTTTTAAAGCATCTAAAACTTCAAAAGAAGGGACTGTGATACTGATATCATTTTCAATCGCCAGCTTTAACATTTCTGGTAGAGTGTGTCCAAGAACCAGAATCGGCTTTTTGATTCCGGCTTTCCGTAAAGCAAGGGCTTCAATGACCGAGTCGACACCGAGCCAATCAATACCGAGCCAACTTATTTCTTTCGAAAAGTCAATAATTCCGTGTCCGTAAGCGTTTGATTTAACGACAGACATCAAGCGACATTTTTTTGGAACTATTGAGCGAAAAACTTGATAGTTATTTTTCAGAGCTTTTTTATCAACTTCTATCCAAGTCCTCAATCCAGCTCTTTTTCTTTTATCCATAATTAACACCAATTTATCAAAAAAACGGTTAACAAACAACAAAGCACCCCCGCGTCTCGGCGGGGGTTTTCAGAAGAAACAAACCAGAAAGAAAATGGTTGTGATGGAAAAACCGAGAAAAAGTCCGAGGATAAAGCAGAACTTCCCTCGGTGTTTGAAGACTCTGTCATACCGCGACCGATCCTCTGTATAATCCATATTTCTTTCCTCCTTTCTAAAATGGAGAGTACCATAAAAAAACCGAAAAATAAAACGAGTCAAATTCTGGTGCACGATATTAAAGATAGTTCGAACGCATTTCGCCGCCGCAGGCGGCGGGGAGGCCACCAAAAAATCGGAGCGGCTTCGCCGCGCACTTTGACAATTTCACATGCTTCTTTTGCGGCAAACTATTTTGAGTTCGCGAAGCGAACACAATTTCAGTATAGAAAATTTTTAATGGGCTGAAAAGAAAAGACCCGTCGCAAGTTGTTAGCTCACGACGGGTCAATGACCTTGTGGAGGAACGTCCGTTTCAGCCACGCCTGTCGAAGATCTTGACAACCTTCTTCTGCTCCGAGTTCCACTCCCAGCGTTGGCTGAGGTTGTCCTCGTTGTGCAGACGACTCATGGCGAGGTCGAGCTCGGCGATGGCGAAACTGATCGCGCGATCGCTGAACGGCTGTACCACTCCTTCGTCGGCCGGGCAAGGCTCGAACTTCCAGCCACTTGCGGTGCGAATGACCGAGTTACACCCGAACTCCGAGTACTCTGGGTGCCGGCCGACCAGTTCGTGATTGCCGCAGTAGAACACGCGATCCCACTTGCCATCGTTGTCGTAGTCGTGCCCTGTGATCCCGACGTAGCTCGGACTGTCGACAAGCCTCAGATGAACCAGTCGACGGAAACCGTAGCCATGATCGGCTTCGTCGATCTCCACGTTGTAGGCGATGTTCTCCGACTGGAGCTCTCCGTGATAGAGATTCCAGGTCACGAGATGCTCGCCCCGCTCGTCGATGACCGCCGTGTAGATCATGGCACCCACCGCGACGACGAGCGCGATGGCGGCCAGGCCCAAGGCCAGATTGTTTCGGTTGCGCATGGCATACCTCCTATCGTTTGGAATGTGCTGGCGATGAGTCACCATGACTCATCTATGAACCAAAATAAGCTTAGCATAAAACATTTTCTATGTCAAGGTCGAGCAGATAAACAAAAACAGCCCTCTTGGGCCGTTAAGATGAATTCAAAAAATTTCTTTTTTCAACCGAGAACCGCGTTTTAAATTTCGTGCCCAAAGAGCCGTACGATTTAATAGCCGAGGCCGCGAATGCGGCCGAGGCAAACTTGACTTTTCCATTCTGGTGCGCCGGGTAGGATTCGAACCTACGTAGCCCTAAGGGCGACAGATTTACAGTCTGTTGCGATTGACCACTCCGCCACCGACGCAAAAAGAACAAAGAACACTAAAAAAATACTATAAGTTCAGAGAAAAGACAATTAAATTTTAATTTCTTAGCTTTAGCTCTTTGTTAGCGCCTCATCCATAAACGGGCTTTTTTCTACCAAACTCCCCTTTCGGCCTTTTTTGATGTCAAACTTAAATTCCTTGTTCAAGACATCAACCACCACAAACCCACCCCTAACCAAACCTTTGGAAATAATTAGTGAAGCGACAGGAGAAAGAATCTTGTTCTGGATCAAGCGCCTCATCGGCCGAGCGCCGTACTGTGGGTCAAAGCCGATTTCTGCCAAATATTCAATCGCCGCCGGGGTTACTTCAAGTTTAATCTCTTTCTGTTCAAGGCGTTTCGCAATCTCCCCAACTTGAATTTGTGCAATTTGCTTTATAGCTTCTTTGCTTAAAGTGTCAAAGACAATAATATCGTCCAGACGATTCAAAAATTCCGGCTTGAAATGATCTTTCAAGCTTTCCAATACTTTTTCTTTCATTTCTTGATAATTTCCAAATCCATCTTTCTCACCGCCAAAGCCAATTTTTTGCATCCGATCAATATATTGAGCGCCGACGTTAGAAGTCAGAACAATAACGGTATTTCTAAAATTAATTGTCCGACCTTTGGCATCGGTCAGTCGTCCGTTGTCTAAAATCTGAAGCATGATATTAAAAACTTCCGGATGAGCTTTTTCAATTTCATCAAATAAGACAACGGAGTAAGGCCTGTGTCTTATTTTTTCAGTAAAAGTTCCGCCTTCTTCAAAACCAACGTAGCCCGGTGGCGCGCCGATAATTTTTGAAACAGAATGTTTTTCCATATATTCCGACATATCAACTCGAATCAAAGCTTTTTCATTGTCAAACATAAACTCAGCGAGGGCTTTGGTCAATTCAGTTTTACCAACTCCAGTCGGACCTAAAAAGATAAAAGAACCAATTGGTCTTTCCGGATCAGCAATACCGGCGCGAGAGCGTTTGACGGTATCGGTGATTCTCTTTACCGCTTCATCTTGACCGATAATACGATTTTTCAACCAATCTTCCATCCTATTCAATTTTTCAGCTTCCGCTTCAAGCATCTTTGAAACCGGCACTCCAGTCCAACGAGAAACAACCTCGGCAATATCAGTTTCAGTAATTTCTTCTTTTAAAATCCGGCGGAAACTTTGGAGTTTCTTTAGACGCTTTGTTCTTTGATCCAACTCCTTTTCTAGAGCTGGTATCTTGCCGTATCTAATTTCGGCCACCAGAGTTAAGTCCGCTTGGCTTTCGGCTTTTTCGGCTTGAATTTTCAAATCATCAATTTCTTTCTTGACCGACTTCATTTCCGAAACTGTTTCTTTTTCATTTTTCCACTTTAGCTCAATCTCAGAGGTTTTTTCTTTCAAATCTGCAATTTCTTTTTCTATTTCTTTTATTCTGGCTTTGACCTTGCTACTTTTGGAGTCTTTGGAAGACTTGGCTTCTTTCGTTAGAGCCTGTCTTTCTATTTCTAGCTTCATTATTTTTGACTGTGCTTCTTCAAGAATTGGCGGCATATTTTCCAAAGAAATTTTCAACTGTGAGGCCGCTTCATCTATCAAATCAACCGCCTTGTCTGGCAAAGATCTGTCAGTGATATAGCGACTTGAAAGATTGACAGCCGAGATAATCGCGTCATCAGTTATCCTAACACCATGATATAGCTCGTACTTTTCTTTAAGACCACGAAGAATTGTAACAGCATCTTCGATTGAAGGTTCGCTGACAAAAACCGGTTGAAAGCGCCTGGTCAAAGCCGGGTCTTTCTCTATGTATTTTTGATATTCTTTCAGGGTGGTCGCGCCAATTGCCCGAAGTTCTCCTTGCGCAAGCGGAGGTTTCAACATATTTGACGCATCAATTGATCCTTCGGCTGCGCCAGCACCTACAATTGTATGGATTTCATCAATAAAAAGAATTATCTTACCGTTTGAACTTTCTATTTCTTTCAGAATTTTTTTCAACCGATCCTCAAATTCTCCGCGGTATTTGGTTCCGGCAACCAAAAGCCCAAGATCCAAAGAAACAAGCTCTTTGTCTTTTAATGATTCAGGCACGTCGCCTTTTGCAATTTTTATTGCCAAACCTTCGGCAATAGCGGTCTTGCCAACTCCGGCTTCTCCAATCAATATCGGATTGTTTTTTTTCCTGCGAGACAAAATCTGAATTATTCTTGAAATTTCAATATCTCTGCCAATCACCGGATCTAATTTGTTTTCCGAAGCCATTTTCGTCAAACTTCTAGTATATTTCGGCAAGAATCTGTATTTTTTAGTCTGACCAACATCAGTAATCTTGCTATGACGTAATTCCTCAAGAACTTTCAAAACCCTGTCTTTGTCTATTTTAAACTTAGACAATATTTCTTTAGCAACAGACGGCACCTCGCAAGCGGCAATAAACAAATGTTCCGTTGATACAAATTGGTCGTTTAAGCCCGAAGCGATTTTTGGGCTCAACTCTATGGTTTGAGCCAGCTCCGGAGTTATGTAGATTTGATAAGAAGGCGCCATGGTTGTTGAGCCTTCCGGCGCTTCGGTCGCGTCCAGAATAGAATCTGTCAAAAGAATGGTGTCCACTTCCAAACGCTCCAAAATTGAAAACACGATACTCTCTTCCTGCAAGATTAAAGCGGCCAGCAAATGAAGCGGGTTCACATGATTTTGACCTCGCTCAATTGCCATCTCGTGAGCTTTTCTGATGGCTTCTTTGGCCTTAGTTGTAAATTGATTGAATGGCGGCATATTTAAAAAAGATTAAAACAAAAAAATCTTAATCTAAATTGTAAGTTTTTTTAATATGTTTGTCAAATTTAATAATCTAATCTAGTTAGTTTCCTTTTTCAGCTTTCAATACATTTATCGGAATAAAAATCGAACCTCCTACTGAATTTAGACCAACGACTTCCCCCTTCAGATTGACTATAGGGCTCAAACTCTCGTTGTTCAAAATATCAGTTTCAATTGAAGAAAATTTTGAGACCGCACCTTCTTCGTTTCTAGACAAACTCAAAATCCGTCCGATTGAGACAGAAGTCTTAGATTCTCCCCTCATCGAAATAACCGTTTGTCCGAGCTGAAGACTGTCTGAATTGGCCAAAACCGCCGGCTTCATTACCGAATCTCCCGGCACCTGCTCGGTCTTAAAAAAAGAGAAGTGTGTAGTATTGAGAGTGCTGTTGATTTTGGAAATTGAACCATCTGGCAAAACCGCTTCGAAAAACAAACCTCCTGCGGTATCAAGCTTGCCAGTCGCAATAAGCCCGTCTTTGTCCAAAAGCAAACCCAAACCGACAAAAACTTTTTCTTCGCCAGAAACTCTAAAGATTCTCACCAAACTCGGTTCGTTATTAGCAATAGCTTCTATAACCAAATCCTCCTCTTGAACAACAACTGTCACTTCTCTTGTCACCACATCTCTAGTCTGTTGAGGCACAATCGTCTCGACAGTTCTCTCAACGACTCTGTTTACTGTTTGAGTTACGGTCGGCGGAGCTTCTACTAAAAGAGAGTAGGTCATAATACTTGTTGCGACTGAACCAACAAAACTGACTAAAAGTGCCAATAAGATTATTTGGTTTTTATTAAGATCTTCCATATTTTAAATTATAGCAAAAAACAAAAAAAGATATACAGTGTTTGCAAACCCCTAATCCAAAATCTGTTGATAAATTAATGTTTTACATTTAAATCGGCAAAGGATAAAATACATTCCATAAAAATGGAAAAATTTACAACACTCAACAACGAAACATTCTTTATTTTGGCACTAGCATTATCATTCGTCGTCGTGTTTTCGCTTTTTTTATGGATTTGGCGGTTAGAAAGAAAAATTAAAAAAATTTTGGGCGGAGGAGTGAGCGCAAATATTGAATCTGTAATTCTAGAAAACCACAAAAGAATAAAAAGGGTGGAAGAGCAACAAAAAGTAACTATCGAGAGATTAAGTCTGATAGAAAACAAATTAAGAAAAAGTGTCAGGGCAATAGAAACCATCAGATTTAATCCTTTCAAGGGGGTTGGTGTTGGTGGTAATCAGAGCTTCTCTTCGGCTTTCTTGAACGAAGATGGGGACGGATTAGTCTTGTCAGGACTATACTTGAGAGATCGGGTCTCAATTTACGCCAAACCACTAAAAAACCTACAAGCAGAATTTGAACTTTCCGAAGAAGAAAAATTGGCTATTAAAAAAGCTCTGGACTCTACTAAAAACTAAATACAGGTTTTGCGAATTAGGTTTTTCAAGCCGATTTTTGTTATTGGACAATAACACTAAAAAATGTAAACTCTATTGAATATGCCCGAAAAAAAACAGAAAAAACAAGGAACGAAACAGCGCTCGCCTATTGTTGTGGTTATGGGGCATATTGATCATGGCAAATCAACACTTCTTGATTACATCAGGAAAACCAAAATTACAGAAAACGAAAAAGGTGGAATAACACAACATATGGGTGCTTACGAAGTTGAAACTGCACCAAACAAAAAAATTACTTTTCTAGACACCCCGGGGCATGAGGCCTTTCAAGCCATAAGATCGCGAGGGGCCAAAGTCGCTGACATCGCTGTATTGGTTGTGGCGGCAGACGACGGCGTCAAACCCCAAACCCTTGAAGCACTGAAGTGTATTCGCGAAGAAGAAATGCCCTTTGTCGTCGCCATCAACAAAATCGATAAACCAGACGCAAATATAGAAAAAACAAAAAATGATCTAGCCGAAAACGAAATTTTTTTGGAAGGATTCGGCGGAGATGTGCCTTTCGCCGCCATCTCTGCAAAAACCGGAGAAAATATAAACGAGCTTTTAGATTTACTCTGGCTTATGGCTGAAATGGAAGAATTGAAGGGTGATCCAGAAATCTTGGCCGAGGGCGTTGTTCTTGAAAGCCATTTAGATCCCAAAAAGGGTGTGGCGGCGACGCTCGTCATCAAAGACGGAACTTTAAAAAAAGGATTGTTTGTTGCGACTAGCGAAGCGTTAGCCCCGGTCCGAATTATGGAAAGCTTTCTTGGAGAAAATATTTCGGAAGCCAGTTTCTCAAATCCAATTAGATTAGTTGGCTGGAATGTAATGCCAAAAGTCGGAGAAATTTTTAAAGCTTTTAAAACCAAAAAGGAAGCCGAAGTGTTTATTATCTCATCAAAATTGATTGGAAAAAACCCCGACCGAAGTGAGAATGGTGCAAGAGAGCAAAACAGAAAAACAATAGTTCCGGTAATAATAAAAGCTGATACCGCCGGAGGTGTCGAAGGGGTTGAACATGAATTGAAAAAACTTGGAAACGAACATCTGGAGTTTAAAATTTTAAGCTCCGGAATCGGAATAATAACCGAAAAAGACGTGCAGAAAGCCACCGCCGGGCAACAAAAAGGCACAATAATCGGCTTTAACGTAAAAATAGACAATTCGGCAAAAAATTTGGCGGAGAGGGACGAAATAATGATAAAAAATTTTGAAATAATTTATAAAATCACTGAATGGTTGAAAACTGATCTCTCGCAATATTTGCCGAAAATTGAGGTAGAGGAGATCACGGGTAAAGCCAAGATTCTTAAACTCTTTGGCGAACAAAAGGGACGCCAAATAGTCGGGGGAAAAGTTCTGGAAGGAGAGATTCCGGCTGACGGACTATTTAGAATTATCCGCCGAGAAAATATTTTAGGAGACGGTCGGATAAAAGAATTACAACAGAAAAAAGAAAAATCTGGAAAAGTGGAGGCCGGCAACGAATTCGGAGCCCTTTTGGAAGCAAAACAGGAGGTAGCCGCCGGTGACACTTTAGAAATTTATAAGAAGGTCTTCCAGACAATAAAAATCTGATGCGGCCTTACAAAAAAGAAAAGGTGGAAGAGATTTTGCACCATGCGGCCGCTGAATTTTTTAGAAAAGAATCAGGACCGCAATCGCTTTTGACGGTCGTTGGTGTCAATTTTGACGAAAAGAAAAAAAGAGCAGTTATTCTTTTCAGTATTTTGCCTGTAGAAAAAACAAAATCAGCAATTGATTTTATTGAGAGACAGAAAAGAGATTTTATTGACTATTTAAAGAAGAATACAAAAATGAAAATTATTCCGTTTATTTCTTTTGAGTTGTCACCAATAATTGCATAAGTTCAGATACATATAAGACTTTAAATTAATCTTATATGTAAATTTGCAAAAAAATACATACAGGTTTTTTTAGCAGTTTTTTTAATGTATTCAAAAAAGATAACATGCTAGTTTCAGAAATCATCAAACAATCTATGACGGCCGTCACAGATTGTTTGATAATTTAATTCATCCTTAAAATTCCTTGATAACATTCAACATCATATATCCTTATGTCCTTATCAAGGAATTTCCTTGATAATATTCTGATGCAATATATTTTTAGTACGTTGTCAGCAAAGGGGTCTCGTATGCGCTGGACTAGTACAATAATTTGACTATCGGCTTTTTGCTCAATAGAATAGTAACTGTCGATAGGTGGTGGCGTAGACAAGTGGTAAGTCAAGAGTCTGCAAAACTCTTATGCGGCGGTTCGATTCCGCCCGCCACCTCATGTGCCCGGGTGGCGTAATTGGTAGCCGCAATCGACTTAAGATCGATCGCCGTAAGGCATGCGAGTTCGAGTCTCGCCCCGGGCATCAGACCGCCCATAGCTGTCTTGGTAGATATGAAGTTAGGTAACCGCTATAGCTGTCTTGGTAGATATGAAGTTAGATGACCGCCCATAGCTGTTTTGGTAGATATGAAGTTAGATGACCGCCCATAGCTCAGTTGGCAGAGCAGTCGCCTCTTAAGCGAACGGTCGTAGGTTCAAATCCTACTGGGCGGATAGCCATGATTTAGAGTTTAGAAATTAGAAATTAAGTTTTGGGCGAGTGGCGTAATTGGTAGCCGCGCTGCGCTTAGGACGCAGTGGAGTAATCCGTGGAGGTTCGAGTCCTCTCTCGCCCATAAAATATCAAAAAAAAAGAAGGCCACGCGAGGTGCGTGGCCTTTAGGGTTACGTTGTTGCTTCAGGAGGTTACGAACCGCCGGACCTGGAGGTGGCACCGGAGTTGGAGTCGGCATTTCCACCTGCTCCGCCCTGTCCCGTGGCCGTGGCAGACGACCCACCTCCTTCCTGTGTCACGTTCGTCCTCGCGGGGCGAAGCACGTATGCACCACCCACAATTCCTGCCGGCATTGCGACAGACTCCAGGATGCTCCGAGAATTAGCGTCCGAAGCGCCGAGATGCCAAGACTCCCCTGTAAGTTCGTTGAGAAGGTGGCTGTCGAAGCGCTTCAGTCCCGGAGAAAGGAGACCAGCCGGGGAATTGCTCTCCACCGTCTGATGCCACAAACTCCAATGTCGAACAACTGGGATCATCATCTGAGACGTGGTTTGAGACATGCCCTGAGACATGCCTTGGACGTCGGCGTAGTTTTGGAGAGTGTCCGGGTTCGAGTCGTTGTTGGTGTTGTTGTGGGCCATGCCCCTGGCTTCTGCCAGGTCCACGGCAGAGAAAAGCTCCACCGGACGATGAGCTGTGACCGTAGTGGAACATCCACTCACGACGACAGTCACGATCAGTCCGAACAGACAGACAACAATCTTCATCATCACTGATCTCCCTTTCTTTTGTTCTGTTGATTCTCTTTTCAACTCCACACGATGTGGATTCTGAATGGTGGAGGCCATCTCCGCCACATACCTTCTACGAAAAAAATGAAGCCCTCGTCAAACTCACGAATCGGCACGTCTTTGAAGATCAGTTTTTCTTCGGGAAAGTTGTCGTGAGTAAGTACCACCATTTTTGCCCTCCGGTCATTTAGGGTCGGTGGTGACTGAGAAGAAAGTGTTTCGGGCTTCACCTTTTCATTCAGCCGGTTTTCTAGACGACTGACAGCTGAGTTGACCTCGGCGATTTCTTGCCGAAGCTTCTCCTGCTCTGCCCGGTCGCCTTGGCCGGCAACGCTTAGAGCAAAGACGTCGCTAAGTTTAGTGTTGATGTCTTGTAGTGTGCCGGTGAGAGCCGAGAGATTTTCCCGAATTTCTCCGAGAGAATCCTCGACGCTTCCCTGCTGACCTTGGAGTTGCGAGAACTCCAACGCCAGCTGATTGACCCTGATCGTGAGATCCTGAACGGACTTCGCGATCAGGTCTTCTTCCGGTTCCGGCTCAACAGCCAGAGCTTTGACTTCTTCGGACTTCTGCTCTACTTGATCTTCTTCCGGTTTCTCCTCTCTTTCTGTTTCCCCCTCCGTCACTTCGGACTTCTTCTCGTCCTCCGATTTGGACGCGGTTGCTGACTCCGCAACCTTCTGATTCGCCGACTGGTCAAAATCCGGGGCATTAACATACCCCAAAACAGCGACACAGAGCGCCACAAGCGCTCCAAAAACCCGAGTGAAATCCCTCATTTTTCCCCTCTTTTTTTCTCTTTCTTGTGTTAGTTTGATTCAAACTTCCGGTACGCCCAGAAGCCTGATTTATGCAACAACGTCAATGTCCATCCAATAAAGAGTATGCGCCTTTGTTCATAAAAGTCAATAGACAAAAATTTGACTTTCATAAAAACATGATATACTATTGTAAGCAGTAGTTCCTTGACGTGAGGAATTTATACACACAGATTCAGATTTGCCATAACAACGGCAAGAAAAAAGGAGAGAATCATGGAAAGTGTCGTGTGGTGGTTGGATCTGATTGGTAAGCTAACCCTTGTGATCATAACCTTTCTACTCCCTCTTTGGTTCATTCTTCTGGCTAGGTGGTTAGCCAAAATTGGCGAACAAATCCCGTACCTGCAGTTCTTCACAGTCGTCAACGAGGGAGAAGCAAAAACAATAACAGTCAACGGAAAGTTTGACAGAGCTATCATGTCATTCACTGGTTACGCTTTCAGGTGGCAGGTCTTCTCTAGAGAAGAGGAAATTGACTTTACACCTGACGAACTTAGGTGGGCCAAGGAAAGACTGACAGAAGAGAATTCAACATTCAGTTCCCAACCGAAAAGACAGCAAGAATCGTTGAGCAGAGACTGGCTCAAGAGGGAAGCTGTCGGGGAGCCAGGGCCCTGGGATGTCATCCGTCTATCAGAAAACCTAGAAATTCGCAGAGGTCAACTCATTCTTCTCTCTAGTTTACCCTTTATAGGCAAATTGGTCGGTGGTCTTCGCTGGGTGGGAATCCTGCCCGGAATCTCTCACAGAGTCTATCAGATGCCCCGCTTTGCTTGGGCATCTGTCGAATACCGAAAGGATGAGCAAGGAAATCCTACCCACGACAGGGTTGTCGTGCCCAAGGAAATGTCGAGCTACGAAGTAGTGTTTGTCAAGAGAGATGTCTATCCTGTCATCCTTCGACCAGCAATTGTCGATGAGGGTGTGCAAATAAACCTTGTAGTACTCCTGCAAATCTGCAGCAGAAACCCCTTCAAGACCATGCATCGTATTGAGCACTGGTTTGAATCTGTCTCCAACAGAGTGCAAACTAGGTTGAGAGAGTTGGTTGGCCGAAGGGGGCTTAAAGAAGTCTACGGCAGTGGACCGCAACCCCTACTTGCCGAGGCGCTCTTACGCGAACTTCAGGACATCATTACAGATGTAAGGATTAGATTCGGAATCCAGATTGACGCTATAGAAATCTTCTCTGCTGAATTCGCTCGAAATACCGACAACGACATCTACATACTCCCCTTCAAGTCAGAACAGGAGGCACAAGGTATCAAGATCATCGCGAAGGCACGAGAGGAGGAGGCTAGGTTGGTGTTGCGGGCAACAGAACAGTATGGCGGAAGAGAAGCTGTAGAAACTCGACTCCTGACTGGACCGGACTCCAAGGTAACTACGGTTGTCCAGAAAGGCGCTATTAACGTAGCTCTTCCCCCCTCGTCTCCACCCACCCCGCCGGCAACCGGCGGTGGGACGGGAACCTGAATCCTCACTTCACGCATCGCTTCTCGCCCCGACGCACTCGCGTCGGGGCGTTTCTTTTTATTGACTTAACAAGTAAAACATGATAACATTTATAACGGAAAGTTCGTTGCCAAAAACATCCACTTTGTCAGTGTAGGCAAAGTAGAATCGTCGAAACATGTGCAAGAAGAAAGGAGTGCGAGATGAACATCACCCTTGCGGTTCTCGGAGTTTTGTTTTTCATCTCGATGCTCATAGTCGGGATGGAAAGATTCGTAAACTGGAAACATCCTGGAAAACAGGGCGATCGGAGCAAAGGAAAAGGAAGGAAAAGGAAGTCGGATCCCAAACGCCTGAACAGAAAAGTTCTGATTGGTAAGATTGCTGTCTATATTGTCTTCTTTGGGCCAGCATTATTTGTTTCAATGGCCATATTCTTCCAACTCTTCCACGAGAGACCCGATCGAGAAACAGCCTTCAGTGTGTGGGCTGTCGTTGGCTTGGCAGTTTTATTTACTCTCATCATCTTTGTTGCGGTGTTAATAACACAACGACAGGGGAAATCGGCAATCAAGTGGGCAATGATCGCAACTATGATAGCCCTACCAATCTACCTTGTTTGGTACTTCCTAGATATCCACACAACAACTTGGATTGTGATGCTGTACGTAGTAAAAATCCAAGTCGCAACTGAAGAACTCGAGTCAGAACACAGGAAAGTCCTGTGGTGGATCACAACAACCATCATCGCCCTTGTGGTCTTCTTCGCATTCTGGTGGCTCTCCAAACTCTTCAAAAAGAAAGTGAGGTCAGAAGACGGAACACGTCGTGCAGGTGTTTTCGAAAACACCTGCAGACGGGTCCTAAAATACGACGTAGGTTCAACCACGCTCTTCCGGTTCTTCGCAACCGGACTTGTGACGCTTGTCATCATGATCGGCGTCCACTTCCTCGCACAAATCTACTGGCCGGATAGCTGGAGCGGGTGGCGAAGAAGCGGGGTTGAGTTGTTCTGGATTCCAAATCTGGCAATCCTCCTGTTCTTCCCGCTAATCATCACGTTCCGCCGCTGGGGTTGGCTGCCGGCGTTAGCCATTGTCGGCATTACAGTGCTTGGTGTCCTCTCCAGCTTGGACTGGCTATCAAGCACGACGTCGACCGACAATGGCAGACACAGATCGACGGCAACCCAACCGTCTCAACCACAAGAGTGGCTCTCTGTCGGAGAACTGCGAGGAAAACAGAGCGTCACCACTCTACGAAACCTCTACTACGACGAATACCAGCTGTCGTACGACATCTGGTATCCCGACAGCAGGGGGAAGCGTGGAGAAGCGAAGCTCAAAAGGTGCATCGAGGACGGCAAGTACTACGGCACCTTTGAATACCGAAACCCAAGAGGAGAGGGCGATGTCTGGCTGGAAGAGATTCCAGATAGGCCCGGGCACTTCAGGGGTCAGTCCTGGAGTGATTACACTAACGGCGAAAGGGTCTGGTTCGAGATCAGACCCAAGTAGGCAACGATAACTACACGCAAGCGGCGAGCATCATGCTCGCCGCTTTTTCAATTCTATATTTTTTCGCACCAGACGTTTGATTTAAGGAATTATGCCTCCCGGCGCTGAAATTCCGAAAGTTCCGAGAATAATTTTGATTATCCCAAAAACGGCCACCATAATGAAAAGTCCGATAATCCCCCAGAGCATATGTTTCTTACCGGTCGCCCTTTTTTCTTCACTTTCCATTCCAGCAACAAACTGCAAAATACCCCAGAGAAAAACAAGACTGGCAGTAGCCAAAAGCAGAATAATCAGCGGATTAATAATGACCTGATTGACTTTGTAAATAATTTCGATCATTTGTTTTCAAGGCAAGAACCCCGCCAAAAGCGGGGTTCTTCAGAAAAATCTTAAAGTCCTGGAATCGCTGGAGGAGCGGGCGGTTGTCTTTCCGGAAAAATAGTAATCAGAAGGTTCACAATTCCCCAAATCGCAACCATCACAAAGAAAGCAATAATACCCCAAATCATGATTTGCTTACCTTTTCCTCTTTTTTCTTCGTCACCGGCAGAAGCCACAAACATCATCAAGCCCCAAAGGAAGAAGACCAAAGCTAAAGCGATAATGACCCCTGTAACAACATTCAAGAATCCCTTGAAAGCGTTCAAGAAATTACCAACTTCGCCGAATTGGGCATTTAAGACAGCAACCGGAAGAATAAAAAGAAATCCGGCCGGCAAAACCCATGCTAATAATTTTTTCATTTATTTTGTGAATAAAAAAACAACTTTTAAATTTTAACGACCTTTTAAATTTTAATACGATTAAACATTTTATTCAACCGCAGTTTTGCACAAAATTACCTTGGCAAAACCGGAGGAATAAAAATCGGCGGTAGAGGTGCCCCAGTCGGTAGAAAAATTGAAGCTAAAAGTCGAACTATACCCCAGATTGCGATCATCACTGCAAGAACAATAATCCCCCAGAGCATCTTTTGTTTCCCTTCAGACCTTTTGTCCTCGCTTCCGGCATTCAATACAAACAAGGCCATTCCCCAGAGAAAGAAAATAAGCGCTAAAGCGATAATGACCTTGACCAGAATATTTGCAAGAGCCAAAAAATTAACTAGAAAAACAACAAACGGACCATAGTGGTCAAAACCGGGTATTCCAAGAAGATACTGGCAAACATCTTTTGGTATTGCGCCCCAATTGCAAAGAATTTGAATCATATTTATAAATTATACGATAATTTTAAAAATTATTCTGACTTTTAATCTATCTAGGGATGGGCGACAGTCCGAATCCTAATTGCAAAGCCCACATAATCCCGCCAATACCAACCATTATCACCAAAGCTACGATCCCCCACAACATTCTTTGCCTCCCTTCCCTTCTCTTGTCTTCATTGCCGGAATTCAAAATAAAAACCGCAGCGCCCCAAAGAAAAAACGCTAAAGCAAAACCCATAATGGTAATAAGTAAAAGATAAAGTGGTATCCAAGCCCAAGCCAGAAGAGACTGAATGGTCGGATTTTGAGCCGAAACAAGAGCGGGCGAAAACAAAAAAAATATCGCCAAGAATTTCAAGTGTTTATTTGTAATAGAATATTTCATTTTGTTCTTAATTGGGGTAAAAATTTAAATTCGGAACCAAGAACGCTGGCGTATAGAATCCCAACCAAAGCCCAAGTTGAAACGGCAATAAAAAGCGCGATAATGCCCCAAATCATCAAAGTCTTTCCACTCTTTCTCTTGTCCTCTTCATCGGCTTTCAAGATAAAAATCGCCAATCCCCAAAAAAATATTACAAAAGAAATAAAGATTACGAGGGGCGCGGCTAAAGACAATATGTTTAAAACTATATCCGCAAATTCCTGAAAATTTCTTGGGGTTCTCGGTTGAAGTTGCGCGCTCGCAATATGTGGCAAAAAAAACAAAGTTGACAGAATAAGTGAAAATTTTGAAAACTTCTTCATTTTATTTTTTTGGACATTCTAATCCCGGAATATCAGAAATCAAACAAATTGTATTTTTTATACCCTCGGAAATCACCAACGCGCCGAGTAAAACAGCAATACCAACAACCGTCCAAGTCAGAGATTTCTTGGCGGTCTTCAACTTGTCTTCATTGCCCTGCGCCGTAACAAAAAGAAAGCCGGTAAAGATCAAAGCCAAGACCGCTATCACAGCGCCAATCGGCAAAACAATATCTCTCAAAATCAAGTTAAGAAGACCAATAAGAGTCATTTTTGGGTCCTTGAACGGCGACTCTATGCCGGGAGGATTTGCGGGCTCGGTTATGTTGGCCAAAACCGGATTTACGAAAAATAAAATTAGAAAAATGGAAAACAAACAAAGAGAAACTGCCGAAAAAAAATATTTACTTTTCATTTTCAACATAATTATATCACGATTATTTGTTCGGTCTTAAGAGCTGAAGAAGTGAATCTTCCCGTAACAGAGTTGAAATAATAAGCCAGACAATAAGCCAAGCCGCCAAGACAAGAAAAAGACCAATCGCCACGTTTTTAAAAATCTCGTGGGCTTTCTTGATTTTGTCTTCACTGCCCGCTGCTGTCAAATATAGAAATCCGGCATAAGCAAAAGCGATGGCGGAAAGAGGTAGAGAAATTATAATCAAAAAATTCATTACGTTTTGTGCCAAAATCAAAAGCTCCGTCCAACCGCAACCTTCCGGCGGACAGTTTGGAACCAATCCCCCGCCACCCTGCTGTGATTGCTCGCTTTGCGGTTCAGATGGGGGTGGAGGTGTTGATTCGCCAACTCCGTCTCCAGCATCGGGTAATATTTGCCCTGTCGCTAAGAAAGGCAAAGGGGTAAAAACAAAAACCAGAGTAAAAATTATAGAAAAAAATAAAAACTTCTTCATTTAATTTATCTCAAAATCAAATTAAGTTCTTGATGAGCTCTTTGAACGGCGTCGCGAACTACCGCTCGGCCACCAGTAACCGATTCTATCATGTTTCTGAAGATATTCGACACTCTTGTTTTATCCGGCACTGGCCAAGTCTTTGAAATTACAGCGCTTTGATAAAAAGTCTCCATAAAAGCTCTTTCCGGTCGCAAGGAAAGCAGGTCTCTTCTTGCTGGCGGCAAATTCCTAATCTGACTGAAAGCTCGGGAATTATCTTGGCCGGAAAGAATTGAAGCTACTCTGAAAGCTCCGGCAATATTTCTAGAGCGGTTACTTATCGCAAGACCCTCCATTTTTCCATAGACAATTCTATTATTAACACTTTCGGCTTGGGGTATTAGAGCTACGTCAAAATTAAGGTTAGGATTTCTATCGCGAATTTCAAAAAGTTCGGAAGCAAAACCAAGATAGATCGCTAAATCCCCAGCAACGAAAAAGTCTTTTGACTTGGGCAGGGCGCGGTTCCAGCTATAAAAAGGTTTTAAAGGGTTTGAAAATTCGGTATAAAAACTTAAAGCTCTTTCGGCCGGTAGGGCCGGCAGACCTCTTGCCTCGTCGAGCGTGCTCGTCAAAACCCCGTTTGACTTTTTTTCGGCTATCGGATTTCCGGCCTGCATAATAAGTAAACTCAAAATCTCAAAAGCGTGGTTTATGTTGGTAAACTCACCTAAGGCCAAAGCGCTTCTGGTGATATTAAAATTTGGGTCTCTTCTCGTCAGTGCGGAAGAGATATCATAAAACTCATCCCAAAACGAAGGTGGCTCGATCAATCCGGCAAAGGTAAAAATGTCTCGATTCCAGTACATCACCATAGGATCAATTGAGATCGGCAAAGCCCAAACCCCTTCTTCAGACAAAAAAACTTCAGCGCCCTCAATGAAGGATTTTTTGAAATCTCTTTCCGAAAAACTAGCAAGAGGAACAGCGAAAATTCTCTGTTTTTGCTTCAACAAATTATCACTGCTAACAAAAAACAAGTCTGGTCCGGCGTCTTTTGCCAATGCCTCAAGAAGTTCCTGGTCAAATGTCTCCGGCCTCTTTTCTTCGTAACTTATTTTAATTTCTTCGTTTTGGTCTAGACCGGTAGCTTTAAGGACTTCAGCAAATTGGTTTCTCGGCATCGCTCCCCACATTAAAACCTCAATAACCGCAGTCCTACTCCCACTTCTTGCCATCGCAAAAACCAAAATGCCGATTATGAAAAAAGCGGCAAAAACACCAAGAACAATTAATTGGAATTTAGAAATATTTTTCATGTCAGATTTAGAAATATAATAACACGACTACAATTTCCTAAAGACTAGACCATAATGATGCTCTCCGACATCCGATAACACTCTCTCTAGTACAAAACCGTTTCGGGAAAAAATCTCCTTGGCGACTTCCGGAGAAACCACGCGACTTTTCTCCGGCCCAAGATTGCCAAAAGAATCAAGCCAGTCAATAAGATAAACTTTGCCTTTACCTGTCTTTAAAATTCTTTTGGTTTCCTGAACAAAACTCTCTTTGTCTTCAATTTGAAAAAAAATGTTTGAAGCGATAGCGACATCAACAGAATCATCAACAAGATGTGTCCCGCCCAGCTTTTCAACGTCACCCCA
Organism: Candidatus Paceibacterota bacterium; assembly: GCA_030583745.1. Lineage (NCBI taxonomy): Bacteria > Bacillati > Minisyncoccota > Minisyncoccota bacterium. The sequence goes on from CP129473.1 coordinate 325,499, forward strand.
AATTACCTCAATGTTAAAAATCCGTTTTTCTTGCGCGCGTCTTTTCAAGCTTGTTAAGACATCTTTCTGGATATCAACAGCATAAAGCCGGCCTTTTTCTCCAGCGAGTAAAGCTGCCAAAAGTGAGTATTCCCCAGATCCGCAACCTAAATCAACTACGCAAGTTCCGGGCAAAATCTGGAATTTTTCTATATTTTTCTTAGGATTGGTAAAAGGCATTCGGTTTTAATTATACTAAAAAACCAAAAACCGTCTTTAAATTTATTAACAATAGAAAACTTTTACAAGCAAATTGAAGACGCGATTTTGTCACCCTCTCTAAGCTTCATTATTCTAACACCTTGAGTCTGTCGTCCAAGAGTCGGAATCTCGGAAAGCGCGGTTCTGATGACCTGACCTTTTTGTGAAATAGCAACAATTTCTTCCTCCTCTTCTATAACTTTAGCAGTGATAAGTGGTCCGGTCTTTTCAGTAACCTTCGCTGTCTTAATCCCCGACCCACCACGCTTCTGATTTTTGTATTCTTTTAAACTGGTTTTCTTGCCGTAACCACCGCGACTGACAACAAGAATTTCCGGATCTTTATATTCTTTCTTTGCGACCTGCATAGCAACAACGACGTCGTTTTTCCCGAGTCTAATGGCCCTGACACCGGTTGCCCCTCGCCCCATATCTCGAAAATCAGATTCTTTGAATCTGATTGACTGACCTTTGGAAGAAACAACAACCACATCGTCGCCCACACTAACAAGCTCAACCGAGACAAGTCTGTCGCCGGACGGTAGTTTGATAGCGATAATTCCGCTTCTTCTGACATCGCTAAAACTCTCGGCTTTGACTTTTTTGGCAGTACCACGCTCGGTTATCATAAAAACTGAAAGTTTTGAAACATCCTTGCCTTTCTTCAGAGGTAGAATGGAGGTTATTTTTTCATCGGCTTCAAGCGAAATAAAGTTCATAACCGACTTGCCACGAGTCGCCCTTCGGCCTTCTGGCAGTTCGTACATTTTAGTCTTGTAGACCTTGCCTTTGTCAGTAAAAAATAAGACGTCATCGTGAGTGGAAGCTGTCAAAAGGATTGTTACAAAATCTTCTTCTTTGGTATCCAAATCAATAACGCCGACCCCACCGCGTTTTTGTCTTCTAAATTCTTCCGGGTTGGTTCTTTTGATATAACCTCCAGCCGTCAGAACTAGAGCATTTTCTTCTTCCGGCACCAAATCTTCAACTGAAAGATTCTTGACTCCGCCCTTAACGACCTTTGTCCTCCTCTCGTCTCCATGCTTTTCGGCAATTTCTTTGATTTCGTCTTTGATAATTTGCAAAATCATCTTCGGACTGGAAAGAATGGATTTTAATTTTTTAATAAGCTCTTGGGTGGTTTTCAAATCCTCTTCTATCTTTTTTCTTTCCAGACCAGCTAATTTCTGAAGGCGCATTTCCAAAATTGCCGTGGCTTGTATATCAGAAAACTTGAACTCCTGCTTTAGTTTCTTGTGTGCATCCGTAACGTCTTTTGAAGATTTTATAAGCTTGATTATTCGATCTATATGATCAAGAGCTTTTTTAAGCCCTAGAAGAATGTGCTCTTTTTCTTCTGCTTTTCTTAAATCATATTCTGTTCTCTTTCGAACAATCACCACTCTGTGTTCAGCAAATTCTTCAAGCAATCCCTTTAAGGAAAGTGTTTGAGGCACGCCTTTAACCAAGCCGACTGTATTGTAATGGAAAGTTTCTTCCAGTTGGGTGTGTTTATAGAGATAATTCAAGACATTTTGAGGGTGGGCGGTGTTTTTCAAATCTATTACAACCCTAATGTCTTTTGTTGATTCATCGCGCAAGGCCTTAATACCTTCAATTTTTTTCTCGCGAACCATGTCAGCAATCTTCATTATTAAGTCGGCCTTATTGACGCGATAAGGAATTGAAGAAATGATAATCTGCGACTGGCCGGTTTTGTTTTCAACAATTTCCGCTTCGCCTCGAACAATCACCCCGCCTCGGCCGGTGGCATAAGCATGATGAATATCTTTTTCGTTGAAAATAACTCCGCCTGTTGGAAAATCAGGCCCCTTAACAAATTTCAAAAGATCTTCGGTTGTTGCATCTTTGTTGTCAATTAAATAAATGGCCGCCTCTGCTACTTCCCGCAAATTATGTGGCGGGATATTGGTCGCCATGCCAACAGCAATGCCAAGCGTACCGTTTAAAAGCAAATTCGGCGCGGCGGCCGGCAAAACAGTCGGCTCTTGCCTTGTGCCTTCGTAATTCGGCCTCCATTCAACCGTCTCTTTTTCCAAATCGCGTAAAAGCTCGCCGGCGATTCTAGACATTTTGGCTTCGGTATATCTTGGTGCCGCAGCGTTGTCGCCATCAATTGAGCCAAAATTTCCTTGGCCGATAATCAACGGGTAGCGCATAACAAAGGGTTGTGCCATTTTCACCAACGCTTCATAGACAGCAGTATCGCCGTGAGGATGATAATTACCAGTTACATCTCCAGTAATTTTGGCTGACTTTCTAGTCTTGGCACCAGCTGAAAGACCGATCTCATGCATAGCGTAAAGAATTCTCCTTTGGACCGGCTTTAGGCCGTCTCGCACGTCCGGCAAAGCGCGCGCGGTAATAACCGACATCGCATAATCCAAATACGATTCTTTCATCTCCAAAGTTATATCGCGAGAAATAATTCCGGAGTTTTCTGCTCTTAAATCATCTTGTAATCCTTTTTTTTCTGGCTTTTCTTTTGGCATAAAATCACTTAAAGTTTTTAATCAAGGACAATGACTTGACTGTCATCAAGACTTTTCTCTTCTGTTGTCGAAACACTCTTTTCAATTTCCTCAAAAACCTCGGCTTGCTTAGCAAAAAAGTCAGTCATAGCCGATTTTAAGGAAGCAAAGTTTTGCTTGGGAATTTCAAAAGTCTGGCTGAAATTTTTCCGTAACGTTGAGAAAGGTGTATTACCATACTCGCTCTCTTTTGCTTTGGCCAAGGATTCGTTTTGAGACCGAAAGTCTATTATCCAGAAAGAAAATATTACTAGGGTTATAAAAAAAGAAATAACAAAAGCGATGGTTTTCTTTTGCCGTTGCGAACTGTTTGCAATCTTTCCAAAAAAATCTTCGTTCATTTTTAAGAAAATAAAATTAACCTTGAGATAAGACAACGATCTCGCCCTGCTTACCGACTAAATCTTTTTTCCTCAAAGACAGCTTTTCAACCGGCTTCAAATTTTCCTCTCCACCTTCTTTCAAAAAGGTCTTCAAAGAATTTTTGTCGCCATTGAAATTGAAATGGATCGGAATAATTATTTTTGATTCCAGTCCGACTGCTGTCTTATAAGCTTCAGCGGCGCTTAACACGCCATCCCCGCCAATCGGTATAAAAAGTATATCAACTTCTTCTTCTAAAGCGTTGAGGTGGTCTTTTATATTTTCAGAACTTATGGCACCAAGGAAACAAATCGACGTCTCTTCCAAAATCACGTTATAAAATGTATTTGGGCGTTTTTTATTTTTATAAGAAGAAAAAGACGGAAAACCGCGAACAAAGACTCCTCTGAATTCATATTCTCCGGGTCCATTTATGACAAAAGGTTCCTTCTCCCCTCTCGCCAACGATTGCCAACCGTTAAAATCGGGGTCATTCAAACTGATAAAAGCCATATCGGCGCCAAAGGACGACGATTTGTAGTCGGAAGATTTGGAAACAGGGTTAAAAGCAATCGTAATGTCACCAAAGGTTATTTTGACAAATTCTAAACCGTGGTAAGTGATTACCATGCTTAAATTATAGCATACCGCTATTTTAAAATACAGATAGAAAGGCCTAATTTTATCTTTTGACACAAATTAAATAATCAATATAATGGTATAACTTGTCCCAAAAAGACATATAAAAAATGACCCAAACAGCCACTTTAGAATTAGAGAGAGAAGAAACATCAGAAGGCAAGACTAGGAAATCGGTTTCCGAGGAAAATTCTATTGGAGACGATGATAAGTCATTGACCAGCAAATTCATAAGCGAAATCTCAAACCCGCCGGCTGTTGGTGACCTTGTCGATGGCCAGGTTATAGACGTCTATAAAAATTCAGTTTTTGTTGATCTCCAACCGTTCGGCACAGGAATCATTTACGGCCGAGAATTCAATATCGCAAGAGACATCATCAAAAATGTCAGTCCTGGGGACAACATCAGCGGAAAAATAATAGACCTTGAAGAAAAAGATGGTTATTTTGAAATTTCATTAAAAGAAGCTAGGCAAGCAAAAGTTTGGAGCGAAGCTGAAGAAGCTATAAAAAGTAAGAGTATTTTTGAGCTCGTTGTGCAAGAGGCAAACAAAGGTGGCTTAATGCTGACCTGGCAGGGAGTAATCGGATTTCTACCAGCTTCCCAGCTTAATTCTGAACATTATCCGCGCGTTGCAGATGGCGACAAAGACAGGATTCTTGAAGAATTGAAAAAAATGGTTGGTCAGAAACTTTCCGTCTCAATCATCAACGCCTCGCCGAAAGAAGGAAAATTGATTTTTTCTGAAAAAAGTCCAGAGTTGAAAAAGAAGATAAAGATTATAGAAAAATATTCAGTCGGCGACGAAGTTGAAGGAGAAATTACCGGAGTTGTTGATTTCGGAGCTTTCGTTAAAGTTGAAGAAGGTCTTGAAGGGTTAGTACACATTTCAGAAATGGATTGGGGTTTGGTTGAAGATCCAAAACAAATGTTTAAGGTCGGTGAAAAAGTCCGAGTTAAAATCATTGAGGTCAAAGACGAAAAAATATCACTTTCAATCAAGGCCCTAAAAAAGAACCCTTGGACCGAAGCCGAGAAAAAATACAAAAAAGACGACATTGCCACCGGAGTTGTCATCAAATTCAACAAGCACGGAGCTTTGGCTTCAATTGAAGAAGGGGTGGCCGGCTTGGTGCATATCTCCGAATTCGGCAATGAATCAAAACTCCGCGAAAAATTATCTTTAGGCAACAGCTATAAATTCAAAATCACTCTGTTTGAACCAAAAGAACAAAAAATGACTCTCTCTTATATGGAAGCGCATCCGGAAGAAAAGCCGGCCACAAAAGATACGGTAACAGCTAAAGAATAAAATTTTATTTCTAATTCCACTTCCCCATTGCTTTCGGGAGACCTTCGGAAATTATATCTTCAATCGCCAAAACTGATTTTTTTGAAATTTTTTTCAGCTCATCAATTTCTGGTTTTCGAAATTTTCCTAAAATAAAATCAATTACCGCTTTTTCACCTTGCGGTTTTTTCAGTTTCCCGCTCGGAGTCTGTGGAGATATGCCGATTCTCAATCTACCGAACTCTCTGGTTTTCAAACTTCTCTCAATTGATTCAATCCCCCTGTGGCCGCCAGCTCCCCGATTGAAAGAAATTTTCATTTTACCCAACGGCAAATCCAAATCATCGTAAATAACAATCAGGTCTCGAGCTTTTTTGACTGAAGTCACAAAAGAAGCGGCAGAGATACCAGATTTATTCATAAAAGTTTCTGGTTTGATTAAAAGAACTTCGGTTTTTCCGATTTTACCTTTTGAAATCAGGGATTTGGACTTCTTATCAATTTTCCATTCGGGAAATTTTGCCGAACGATGAAAAAAATCGACAACCATCCTTCCAGTGTTGTGCCGAGTCTCCTCATACTCTTCGCCGGGATTACCCAAACCAATTATATAAATCATCAAATATAGAATACTTGAAAAAGTTAAAATCTCAAATTAAAAAAATGAATTTTAACCACTAGAAAAACCAAGAGGGCTGAATGTTTATGTCAGACTCGGCACTCGAGCTTGCGTTATTTTTTTATTCGTATAAAATGGTCTGCAAGATGACGGAAGAAACTCCTCAAGTACATAAAAAAAGCGGTTTTTTTAAAGAGTTAGTGAAGTTTACCTTAATCGCTTTCCTCATCGTTGTCCCTTTCAGGATATTTATCGCCCAACCATTCATAGTTAATGGTGCCTCCATGGAACCAACCTTTCATCCGGGTGAATATTTGATTGTAGATCAGCTAACTTACAAGGCGTTTAGCCAGCCAAAGCGTGGAGAAGTCATAATTTTCCGCTATCCGCAAGACACTACAAAATTTTTTATTAAAAGGGTTGTTGGTCTGCCCGGAGAAACTATCGAAATCAGAGGAGAAAATATCAGAATCAGCAATTCTGATTTTCCTGAAGGATTTCTCCTTGACGAAGATTATCTTTCATTCAGAAAACAAGACAACTTAAAAACAAAATTAAAAAGCGACGAGTATTTTGTAATGGGAGACAACCGACCCCAAAGCTCCGACTCAAGAATCTGGGGTCCATTAAAAGAAGAACTGATAATCGGTCGACCGCTTGTCCGACTGTTTCCAGTCAACCGGCTTCAGTTCCTACCTGGAAGTTTCAGTTTTCAACGATAAATAAACAAAAATGTCATCCACCAAAATAAACAAAAAAAATAGTTTGATTTTGGAGGAAATAGACAAAGCCCTTGAAACGGCGATGTTTTACGGTTTCGTGCCAATCAAGAAACCGAGAGTAACTAAAGAAGATTCGGTATTATCCGGAGATTGCAATGATTGCATCGCTGAGCCAGAAATAGGAAGCGAAATGGAGAGGAGTCACAGACTGGAGAACAAAATCAGAATCTTAAGAAGTTATCTTGACGGGCACTTTCAGAAACTCCCGTCGCCGACAATGGTCTGCTATAAAGAAACAGTGGGCAAACAAAACACCGAGTCTGTTCTAAACCTTTTGATTTTAGGTCAACTTGAGAGTATCGCAGAGGCGATTGCTATAAAAACCGCCACATCCCTTTTATCTCAACATGCTCAAAATCTGAAAGTTGAGATAAATCATATCGGCGATCGAGAGTGTTTTACTAAATTTGAAAAAGATTTCTTCGGTCATTTGAAAAAAAATCTGGACAATACGCCGGGCAACCAAATACAAGACTCCAACATAAACAGGGTCTATAGAAAATATAAAGAAAACGAAAATCTCAAGAGCTTCTGGAATAGCGCCCCAAAACCACTCGATTATTTAGACCAGATAAACATCAAGCATTTCCGAGAAATTTTGGAATATCTTGAACAACTTGAAACCCCCTATGACTTAAACCATTTTTTAATCCCAAACTGGGAAAATTGTCATCGAACTATTTTTAAAATAAAAGACGGGGAAGAAGTTCTGGCATTTGGATTGAGACATCAAAACATCACCAGAAAATTTGGAGTCAGAAAAGACGTGCCAATGCTTTATGTCTCGGTGAAAGACCGTGGCTACAAAAATCAAAAACTGAAAAATATAAAACAATTAAGACCAAAAATATTTTTGATGCATTTAGGCAATAAGGCCAAAGCCAAAAGTCTTATAGTAGTGGACACATTAAGGCGTGCCAAAATTCCTCTATTTCACGCCCTGACCAAAGACCAAATTTCAAATCAGCTTACTATCGCCGAAAGTTTAAAATTCTCACACATTCTTATTATCGGAGAAAAAGAGGCGGTTGAAAATTCAGTAATTGTTAGAGACGCAGAAAGCCGAACACAAGAAACAGTACCAACCCAAACCCTAGTAGGCCACCTAAAAAAGATCGGGGCGTCTTAGAACACTGGTTTGCTTTTAAAAAACTACTGTGGTAGCATATTGCACCTATGTCTACAAACGTTGAAGTTTCAAATTCAGGAACAGAAAATAGTCTTGGCCTGCTTAAAAAGTTCACAAGAAAAGTCCAGGGGTCGGGTGTTTTAAAACGCGCCAGATCAATCAGATACAAGGCCAGACAACTATCCGATTTCAAAAAGAAAAAAGCAACTTTAAAATCATTAGCGAAGAAAAAAGAAGTTGATCGCCTTATCAAATTCGGAAAAATTCAAGACACCAGAAATCGACCGGGTAAAAGATAGAATGTTTGAAATCTCCAAAAAAACCAGAAGCGAGCTACCCATAGGAAGCTCGCTTCTTAAAAAAACAAAAGAAATAGTGGTCGGCAAAAAATACGATCTTAGTCTGGTATTAATAGAAAACAATCTGTCCAAGAAATTGAACAAAAAGTTTCGGGGCAAAAACCGGCCGACAAATGTCTTGAGTTTTTCGCTTTCAAAAAATTCTGGAGAAATTTTCTTAAACCTACCGCTCATTAAAAAGCAGGCTGTCTCGTACGACTTAAGCCAAAAAAATTTTTTGCTTTACCTTTTTATCCACGGCCTACTTCATCTCAAAGGCCTTGAGCACGGAAAAAAAATGGACCGACAAGAAAAAATATTGGCCTCCAAACTCAAAATAAGTATTCCACAATAAAAGCTTCTTTGGCAGAAAATTCAAAATTTCGCTTTCGTGAGCATGGTATAATTTTCAGGAAAATAAAGTTGCGTCTTTAAAGCAGCTAAGTTTTTGAATTTTATCATGGCAAAAAATTTCGTCGTCGGATTTGATGTTGGTACTCAAAATATCCGTATTGGAATTTCCAATGCAATACACGGAGGAGAATTGGTCTTGCCGAAGATAGAAGGTTCCGGAATTTACCCAGCGAAAGGTTTGCACAACGGTTATGTCTCTGAAAAAGAAGAGCTCGTGGAAGCATTAAAGCACGCCAGAAACGACATCGAAAAGAGATTCAAGTTTAGAATAAAAAAAACTTTAGTGTCGGTTGGTGGAATCGGCCTAAATAATATTACGGTTTCGGCAGAAACCGCAGTCTCCAAGGGTGACTCGGAAATTACTGAACTTGATGTAGAGAGATTGTCTGAATTATGCGAGGAAAACATACCGAAACAATCAATAATCAACAGAAAGATCCTTCACTCTATTCCCCTATCATACAAGATCGACGGCAAGCCGACTCCAACTGGAAATCCAATCGGAATGAAGGGTGTTAAGTTGGAAGCTAAATATCTCTTTATCACCGTTCTAGAGCAACATCTGAACAATCTGGTGGACTCCTTTGAAGAAGCTGGGATTGAAGTCTCCGAACTTGTAGCAGGACCAATTGCCGCTGGAATGATCTTATTGTCAAAAAGGGACAGAAGGGTTGGTTGCGCTCTTGTTAATATCGGAGCCGAGACTGTCTCGATAGTCGTCTACGAAAACGGTATCCCTGTGTCACTTGAAATAATTCCGGCCGGCTCGAACAACATCACAAACGATATTGCTTTGGGTTTAAAAATTTCTCTTGAAGAGGCGGACCACATAAAACAAGGCGGGCTGACAACGACCGTTTATCCAAAGAAAAAGCTAGAGGAAATCATTGATGCCAGACTATCTGATATTTTTGATATGGTGGATTCTCATCTAAGAAAAATAGGTCGGAGCGGACTTCTGCCGGCCGGCATAACATTTTCCGGAAGCGGCAGTCAAATCTTCGGACTTGAGGAGTTGGCAAGAGGATATTTGAATCTGCCAACCAGAATCGGAATGATACCAAACAAAAATTCAAAAGAAAGCGGAAAAGATTCTTCTTGGGCATCTGTCTATGGTCTTTGCTTAATCGGCCTCGGCTCCGGCGAAGATGATGAAAGAATGGGGATGTTTTTAAGGAAAGTCGGTTTAAAATTAAAGAGGACAATCAAGCGCTTCATGCCTTAGAAAACAGAATTTGCCATTTTCAAAAGATTTGCTAGTATTATGAAAATTAAATAAACCTTAAATAATATGCCTCAAATTAAACCTGAAGTAGAAGCTTTTGCCAGAATAAAAGTCTTGGGAGTCGGAGGGTCCGGCAAAAACGCAATAAACCACATGATCAACTCCAAAGTCAAAGGGGTTGAATTTATCGGTATCAATACTGACGCGCAAGATTTGCACAATACACTGGCAAAAAGAAAAATTCACATTGGTAAAAACTTGACTCGTGGACTCGGCACTGGGATGAACCCAGAGCTCGGTAGAAAAGCAGTTGAAGAAACACAAGAAGAAATCCAGGAAGCAATAAAAGGTGCTGACATGGTTTTTATCGCTGGCGGCATGGGTGGTGGAACTTGTACCGGTGCCGCACCCCGAATCGCGCAAATTTCAAAAGAGCTCGGCGCTTTAACTGTTGGAGTCGTAACTAGACCATTCTTCTTTGAAGGCCAACAAAGAATGAAAATTGCCGAGCAGGGTTTAAACGAACTTAGAGCGGCGGTTGATGCCATCATCATAATCCCAAACGACCGACTGCTTTCAACAATCCAAAAAGATACGACTGCCAAAAACGCTTTTGCAATGTGTGATGATGTCTTAAAACAAGCGGTGGAAGGAATCTCCGACCTCATTACCACCCCTGGGGTTATAAACACAGATTTTGCCGACATCAAAGCCATTATGGAAAATGCTGGACCGGCCCTGATGGGAATCGGCACAGCAACCGGAGAAAAAAGAGCTGAAGAAGCCGCTAAGGCCGCTATCAATTCCCCACTTTTGGAGCTTTCGGTAAATGGAGCCAAGGGTGTCTTGTTCTCCATTGCCGGCGGAGATGATTTAACAATGTTTGAAATCCAAGAAGCGGCAAAAGTTATCACCGAATCGGTTGATCCAAATGCCAAGATAATTTTCGGAACAGCAAGAGACGAGAAACTCAAGAAAAACGAAATAAAGATTACAGTCATCGCTTCCGGTTTTCCAGAAAATTCAATCAAAAAAACACTTTTTCAAAGTAACGAACATGAAAACGGAGTAAAAGGCAAAATTTATAATTCCCTACCAAGCATGAGCGCGACAAAAGAAAGCCCAGCGTCTAGCGAAGAGAAAAAATCTCCTGTGATTGATGACGACGACGATTGGGGTGCCGTGCCAGCGTTCTTGCGTCGTTCTAAAAAATAAAAAGATGATATACGACCTTGCCATAATCGGCGGCGGTCCGGCTGGTGTTGGCGCCGGAGTTTATGCCGCCAGAAAAAAGTTAAAAACAGTTTTTATAACTACAAATTTTGAAAGTCAGAGTACCGTCTCTCCAGATATCCAGAACTGGATAGGTACGGTCTCTATTTCTGGTCAAGATCTGGCAAAAAATTTCAAGAAACATTTGGAAACTTACGCTGGAGATGTTGTTGATATAAAAGAAGGAGAAACAGCTGTTTCGGTTAAAAAAGAAAATGAAGTTTTTGTCGTAAAAACAACCAAAGCTGAATATTTTGCAAAAACCATTCTCATAGCAAGCGGAAGCCAAAGACGGAAGCTGAAGGTACCCGGCGCCGAGGAATTTGAAAATAAAGGTATTACTTACTGCGCTTCCTGCGACGGCCCAATGTTTTCTGATAAAGATGTCGTGGTGATTGGCGGTGGTAACGCTGGCTTTGAAACTGCCGCTCAACTTTTAGCTTACACCAAGAGCGTTACGCTTTTGCATCGTAGTCCAGATTTTAAAGCAGATCCGGTTACTGTTGAAAAAGTCCTAAAAAATCCGAAAATGAAGGCCTTGAAAAATGTTGATATATTGGAAGTAAAGGGTGAAAAATTTGCCAGTTCAATAGTCTATAAAAGCGATGAGACTGGCGAAGTTGTTGAGATGCCGGCGGAAGGAATTTTTGTTGAAATCGGTTTGGTACCAAATACCAATTATCTAGAAGGTTTCCTTGAGCTTGATCAATACAAAAGAATTCCAATTGATCCCCTAACCCAAGCAACCAAAATTGAGGGCGTTTGGGCAGCCGGCGATTGCACCAATGTTTTATACCACCAGAACAACATCGCCTGTGGCGACGGAGTTAAGGCGCTAGAAGATATCTATCTCCACCTCCACGCCTAGATTTTTTGATCAAGACAACAAACTCAAAACCTCCACACTATTTAGCGAAAATTTATAAGCTAAATACAGGGTTAGTATCAGCGCCAAAAGCAAAAGTCCATAAACAACGTGCTTCCAATGATGCTTATGAATTTCAATAAGCAGGGCAAGAATTACAAAGAAAAAGACAATTGCTCCTAAAACGATATAGATCACGGTCAAAATTAAGGTCGGACTAGATAACAATTTTTCCCAAGTTTTTGAATAATCAGCTGACAATTCAGACCGAACAATCTGTTCTGAATTTATAACCTCTTCGCCAATTTCGGCGTCGCCGACTTCTGGAGACTGAACAGCAACAAAGCTTTGACCTACCCGCTCTTCAGTGAAAATTTCCAACGGTTTTTCTTCCACTACTGCCGACTGGACTTCACTTGATGGCTCTAAGACAATATTTTCCGAACCTTCAGAATCAGCTAAGGCCAAAACTGGCGGAGTAATCAATCTCTGACTTTTCGGATGGCCAAACATCTGCACCACAAAAACCGTCTCTCTGCCTTGGTAAAAACCTCTGGACGTGGCAATACCTATTTCGCTAAATTTATCATTCAAAATATTTGCTCTATGACCCGGTGAATCCATCCAAGCCCTAACAACGTCACCTGAATCTGAAAAGTGGACAGCTAAATTTTCGCCGGCATAAAGAAAATCGTATCCTACTTGGCCAAACCAATACCAAGGTGTTAAACCATCAGGACTGTTGTGAGCAAAATAACCGCGACTTGCCATATCATCGGCCTTAAGCTGGGCAACCGTTTCAAGAGTTGGATTTAATTCCAAAAGTCCCACGCGATTGACCTGTCTATTGTTGTTAGTTAAATCAACTAAAACTCTTGGCAGGATTTCAGCCAAAAAACCGCTTTTAAAAACCACCAGTCTATGAGACACTGACGCAAAGAAAGAGAAGACAATTAAAAAGACCAAAACTGCGATGGAAATCTTAATCCAATTACCGATATTATGTTTATTACCCTTATTATCTACCATACTTTTAAATTATAGCACAAAAACACATCAAGAACAACTAACTTTTTATCCCCCGCCAAGTTAAAATTTATGGATATGAAAAACAATCCTTTCAAAAATTATTTGGAGCGAATGAGCGAGATATCGTCTCTTTTAAATTTAGAAAAAAAATATTTTGAAAAACTGACAACACCGGACAAAATTATCAAGAAAAATATTTCTATAAAATCATCTTCCGGTCAAAAAAAGATTCTTGCTTACCGAGTCCAATGGAACAACGCTAGGGGTCCGTATAAAGGCGGCATCAGATTTCATCCGGAAGCTGACTTAAACGAGGTCAAGACACTTTCGGCTTTGATGGCTCTTAAGTGTGCCGCGGTTGGCATCCCGTTTGGCGGAGCAAAGGGCGGAGCAGCTTTCGAACCAAAAAAATTCAGTAAAAAAAATATTGAAGAGATTTCCAGAAAATGGGTTAGAGAAATGTATAAACATATAGGAGCAACAAAAGACATTCCGGCACCGGATGTCTATACTAATGCCGAAATTATGGGCTATATGCTAGACGAATTTGAAAGAATCAAAGACAAAAGTGAGCCAGCAGCTTTTACCGGAAAGCCCATAATCCTCGGTGGAAGCTTGGGGCGAGACAGCGCAACAGCCCAAGGTGGAGTTTTTGTTTTAGAAGAATTGATAAAAAAGATTTGGCCAAATAAAAGATCTGGATTAAAGATAGTAATTCAGGGTTTTGGTAATGCCGGCTCGCAAGCCGCCAAATTACTTTCTGAGTCCGGCCACAAAATAATCGGCGTTTCAGACAGTCGTGGTGGGATATTAAGCCACACAAATCTTGACCTCAACAAAATAGAAAAAATAAAAAATTCCGGAAAACCAATAAAAGACTTGTATTGTGATGGGGAGAAATGCGATAAAAATAAATTAGCAAAAGACCAAGTTGAACTAGTCTCAAACGAAAAGCTTCTGGAAGCCGACTGCGACATCTTGATTCCGGCGGCGCTAGATAATCAAATAAACGCCAAAAATGCCAATAAAATTAAAGCCAAGATTATACTTGAACTCGCCAACGGTCCGACAACCACTGAAGCTGATAAAATTCTTGAAAAGAAAAAAATCTTAGTGATTCCTGATATTCTGGCAAATGCCGGCGGTGTTACGGTCAGCTATTTTGAGTGGGTGCAGGGCTTACAAAACTTTTATTGGGCCAAAGAAAAAGTCCGTTCCGAATTAAAAAATATTATGGTCAAATCTTTCGATGAAATTTATCAAATTTCTAAAGAGAAAAAACTTTCTTTAAGAAAAGCTGCTTATTTGTTGTCGGTCAAAAGGATCGTTGAAGCAATGAAGGCCCGAGGAATTTAGAAAAATTTATTATAAAAACGGAGGGTACAGGATTTGAACCTGTGAGGGGACAAGCCCCAACCGCATTTCGAGTGCGGCGCTTTAGACCACTCAGCCAACCCTCCAAAGACCTTCCCTGCCGACAGGCGGGTAGGTTTAATTTATACTTTTTTTGCTTTTTTAGCAAAAAATGCTATTATCTCCCTTGCCTTTTCTGTGTGTATAATTTTTGTTGGTCTCATGACGGCCCCGTCGTCTAGCCCGGTCTAGGACATCAGGCTTTCATCCTGAAAACACGGGTTCAAATCCCGTCGGGGTCATTGTAAAGGCGCGCTTAGCTCAGTGGTAGAGCGTCTCGTTGACGTCGAGAAGGTCCAAGGTTCAATCCCTTGAGCGCGCACTAAATTATGAAAATACTCTCCATCGAAACGTCTTGTGATGAGACCGCGATTAGTATCGTTGAAGCCAAAGGTAACATAAAAAACCATCAGTTCAAGGTGCTCTCAAACATTACCCTCTCTCAAGCAAAATTACATGCCAAATACGGCGGGGTCTTCCCTAGTCTTGCAAAAAGAGAACACAGCCGAAATCTTGTTCCAGTACTTCAGAAAGTATTGGAACAAGGTTTCGGAAAACATAAATCACAAACTCCAAATTACAGACAAATCACAAACTCCAAATTACAGAAAATTAAACAAATCCTAAAAAGAGAGCCAGAATTATTAGAACAGTTTTTAGAATTTATACCGACCATCAAAAAGCCGGCGATTGACAAAATTGCCGTTACTTACGGGCCGGGGCTAGAGCCAGCGCTTTGGGTCGGAATAAATTTTGCTAAAGCTTTGTCAGAAGTTTGGTCAACCACCAAGCGGATTCCAGTGGTGCCGGTAAATCATATGGAGGGACACATCGCCTCGGTTTTGCCGTTGCAAAACCGAGGAAACTCTAAATCCGAAACAAACTCAAAACTCAAAAAAAAATTAGAGATTAGAGATTCGAGCTTAGAATTTCCGGCAGTGGCTCTTTTAATATCTGGAGGGCACACTGAATTGGTCTTAGTTAAAGAGTGGGGAGATTATAAAATCTTAGGACAAACAAGAGACGATGCGGTCGGAGAAGTTTTTGATAAGGTAGCCAGAATGCTAGACCTTCCCTACCCAGGCGGACCCGAAATCTCTCGACTTGCGGATCAGGCGCGCAACCTTAAACCAAAAATAAAAAATCTTATTAATTTCCCAAGACCGATGATAAATTCACCGGATTTGGATTTTTCATTTTCGGGGTTAAAGACTGCTGTCTTATACCACTTGCAAAAATATCCAGCAAAGACAACCGAAGAAAAAAGTCTTATCGCCGAAGAATTTGAGTTAGCAGTAGTAGAAATATTTTTAAGAAAAATTAAAAAAGCAATTGAACAATCAGGAGCAAAAACCTTGATTGTCGCCGGCGGGGTCTCTGCCAACAAATTTATAAGGTCAGAAATTGAGAGAAAGTTTGGGAAAGAAATTGAAATTTTAATTCCGGAATTTGAACTTTCCACCGACAACGCTCTGATGATCGCCATTGCCGGATATTTGAAAATACTAAGAAAATCAAAAACCCCGAAAAACATCAAGGCCGAGGGTAACCTCTCTTTTAATTAATGACTTAATAATTAATGACTTAAGCACTAACTTGGCTTTTGCGCAGACGCACAATACGCCAGATAGATAGAATCGCTAAGACCACAAAAACTATCGACAGAGGACCTACGATACAGTTCAGAGAAACAAGCATAAACCCGAATATGAAGACCGATAAGCCGGCGGTAAATATTACCAATTTCTTGGTAAGAATCTGTGAGCGCGTAATCGTTAGATTCATAGAATCCCTTAACGTCAGGAGGTGTGATATGAGCAGTAGAATAATTATGGTGAGCAAAAATAATACCGTGCAACGTGCTCCGTCGCTTAAGTTTTGAGGCAGACTTAAAGCCGAAAGTGCCAAGCCCCTCAAACGACTTTGCAAGCTCGAATCAAGCTCCGTGTCCTTTATAGAATCTATGTCCTTTATAGAATCATCATCTTCTATGACTTCTTCAGTCAAAGCTCCCAAAATCACTTCTAGGCCTTCCCCGGGCTCCCTGCCGTCAGAAAATCTATCTGTTTGAACAAAGTCTGTATCGGTAAATCCGAGACTACCCGTAGATTTTAAGCTCGCCAAAAAATTCCTGAATTCCGCAATTTCAACAAGTTGAGAAATAGTCAAAGGATAGTTTGTCTGGCAAACTATCTCGTTTATTTTTTTACTGGTTGTTATGTAAACAAAACCTGTACCGGCTTCGTGTCCCCATGGCCAGAGAATTTCATTAAAATATCTTTCTTGAAATATAACTACCGCATCAAAAGTTTGCCTGTCAAAAAAACCTGTCACGGGCAAATCAACAAAACCCTCAAGATACTTCAAAAAAGCTTGTAATTTCCTTACTTCTGCAGGGTCGTTGTCCCAATCAATATGCAGATGACCAATGAAAAATTGGCACTGTTCAATAGTTTCGCCCAAGACTTGTGGAACTGGCACAGTTCTAATAAAACCACCCGATCTACTGCTTCCACCAGATGGTGGTGGAGGAGGTGGAGGTGGAGGAGGAGGAGGAGGAGGGGGTGGAGGAGGTGGATCGTCAGAAACTGTCACAGTCGCCGTATCTTCAGCTGTTTCGTCTATGCTGTTTTTGCAGATGACCTTGTAAGTCGTGGTTGCTATCGGGGAGACAGTGACATTGCCGGAAGTCTTGTTGTCGGTATTAAAATTTGTTCCGGTGCAAGATACCGCGTTTTCTGATTGCCAGGTTAAAACAGAGCTCTCTCCTTTCTTGATGTTTTCTGGATTAGCTGTGAGGTTGACTGTGGGCGGTAGAGGGTCATCGTCTTCGTGAACTGTCACAGTCGCCGTATCTTCAGCTGTTTCGTCTATGCTGTTTTTGCAGATGACCTTGTAAGTCGTGGTTGCTATCGGGGAGACAGTGACATTGCCGGAAGTCTTGTTGTCGGTATTAAAATTTGTTCCGGTGCAGGATACCGCGTTTTCTGATTGCCAGGTTAAAACAGAGCTCTCTCCTTTCTTGATGTTTTCTGGATTAGCTGTGAGGTTGACTGTGGGCGGTAGAGGGTCATCGTCTTCGTGAACTGTCACAGTCGCCGTATCTTCAGCTGTTTCGTCTATGCTGTTTTTGCAGATGACCTTGTAAGTCGTGGTTGCTATCGGGGAGACAGTGACATTGCCGGAAGTCTTGTTGTCGGTATTAAAATTTGTTCCGGTGCAAGATACCGCGTTTTCTGATTGCCAGGTTAAAACAGAGCTCTCTCCTTTCTTGATGTTTTCTGGATTAGCTGTGAGGTTGACTGTGGGCGGTAGAGGGTCATCGTCTTCGTGAACTGTCACAGTCGCCGTATCTTCAGCTGTTTCGTCTATGCTGTTTTTGCAGATGACCTTGTAAGTCGTGGTTGCTATCGGGGAGACAGGGGTACTTCCAGAAGTTTTACCTTCAGCGTTAAAACCAACTCCAGTACAAGACACAGTATTTTCAGACTCCCAAGTTAGAATTGAGCTCTCTCCTTTGTCAATTTCTTCGGGGTCGGCGGTGAGGTTAACGATAGGAGCGCTTGCTATAACTTCAGCGTTTATATCACAATTAGCATCTGTGGTAGCTGTAACTTTTACCATCCCCTCTTTTGTCCCGGCAGTATTATATTTTTTCTCAACAGTCAAAGTGTTTCCGGACAACCCATCGGTTCCACTCCATTCAATCTGCATACTTGGGTCACCAAAAGCGCCAGAATCCCACAAAACAGTATCCCCAGCTTGCACTTTTATATCCATAGAGCACTCGGCATAAGCAGAAGCGCTGTATAATTGGGCTGGCTCGGAAGTAAAAGCAAAATAACCCCAAACAGTAAAACTGAAAAGAAAAACAAAGCTAAAAGCCATCGCTAATCTAAGAATTTTGTTATCCCTCCTTTCGGTTTTTGGATTAAGACAGAAATAAATTTTTTCTTGAGAATTCATAGATGTAATGATATGTTGTAACAATATACTAAAAAACACAGAAGTCAAGCCAAAATTTGTCTTAAAATAAGGATTTTTAATAAATGTCCTTTATAAAAAATAAATGTCCTTTATAGTCACCGTGGCTTGTTCACTATAAAGCTTTTTGGGGATTAAATTAAAAATAGATTTTTGTCCTTTATAATGCTCTTTGTCCTTTATAGAAATTGTTAATCTCACTGGCATAAAAACAACAAAGGAATACGAAAAATAATCAGAGATGATGAAAACTGATTTTAACTACCAACGACAATTCATGATATCTTTAAATGAAATGGAAAAAATCAACGAAAAGTTTTTAAAACCATACGAACCAAAAAACACTGAAGACAGAGTGTATAAACGGTGGGAAAACAGTGGTTTTTTTAACCCTGACAATCTCCCTTCTGAAGACCATAAACTACCCAATACGAACTATTCAATAGTTATAGCCCCACCAAACATAACCGGCTCTCTTCATCTTGGCCACGCTCTTGAAAATGTCCAGTCTGATATCCTTATTCGTTTTTATCGAATGAAAGGTCGGAAAACACTCTGGCTTCCGGGGATGGATCATGCGGGAATTGCCACCCAAAATGTTGTTGAGAAATCTCTAAAAAAAGAAAATTTAACTCGACACGATCTTGGCAAAGAAAAATTCCTCCAAAAGATTTGGGAGTGGAAAGAAGAATATGGCGAGACCATCCCAAGTCAATTAAAAAAACTCGGCTGTTCGCTTGATTGGTCACGAATACGCTTCACAATGGATGAAAACTATCAAGAAGCCGTGAAGGTCGCCTTCAAGCATTACCACGAAAAGGGCCTGATTTATCAAGGCGACCGAGTTATAAATTGGTGCGTCAAAGATCAGACCGCCCTTTCTGATTTGGAAATTGAATACGAAGAAGAAAAATCAAAACTCTGGTATTTGAAGTATCCGCTTTCTGATCAAAGTGGTTTTGTAACTGTCGCGACCACAAGACCGGAAACCATGCTCGGTGACGCGGCAATTGCCGTCCATCCAGAAGACCTAAGGTACAAAAACTTAATCGGTAAAAAAGTTCTGCTTCCAATTCTCGAAAGAGAAATCCCGATTATCGCTGACGACCAAATTGAAAAAGAATTTGGGACCGGTGCGGTTAAAATTACACCGGCACACGACATTTTTGATAGCGAGGTTGCCGAGCGACACTCCCTTCCCTATTTTAAAATCATAAACGAAGTTGGAAAAATTATTGACGTTAGCGAAGAATTAAACGGAAAAAAATTTAGCGAGGTTCGAGAGCTGGTCATCGCAAAATTAAAAGATTTAAATTTAATTGAAAAAGAAGAAGATTTCACTCACAATGTCGCCAAATGCTACCGTTGTGGCAAAACGATTGAACCCCTGCTTTCCAAGCAGTGGTTTCTAAAAATGAAGCCCTTGGCTGAAAAAGCAATAAAAGCGATCGAGAATGGCGAAGTGCGATATCATCCAGAAAAATGGTCTAAGGTATCCCTTGACTGGCTTTATAATGTAAAAGATTGGTGTATCTCGCGACAAATCTGGTGGGGACACAAAGTCCCTATTGAAGGAAGCGAGGATACTTTTGACACTTGGTTTTCTTCGGCGCTTTGGCCTTTTGCAAGCTTAGGGTGGCCTCGTCTCGCCAAAGCTTCAGCGGAGGCGGACCATAAAAATGACCTTGAAGAATTCTACCCAACCCAAGTTATCACTTCTGCTCGAGATATTTTACACCTCTGGATTTCCAGAATGATTTTTTCGGGGCTCGAGTTTACCGGCAAAGTGCCGTTTAAGGATGTGGTTATTCATGCCACAATCCTTACTAAAGACGGAAAAAGAATGAGCAAGTCTCTCGGGACCGGTATTGACCCTTTGGATTTGATTGAAAAGTACGGCGCCGACGCACTGCGTTTCGGTCTGGTCTATCAAGCGCTCGGTGGTCAAGATATTCGATTTGCTGAAGACCATGTTGCGATGGGTAAAAAGTTTTGTAATAAACTCTGGAACATTTCTCGCTTTGTCGTTAGTAAAACTGGGGGTAAAATAATAAGTGATGAATCTCAAATTCCGAACGTAACAGAAGATAGCGAAGAATTCAAAATACTAAAACTGCTTGAAATCTGCAAAAAGGAAGTGTCCGAATCAATAGAAAGTTTTCGATTCGGCGAAGCAACTCACCTAATTTACGACTTCGTCTGGCGAGAATTTGCTGATAAATTTATAGAA